>NZ_NPDM01000006.1 GCF_002812085.1 Leptospira levettii
TCTAAAGGGATGAATAACTTGAAAGTGTTACCTATGTCTTGCTACAAAAGTGTTACCCATGTCCTGAGGCATACATTTAACATATGGCGTATAACGAACTAGCCTTAACGACGTAGGCTGACCCTGAGTCCCTGAAGGGGACGTTAGGGACTGGCACGTAGTTTGCGGATGCAAACGAGTGACAGAAAGCCTATGTGTCGCAGACCGAGCGAGGCCTCGTGCCGAAGCGAAGCGTTAAGGTGCTGTTATGCGACGTTTTATTGGTTACAGTGTAAATCAATATATTCTTTAAATTTTTTATTTGCACTATGGTATTCATTGTAAACAAGAAAAGGTATACTTAACAGGGGAATAAGCCCATCATTTCCAATGGCAAATCCAATTATTAAGGACAAATATGTTATTCCTGCGGGTGCTGCCCATTGATTCTCTCGATGCAAAATTAATTGCTTTCTGATAGGGAAATAATAGGCACTACATTCAGGAGATTTGTTGCTTGGAAAGTCAGGAATAGTAACACAATTTGATTGAATTAATGTTGAAATAAGTATAATGATATAGATTTTACGCATGAATTGATCGCCCTTAAGTTTGTATCTTCAATTAAATTTTCAAATTTTTGAGTTCTAATTAGTCCATAAAAATATAGTGTAAGATTGTCTTTTTCGAAGATATTATCTGAATATATTAAATTATGGTTTTTGTACACTGAATAATGTATGTTAATGGAATATTCAAGTTCTCTGTAATGTATTGGCCAATATCCAGTAAATGGAAAAATTACTGGTAAACTTAGCCAATAATTTCTTACTTCGTTTAAGATAGGTTTCATCAAGATGTCAATTTCATAAAAATCCTTGTTTTCGTTTTTTGAATCAGAGAATATTACATTATTAGAAATAAAATAATCATTTTTTAGATAGGAAGTAAATGTATACTTCCATGCTGGTTGAATTTCAGCTAATAGTTCATTTTCAATTTGAAAAGTTCTGATAGACAAATTGATTTTAGTTTCTTTATTCTCAACTTCTGAAATTTTAACGGGAGTAGGAAGTTGTCTAATATCTAAAGTACAAGAAAACATGAAGAAGAAAGAAATAATGAAGTAACTGGATTTATTTTTTTTCATTTTGATTTCATTTTATAAAATGTCGCATAACGAATGATCTCTGTATTGCGTTTAAAGTTTTTTGTTGTTTAAAAGGCGCATTATGGGTTAATTTTAATTTTCTGTCTGATCTTTGTATTTCGTTTAACAGGTTTTGAAGGTGTTTTACTTGTATTGTATTTTTGATTCAAATTTTGTATAAAATCAGTGCTTGCCTATTTATGAGACATAATATCCTATTTTGGTTCGTTTGAGTTTAGGGATTAGCATAGCTTCGCCCCCTCAGTCCCATTGAGTAAAAAGTGAATCTGATTCTTAATTCGAATATTTTGAGTTCAAATATTTTTTTGTTTGGCGGTCTTTTTTCTCATTTAACAAGAGAATCTTTGAATTTTTTTGCCTAATTTTTTTGTGATTTATGCAATAAAAATGGAATTCGCTTTATTGATAGTTTTGTTGTAGTTTTGATTTTTTTCGAATGAGAAGGGTAAAAATGTTTCTTCGCTAATTAGAATATCAAAGTTTTTGAAAGTGGAAATTCCGATCCAAATCTCTTTAAAACATTTTACCAATAAATTTCTGTAGTATTTTTCATCATATTTTGGCGTTTCGTTGGTCATTCCTTTGAAATTCGGAATCCAATTTGTATCCTTGTTTTGTGACTTGTCTAAAAACTGATCAATTCCGTTTGTATTTAGGATTGGAGTATTTCCGTTTATTTTGTTGTTTGTTTCTTTTGTTTGGGTTGTTGGATGGGTTACAATCTTATCTTTCTTTTGTGTTTGGTTCCTGAATTTATGTTTTTCAGAATAGTGTGGTGGAGTAGGATCCATTTCGATTTTTTTTCTGGTGGATCGTATCTTTTCATTTTTGTTTAATTTTTTTTCCATTCGTTCTAAGGTTAGATACCTATCTCCTTTTTTTTCAGATTTTTGGTTGATAACAATGTATTTGATTTTTTCGCCAGCTTGGACACGAACACCCATGCCAAGTAGGTCTTTAACGGCAATGGTGCTAGGAGCATCAACAGTATAATCTTCTGGTTCTTTTGAAGTAGATTTTTGGATTACCAAATCTTTCCAGTTAAGATCGCCTGTTACAAGTTTGTTGTCATAATGATAAAAGATTTTCATGATCTCAGATTCTTTTTTTTGCATTTCAGCAATTGTTTTGAATTGGCACATCCATTGGATCATTTGGTTTTGAGCATCACGAATTAATTTTGGAAAGTCTTTTCTTCTTGTAATGATGCCTCTTCCTTTGAATTGACCATTTGTAAATCTTCCCATATAACGGTTTGCCACTGGTAATTTTTCATCCTGCGTGGAGGGTGGAAAACATAACCAAGAGTAAATCCCTTCTACTTCCATTCTAATTTTTGTACGTTTTTCAATTTCTAAACAAATAGTTGTTAGATCTTCTTTTGTAATTGGACTTTTATCTTTTTTTTGAATGAAGATACTATCTGTGATTCCATGTACAACTTTGTATTGATATTCTTCAGATACTTCTTTAGCAGTGATTAGTTTTTCTCGTCCAAAAGCGGTAACAGCTTCATGACTCTCGAGTTTTCCAAATTTAGCATTTCGGTAACCTAGATAACCAAAAGAGGTAACTAACATCCATTTTAAACTTGATTGTTTGGATTGAATATTGATGGAATTGGGATGATTGTTTTTTTTTTGTTCTTTATAATGATTTCGTCTTTGGACTATGTGAGCCAATGCTTCCGAAACAATACCTTTTCGTTTAGAACAAATACGATACCCAAGTGACGGCACCTTTTCTATGTCAATTGAGTTTTCGCAACAGAGGCAGTTGATTGTTTCAGGAGAGATGTTATGAGTTACCATGATACTCGGATACATTTGAGAAAAATCAAGTTGTGCGACGTTTTCTAACACAAATCCATTTGATATATCGGCTTGGAAAACAAGTCCTCCTTTGTCAGCATTTAACAACTGCAAGGCAGATTTCTCTGATTCAAGAGCACTTTTTTGCCAAGGCACAAGGTAGTTCATTCGTAAGGCAACATCAACTTCAATGTAAGTGAGTGCTTTTCCTGTGGAAGCTCTTGCCATTTTTTGTACAGGTAGTCTGGATATACGTGAAAGTTCAATGATTCCGATTAGTTCTGCTTCTTTGTATACGAAACTATTTCGCGAATCAATATGCCATCTACCAAACAATGGATAGGAAGGTGCTCTGTATACAATGGTACCGTAGGTGTTAAAACTTGTTCCTTGTGTTTGGATGGAACGTCTAATTAAACTAGTTTTATCTCTATCGAATTCAGTAGTTAGGTGGTTCTCCTGAGCTGTTTTGAATAAATAGGGAAAAATAACTTGGTCTCCAAAAGATGATAGAACAATATCTGGATTGTGTTTTAGAAAGATTTCGTTTAGGTTTTTAATGAGTGTGATGCCATTGCCTGTGGGGATATTGTAGTTTTCATTGGAAGTTTCGATAATTAAGTTATTTTCACTAAAGGGATGTCTATGGCTTTTTTCTAGGTAAAGAGAAATTGCACGTAGTTCTGGAACTTTATAGTCCAACTCATTTATATCGGTGAGAGATTTAATGGTTTTAATTTGATTTAGTCTATTTTTAGAAACTTCATATTCTAAAGTAACATAACAAAGAGGATAAATTTTTTTATCTACCATGTAACCTGTGGTGATTTCAATATCAGAATGGTAGATATCATATTTACCATACAAATTAAAAAGTTTGTTTGTAATCTTGGGAAGGAGTTGTGGTTTTGAGATGACAAGTTTCAAAACGGGTATTGTTTTATTTTGGTAAAACAGTATTTTTTCTGTAAAGTTCGGTATTTCTGCTAAGGCATCTAATTCATAAAATCGTTTGACTAGTTTTTTTAAAATAGTGGGTGAAGCGTTTGCATAAATAACAGGAAAATACTCGTCAACAAAAAGTTTTAATTCACCTGAGTCAGATTTGATCCAAATATAAATTTTTTGTTCTGAGTGGTAGATATCAAATAGATAACCATTGTAAGTTTCCATTTTGAATTGGACTTTAGTTTATTTCAGAAGTATTATGATGGGAATTAATATTTGCTAATGTTTTTTATTCCGGGATTTTCTTTTTAAGTTCATTTAGCTCTTTTTTTAGTTCAATCATCATTGATAAAAGCATGGAATCGATTGGATAGGGGAGTGAAGCCATCACACCAGCTTGCACCTGTAATTTGGCTATTCGAATGAGATCATCGTAAATCTCTTGGTCCACTTTTCTGAGTGCCCTTCTGAAATCAGATAGGTTTTCTTCGATTTGTAACATTTGACGTGAATAAGGGGAAATTGTTCTGCCCATTTTATGCTCCAGTGATAGATGTTTTTCTTGTACGGATCCTTGAGAGTCCTTTTTCTGTTTTGAGTTCCCATAGAGTTTGGGAAGCCCGTAAAAGTTTTGGGAAAAAAAGTTTAAAATTTTTGTGAGAATAAGTCCATGATTCAATGATAAGGAGAGGAACATTTTCTGTTGGAAATTTTTCAATAAAACCAAGCATCAAATTTAATAAATAAATTCCTTCGTCATCTTTTACGTCCCCATCCAGAAATTGTTTACAAGGGGCTAACAAGAAATAGATGGTGTTATCTCTTTTTTCTTTCAAAATATTTTGTAGAGCGTCTAGGATTTGGTAAGGGGTGAAGGCTCTTTGGATTTGAATTTGTTCCAAAAAAGGTTCTGGTGCTAGGTTTTGTTTTCTTGTTTCTTCTGTGATGGTGAAGGGATTGAAGCGGATGGCACAATCCAAGTTAAACACCTGGAAACCTGAACAAACCAGAGCGTACTGCCAGTAGTGAGCAAGTTTGTACATTCCCCTTTCTCCCGTCAGAAGTCCCAAATCCTTTTGGTTCCAATTTTGGATGGGTTCGTAGATATTTGTGGAAGAGTAGTGGGTTTGTTCTGCGAGGTCCATGATACTATCTATATGTATAGTAAAAATATGTAAAGTGAAATTTCCTTCGTTAACTTTTTTCACTCCCTGTAAAAATCCGAAGAACAGGATTTAAAGAGACATAATCCGAAAAATTATCTAGGAACCGTTATGGATCCTTCGCAGATCCAATTGAGACTCAATGAAAATCAAATGTTTGAAGACTGGTATTCGAGTAGAGGATGGAAAGGAAACATGAAAATAAACTTTGGATGCAAAAAGAAAACGACCAACATCGATGAATGCACGTTTGGTGGTCGTTTGTTTGTGAGGGAATTTTAAAGCGGAGGAACTTCTCCAACCGTTTTGACACCAGTCACAAAATACCTGGTTTCAGCAAAACAACTGAAAGGTACACCAATGTGTTCTTCATATTCCAAAACTACTCGTTTGCCGATAGAACCATTCAATTGTTCGGCTATCGATTCATCACGGATACTGAAATAAAATTTTTCGGTCATAGTGCCTGGCATGGTCACAAGTGCCATTTCGCCTTCCCAAGTTTTACAAACCCAACCCTTTTTGGAGAGTTTTTGGATGTAACCGGCACGGTCTCCTTCCGAATAACTCCAAGTGAGAGTAAGCCAAGTATAACCCGCAAACAGAATCGCGAGTAAGATGAGGAATAAACTGAAACGAAAGATGAATTTGCCCATATATTAATGCTGAAGTATGCCACTGGAAACAAAACTTTCAAGACAATATTTCTTCGAATCTTGGAAACAAACCCTAAGAGATTGAGTTCGCGCCAGGGATACGGAGGGCTTGGTCTGCCCATGGCAGACGGAAGCGAACGCGCACCCCGGAGTAGCCCGGTCCTTACACGAGAATCGATGGGTGATGGGTTGGATGAGGCGCCAAAACCATAAGGCGGCCAAAAGATGAACAAATTTTCAAAAAAATGGGAAAGTAAAGGGAAACGATTGAGAAATAAGGGACTTCATGGTAGAGGAGACTCATTGGGTGGCGGGTCCAGTTCCCCACCCAAATCGGGCGGGGATACCACCGCAAACTTCTTGCCAAACTCCAATTCCTATCCCAAACTAACACCTATGCATCAGAAATTTTTGATTTTATTCGTATCGTTTGCTATTGTTAGTTGTTCAACTGGGGCATCTTACCAAAAACCAGAAAACGCCAAGGCCACCAAACAATGGGGTGTTGTAGAAGTAAAAGAAACTGTAAAAAGTATGAGTCATTCCTTATCAGTATATTATAAAACAGAAATGAAGACTGGATTTTTAGAATGGAGAAAGTTACAAAATAGTACCTCGGAACATATTGATACAAAACTCATTACCAATGAAATTCTAAACCAACTTACAAAAGATAAGGTTCCTTTTGTTGATACCTCTGTGCGTGAAGATGCAACCAAAGAAATGGCATTTGGAAAAACAGGAATGGTTTCATCTGATTCTCGATTGGCAGTTGGAAAATTCAAGTCACCGTCCCACCAAATCAAAGGTGAGATCAATGAAGTGGTTAATTTTGAATCAGGAACAAAAATTCAATACATCACTGTGACTCTTTTTCTGGTAAGTTTGGAGACGAATCAAATCGTTTGGAGTGAACAAACCAACTTTCTTAAAAAAAGCCGAGTGGAAGGTTACGGGTTCTGACCATCTGGTACAAACCCAAACCTAACTTTGATTTTTCCCATAGCGGGCGTAAGGTGGTAAGTGACGGGGCCTTGGTTTGAAGTAAGGATTGGTTCGTTTAGTTTTGTTTTTGATTTACCAATCCAAACATATTCAGGGAAAAAACGGACATATCTGTATTCATTGGATACATCCAAATCTTCTTTGATATTTTCTTTGGTTTGTCGAATTGATGTTTTTACCCATTCGCTACCAAGTTGATACCCGACAAACATTGTGATGAATCCAAGACCAACGAGATGTTCAGAATGAACTTCTCCACCGACGTAAACGATTCCTGCACCTAATGCAATGATGCTAGCGCTAGCAATAATGGACCCTGTAACTTTTAATGTGCCTTTTGTTCCTTCCTTAATTGCAGTTGCAGACATCAATTGGAAGTATTTAGAATCTTGGACGAGTTCTGAGATTTCATTGTCTCGGATGAGGTGGCGATCATACCATCCCAAAGTTCCTTTTTCCAAACTCAACTGGACGGATTTGGATTTGTCGACAAGTAGGAGAGAACTTTGTTTTCCAGAAGTTGTAAACTTAAGGTTCCTTAGACCTCTGATAAAATTGAGATTGGCAGAAGGATCCATTTCTGGTTCGGCACCTGGACCCCCAAACACAAAGATAAACTCACCATCCAATGGAACCATTTCGTTTGCAAACGAACGTATGGAAGAAGATTGTGGTTTCATTTGAGTGGCTCTTCGAAAATCCACCATTGCTTCTTCTCTGGCACCAGTTGAGAGCCAAAGAGTTGCAAGTAAGAGCCGTAAGGTGGGATCATCAAACTGGCCTTCTGCACTCCATTCCCCACTTAACAAATTGCCTGCATACCTTGCTTGGATTTTTGCTTTTTCATATTCTTCGACTCGTGAATAGTAGAGACCGAGTAAAATATGTAAGTAGATGATTTCTGCTTCTGATGCATAATATCCATCTTCAGATTCCATATAAAAAAATGATTTTAGGGTCCTTGTTGCACTAAATCGTAGGCGTTCTTTACTTGCTTCTGCGAGAGATTCCAAGTCACGGAATTCTTTTCCTCCGGAAAGAAAGGAAAGATGAGCTTTTTCTAATACGGCAATAAAACCTTTTCGTTCGTTTCGGGGTAAAGTTGTAAGAGCATTGTCAATCGCTGCTTTTTTGTAAGAACGAAGAGAATCTTCATAGTCTTGGCGTTTCGCAAGACTTGTACATTGGATTGTGAAAATAAGGAAAAAGAACCAAACAGGAAGAACACGCATCTGGCATATCCTTCCTGTAATTTGAAACTTGTCTATTCGAAATAGGATTTTAGTCCACTTTCAAATTCCACTTCTAGGGATTTGGTTGTCCATTCCCAATGGAAACCCTCCCCTTTGACAGAAAGGGAATTTTTGGAACTTGATGTTCCTAAAGAATAAAATGACAAACCATTTTTTTCAAACGATTCTTTCACTTTTGCTTCATCATTTGACAGATAACTCAAAATAAAACTAGCACCTGTTTCACCAAAACACAAAGTATCGAGTCTTGGGATTTTTGTTTGTAATTCATTTAAGTTGGCTTCGATTCCTTTTTTGCCAACAATCACAATTTTTGCAAGTGCTACAAGAAGGCCACCGAGTGACAGGTCTTTGGCGGATGTCAAAAGTCCTTGTTTGCGACATTGGATGAGGGTATCAATGGTTTGTTTTTCTTTTGCTAACGATATTTTTGGAATGGCACCAGTATCAAGACCTTGCGACCTGTACAAATACTCAGAAGCAGAAATCGTAGGTAAAAAATCACCAACAAGGGCATACTTCACCACTTCATTTGTTTTGGGGTAAGTGCGAAGTCCTTTGGACACGTCATCGATCACTCCCACCATACCGATGGTAGGTGTTGGGAAAACAGGACCTTCTGGGGATTCATTGTAAAAGGAAACGTTTCCTCCCGTAACAGGAAGTCCTAGGAAACGACAAGCATCTCCAAGGCCTCTCACACATTCACTAAACACGTAATAGTTTTCTGGGATGTAAGGATTTCCAAAGTTTAAGTTGTTTGTCACTCCATAAGGCTCGGCACCAGTTGCTGCAACGTTTCTTGCTGATTCACAAACCGCAATTTGTGCCCCTTCGTATGGGTTTAGATACGTATAACGCGAGTTACAGTCAGTGGATACTGCAATCCCTTTTTTGGTTCCAGGGATTCGGACAAGACCACCGTCTTCACCCGGTTCCACCACTTTGACAAGTCCCACTTCTGTGTCATATTGTTCATAGAGTGGCCTTCTGGAGCTAATGTTTAGGGAAGAAAGTAGGCTATTTAGGGCTTGGGGGACTGTGTCTGGTTTTAAATCAGGGATTTTGTTTGGATCAAATTTTACCACCTCATCTAAGTAAGACGGTCTTTTTTCTTCCCTTACATACCTTGGAGCACCTCCACCGAGGACAAGTGATTCTGCTGGGATTTCTGCTTTGAGAGATCCATTTTTTCGGAAGCGCAAAATTCCATCACCAGTGACAGTACCGATCTCAACAGCATTTAACCCCCATTTGTGGAAGATGGAAACAAGTTCTCCTTCTTTGCCCACTTCAGGGATCACAAGCATACGTTCTTGGGATTCCGATAACATGATTTCATACGCATTCATGTCGGCTTCTCTGAGTGGGACTTTGTCAAGATCCACATCCATTCCCGTTTTCCCTTTGGCACTCATCTCGGAAGTGGCACAAGAAATCCCTGCCGCACCCATATCTTGGATTCCCACAAGCAGTTTCTTTTGGATGGCTTCGAGGGATGCTTCCATCAGAAGTTTTTCCATAAAGGGATCCCCGACTTGCACCGCTGAACGTTTTTCTTCTGATTCTTTTGTGAGGTCTTTGGAGGCGAAACTGGCACCATGGATCCCATCTCGGCCAGTGGTCGCACCAACAATGTACACTTTGTTTCCCACTTGGCCTTTGGTAGAAGCTGAAGCCATTTCATCGTGTTTGGCGATTCCCACAGTCATCGCATTGACAAGTGGGTTTTTGGTAAATGTTGGGTGTAGGAATAATTCCCCACCACCCACAGCGATCCCAAGTGAATTCCCATAATCACCTATCCCTTTTACAGCACGAGTGAGTAAGTATTTATTGCGAGGTTCTTTTGGATCACCAAACCGCAGTGAGTTGAGTGACGTAATGGGACGAGCACCCATGGTGAAGATATCACGCATGATCCCACCAACACCCGTTGCGGCCCCTTGGTAAGGTTCTACAGCGGTTGGGTGGTTGTGACTTTCAATTTTAAAAACAACTGCAAGTCCATCCCCAATGTCCATGGCTCCTGCGTTTTCTTCTCCCGCTTGTGCGAGGAGTTTGTCTGATTTAGTCGGTAGTGTTTTTAGTTTTAAGATAGAATTTTTATAAGAGCAGTGTTCCGACCACATGGCGGAAAAAATTCCGAGTTCTGTCGAATTGGGAATCCTTCCTAAGATTTTTTGTATTTCTACAAATTCAGTTTCGGTAAGTCCGTGTTCCTTTGCTTCTTCCAGACTGACTTTCTCTTTTTCCATGGTATATCCTTAAATGAGTTCTCTATAGTTGCGATTGAAATAGAGAAGGGGTGAACCTTCTTTGGTGGCCACAGCTTCCACAAGTCCGAGGAAAATCCAATGGTCACCTGCATCGATGATTTGGTGTACCAGGCAATCCAAAGAAGCTAAGGCACCCTCTAAGATGGGGGCTCCGGTGGAAAGTTTCCTCGGGTTTAGGCCTTCCAAAACAACCGCTTTGTCCAGAGAACCAGAAGCAAAATCAGCGGAAATTTGTTTTTGTTCGGAAGAAAGAATATTCACGGCAAAGTTTCCAGCCGTTTCGATGGCCTCTTTCGCCTTGGAATGTTTCGCCAAACAAAATAAAACTAACGGTGGTTCTAAGGAAACAGAAGAGAAACTAGAAACAGTCACTCCACCTTTCAATGTTTCGGAAGCATAGGTGATGACGGATACACCTGATGCCCAATGGGAAAGAGAAGATTTAAATTGGTCTGTTGCTACTGGCATAATGGCTCCGTATTGACAAATATCAATTTCTGGAAGGATTCTAAAATCGAAATTCCAATTGACCCCACACTATTTTTAAGAGTCTCATTAGGGAAAGGGATTTCCTATGAAAGCACTGACAAAACACAGAGAATTGATTTTACAAGACTTGAAAGAAAGACACGACCATCCTACCGCAAAAATGGTATTTGAGTCGGTCAGGGACAAAGCAGATAAAATCAGTTTTGCCACTGTTTACAACTCTCTAGAGTATTTGGTAGGCCACAAACTCGTAAACAAACTCAATATTGAATCGGAATCCGTTCGTTACGATGCCTTCCTTGACGACCATTCTCATTTGATTTGCCATTCTTGTGGGACCATCCTCGATGTCCCTGCACTCAAACTGGACGAAAGTACAGACTGGAAAGCGATGGGATTTGTGGCAGACCACATTGACATTGTGGTTTCTGGTACTTGTTCTTCTTGTAAGTCCCACTAAAATGTAATAGAAAGGGAGGTTTCCCCTCCCAAGCTTGCCCTATATGGGCATCATCCATTCCCTTTCTCCCGACCTCATCAACCAAATTGCAGCGGGAGAAGTCATTGAATCCACTCATTCCATCTTAAAAGAACTCATCGAAAATTCCATCGATGCAGGAGCTTCCAAAATTGAAATCGCAACAGAAAGTGCGGGCCTTGGCCGTATCCTTGTTTTTGACGATGGACATGGGATCGCAAAAGAGGATCTACCTCTTGCCATCAAACGATATGCCACAAGTAAAATCCAAAACTTCCATGACTTAGAACACCTATTTACCTTTGGGTTTCGGGGGGAGGCACTTGCCTCCATCGCTTCTGTGGCAAGGCTTGTGATTGAATCGGGTACCGAAGGAAACCGCACCGCAAACCGTGTGGTGGTAGAAGAGGGAAAAATTGTTTCGGAAGAAGAAATCCCTTTTTTCCAAGGGACAAAAATTGAAATTAAAGATTTATTTTACAATACGCCTGTTAGGCGGAAGTTTCTAAAAACCGAATCAGGGGAAGAGAAAAAAAATAGAACGAGAGTGCAGACCATGGCACTCGGCGAACCGAACATCAGCTTTCGGTATGTACAAAATGGAAAGGAAGTATTTTTTGTCCAAAAGGAAGAACCTTTGGAACGGGTTCTTTCTGTGTATGGCGAAAATCTCCGTGACCATCTTTTGCCTGTCCATACGAGTCGCAATGGGATGACCTTACGAGGGTTTATCTCCCATCCTGATTTTTATAAATCGTCAAGAACGGGTCAGTTCTTTTTTGTGAACAACCGTTCGGTGGAACTCAAATTTTCAGCACAAATTCTAAAACGTTGTTACGGCGAGTTATTACCCAGTGGTGCCTTTCCTTATGCGTTTTTGTTTTTTGACCTCCCGTTTGAGTTTGTGGATGTGAACGTCCACCCCCAAAAAAAAGAAGTTCGGTTTTTATCAGAAGAAACCATCACGGGGATCCTTTACCAAGGCATCACGGAAGTTTTACGCACATCCACTCCTGTGGAATTTTTAGAAATGCGCCGACGGTTATCCATGCCGATCCCCTATGACAACGAAAGGAACAAATCGCAGTATGGTGGTGAGAGTTCTCCTTCTTTGGGAGGCTTTGGGTATGGAAGTGGGATAAGTCCCTCAGGTTTTGGTGGAACACAAACAGAAGGAAGCCCACTCCTTGGACCAAGCCATATCGAAGGAAGGCCTGGGTTTTCTCTCGAAGGGATTGGGGCAGGAACCAACTTGCATTTATTAGGTGAGAATAGGTCCAAACATCATTTGTTTGTTCCGAAAAAACACTTCGGTGTGATTTTTGAAACCTTTATCCTGGCAGAAGCAGAAGATGGACTCTACATCATCGACCAACATACAGCCCACGAGCGCATTCGTTACGAGGAAGTGTTACGCGACCTCAAATCCAAAGCCTACAAATCCCAAAGTCTACTCACCCCCATTCGTATCGAACTCACAAAAGAAGAGGCCGAAGAGATGATCGCAGAAAAACAAAGATTTAGTGAACTCGGCATCACACTCGAACCATTTTCGGGAGGGACAATTCTCATCCGCGAGGTTCCTTCTTACATTGATCCCGGGAAAGAAACGGAAACCATCCTTGATTTATGGGAGCGGTTCAAGTCCAAAGACCCAGAAGAGAAAGAGTTGTATGATGAGATGGCAAAATGTGTGGCGTGTCGTTCCGCCATCAAAAAGGGAGACCAAGTCTCAGACCCCATCATTGGGGAACTTTTACAAAGGCTTTCCTACTGCGAAAATCCGTCTCTTTGCCCTCACGGTCGGCCAACTCTGATTAAACTGACACGAAAAGACCTAGAGACCATGTTCCACAGGATCTAAACTGCCAAACGAATCCGAAAAACATTGATTGATTTATCGCTTTCGAAATTCTAGGTTCTGATGCCAAGACCCTTAGAAGGCAAAAACATGACCCTGCGTGAGAAGGAAAAAATCCTCCTCCAAAAAATCAAAGCAGGGGATCCGACTGCCTATATGACACTCGTCTCTCCATTCCGAGAGAGACTTTTCCGAAAAGCAGTTTCCATGGTCAAAGACGGCGATGATGCCGAAGACATTGTCCAAGACGCTCTCATTTCTGGTTACAAATCCATTCAAAACTTCCGTGCGGAAGCTGGTGTTTACACTTGGCTCTACCGCATTGTGGTCAATAAGTCCAAAGACCTACTTGCCAAGAAAAAACGTGGCCGTGAAAAACCCATGGATGACTCAGGAGATAACCAATTTGTGGATTCTCGTGTCGGATATGAAAAAAAATTGGAACTTTCTGAAGAATCGAGTTATCTAATGAGTAAGATTGCACTCTTAGAAGATTCCTACAAACAAGTCCTCGAACTTCGTTATTTCGAAAACCTTTCGTATAATGAAATTGCTGAGATTATGGAATGTAATGTAGGAACCGTTAAGAGTCGTCTCTTTAAGGCGAAGGAGTTTTTAAAGCACCTCATCCAGAAAGACGAAAAAGGAGAAGGTTTCTTTGAAAAATAGGTTTATGAATTTAAAAGATTGGTTTCGTGCACAATACCCAGGTCTTTTCCCAGAAGACACCGATTCAGTGGTTTTAGAGAATAAAATTTGTTCTCTTTTCCAACACATCAAAGAAAAGGAAGATACCATCCTACCTCGAATGTCAAATGACTTTGATGTCAGAATGCTGAACCTCTTAGAATCAGTTTCCATCGATCGTCCCACAGAAAAAACCTCCTTCTCCTTTCGGGATCTCATTGAAAACCGCACAGTGCAGTATTCTTTTTCGGCTGTCATGGCTGTGAGTTTGGTATTTGTTCTTTTGAATCGTTCCCAATCGGAAACTACCTTTACCAAAAATGATTCTGCTGGTGTTGTCATTGAACAAAACAACTACCAATATGAACCAACTAGCATTGATTTAAGTGAACCCTACCAAAAACGAGTGTTACTCGATCATTTACGTTCAGCACCTGGATCTGTGTATGGACTTCGTGAACTCGAACTTTACTACGAAAAAACAGGAAGAGATGCTGCAGCGGAAGAGCTCCACCTCCTCATTGAATCCGTAGAAAGATAAATTAGAATCTAAAACTAAATTAAGTTTTTGGCAAACAAAACGGCATCCCGTGAACGGATGTCGTCTGCACATTTTAGGATGGCCAGTGCAAATTGTTCAATCCTTGCCTCCAATCGAAAACTCCCTCCACTTCTTTCTTTGCTTTCTGTTAGGCGTTTTAATTCACTAAACCAAATCTGAATGGTACCTTCTTCTTTTTTGCCACCGGTGACAAAGAGTCCTTCTCTCCAGGCAAACACAGGTACCAGTTCTTTCATTTCCTCCTCATTTTGGCTAAAGGAATTTGCTTTTTCAATGAGGTTAAGTAACGGTGGCCAACGTACAATGGTATAGGGAAAAAGTTGTGGGTCATTTAAAAAGGCAATGCGGTAATTTTCGATTCCTTCTTTTTCTTTTCCCGTCATCACTTGGGATTCTGCAAGGTAATACAGGAGGACAGGCGATTGTTTGTTCCCACCATATAATAGAACTTCAATTGCCATCGAATAGTCTTGGATTTTGATGAGACTACGGGCAAGGTCACCTAATAACTCTTTGTCGAGAGCATTTGATCCTTCCCATTGGTAAGCAAGTTTGAGATGGTCTCTTGCTTCTTTTAAGATACAATCTTGTGTGACAATAAAACTGTCTGTGTTTTGAAATCCACGTTTTCGCACTTCCGTTTCAAAATCAGAAAAAAGTTGGAGCAGTAATTTTCCCCGTTCTTTTCCTTCCCTAGTTTTTAAAATGAGGTCGAGTCTGTGGTCCCAAAAACTGGCGATATAAAAACCACTGATGGTGGCAATGTCCTCGGGATCACGATCCAGAAGTACAGAAAAGATAGATTTAGCAGTTTGAAACTCACCATTTCCAAGATAGGTGAGTGCTTCTTCCGACTTCTGGATCATAAGAGATTAGTGTTGGCTTTTTTTGTCGTGGTGTTTGCTTGTTTGGGAGATGATTTTGTCTTCTAAACCATCGATACAAACATAAATGTCTTTGTCTTGGTTGTGTGCGTTAAAATTATTTCCATCAGCGTGTAACTTGAGGTTAGCGTTGATTTCTCCGTGGATGGCTTCAAAGGAAACTTCACAAGAGACAACTTTTTGTACGAATTTTGTCACTCGTTCTAGTTTTTCGTCTGCATATTTTTCAGCAGCTTCGGATCGGTCTAAGTGTTTCCAAGTATAATTGATTTTCATAGTTTGTCCCAATTTGGTATGGAATGATTGTATTTTGGAAAAAAAGCTAACGTCAAATAAAAAAGAATTGAAGGTGGGTGTTTCGAGGCATACTCCTTGTATGCATGGCAGAGGAAGAAAAGAAAGAGAAAGCCGCCAAAAAAAAAGCGGCTAAAAAAAAATCGGCATCTCCTGCAAAACCTAAGGCAAAAAATGAATCCAAGATCCTTTCCAAACAAGAACTCGTAAAACCACCGAGTGAAACTCGATCTTTACCACCAAACAAACTTCCTAAAATTTACAATGATTCCAAATATACAAAACATCCCAGTTACCCAACCGAAGATTTAATTAAGGTACTAGTTCGGTCGCCGAAAGAAGCGTTTGTCTTTTGGAAATTTTCAGAAAACACCTTGGAACGAATGACCAAAGAATTGGAAGTGCAAACTACCGATGTTCTAAAGTTTCGTTTGAAAGTAGAATACCAAAACGTCTTTGGAAGTGATCGTGTAGAATGGTACGACCTTCCTCCCTTTACAGAATCCTATTATCTGAAGTTTATGTTTCCTGTGAAAATGATCCAATGTACCATTTTTGTTTCTTATTTAGAAAAAGAAATTCCTTCCTTACATTCCACAGGGAAAGACTTACCACTTGGCACTGAGTCCTTTCGATTGGACAAAGAGTGGATCCACCCTGAATGGATTCGTGCGGGGCTTGTGACACAAAGTCCGAGTGGTGAATTTTACTTTCGAGAAACAAACGCAAGTGGTTATTATGTAAATCCAAGAAACAAACAAACTAACCAAGATTCGTTGCCAAATGAAAATTTTCCTTTTGCCAATGGGTCGGGTTCTGGAAAGGGAATTCTTTGATGCATCATTCGATCAAGGGACATTTGGTTTTTGTATTACATGCTCACCTACCATTTGTTAGACACCCTGGTTATGACACTCCTTTTATTGAAGAAAATTGGTTAAACGAAGCCATTCTCGAAACCTATATCCCTCTCATCCGAGTGTTTCGAAATTTAAAAAAGGAATCAGTCCGGTTTCGGATTACAATGTCGTTTACTCCGACTCTTTCTCAAATGTTAGTGGATCCGTACTTACAAAATCAATTTCGTAAGTACATCAAAAACCTAATCTCACTTGCAAACCATGAAACCAAACGAACAAAAACGGATCCTCATTTACACTATTTAGCAACTCGGTATTTGGAACATTTTTTAGATACAGAATCCATCTTCGAAGAGACAAACGGAGATTTGACGAAATTGTTTTTGCCGTTTATCGAATCGGGTGAACTCGAAGCGATGACAAGCCCTGCCACTCATGCGTTTTTACCATTTTATGATTCGGAAAAGTCGGTGTTTCGTTCCCAATTGAAAAATGGAAGAAGGACCTTTCGTAGGATCTGGGGTAGGGACCCAAAAGGGATTTGGCTTTCTGAATGTGGTTACACGGAAAACTTAGAAGAGGAACTCGATCGTGAGGGTTTTCGTTATTTTTTTGTGGACACACATGGCATTACCCATGCAAGCCCAAGGCCTAAGTTTGGAGTGTATGCACCTGTGGAAGTGGGGTATGGTGTTTTTGCGTTTGGCCGAGACCCTGAGAGTAGCAAACAGGTATGGAGTTCAATTGATGGTTACCCTGGGGACTTCCGTTACCGTGAATACTATCGTGATATTGGACATGACCTTCCTTGGGAAGAGATATCACCTTACCTTCATTCAAATGGAATCCGCATCAATACCAGTATCAAATACTATCGCATCACAGGAAAAACCCAGGACAAAGGATACTACCACCCTGATTGGGCAATGGAGGCAGCGGGAAACCATGCCGAAGATTTTTTACGAAATCGAATCAAACAAGCGGAACATCTGTATGCGATGAACAAACAACCGTCAGTCGTCGTTTCTCCATATGACGCAGAGTTATATGGTCACTGGTGGTATGAAGGCCCACAGTTCATTGAATTTTTATTCAAAAATATCCATTTCAACCAAAACACCATCCAACTTTCCCATCCTCTAGAAGCGGCACGAGCATTACCGAGGGTACAATCGGTGGAGATGAAGATGTCCAGTTGGGGGGAAAATGGGTATGGTGATGTTTGGCTGAATGTTACCAATGATTGGATTTATCCCCTCATCCTTGACCTAAGCATTCGGATGCACAAACGGGTTCATGAATTTGGATCGGGTACAGAAACTCAAATCCGCATCCTAAAACAAATGGGAAGGGAACTCCTCCTTTTGCAAAGTAGTGACTGGGCCTTTATCATGAAAACGGGAACCATGGTGGAGTATGCCATCCGTCGTACCAATGTACACACCAATTTGTTTCTCACTCTCGAGGCCATGCTCACAGGTCCCGTAGACCTGACCACACTCGAGGCTGCCGAAGCCGAAAATAATGCTTTCCCAGACATCAGACCCGAAGATTTTCGCTAGAATCATTCTAAAAGAAATTGCCGAGAGAAACTAGGTTTTGGAAACTGGAAGAGATCGGAGGGTATGTATGACGAATTTTTACCGTTTTCCCTTAGTTCTCATCGCTTTGTTCGTTTTGGCAAATGTTGTGTTCTGCCAATGGAACCACCGCGAAACCCAAGAAGGAGTTTTCCGTATGGATGATTCGGTCATTCGGTATGTGGAAACTCTGGAACGAGCTGATAAAGCCGAGGTGACCCGAAAACCATCTGGATTCGGCCAAGGCATTTTATAGAACAAAACGATCGTAGGTCCACCCGCAAAAAAAATCTGTTTTTAGCGGGTTTTTGAATCTTTTACCAAAGGGAAAAATCAAATCACTTCGGTTTGAAGTCCACGTTATCCCAATAATCCTTTCCATAATCAAAAAAGATTTCTTCGCCCTCTTTGATGGTTTTTAAGACTTTGAATCTTGCTGTTTTCCAACGAACAGATGTGATGAGTTCTGCATTGGGTTTGGAAGAGTGGTTGATATAACGAGTGTAATTTGACTCGCGTCCTTCTCCATAAATCCACCAATCTTTACAGATCCAAAGTAGGTATTTTGAATCTACATATTTGTTGGATTCCGCTTGTTCATCGGTAATGATTTTACCCATGTAATAACCAACGGTATCCCCTTTGTATAATGTTTGTTTGGTGAAAAGTCCCATACCAATATTGGGAACAGAAGACGGTTTTACGATAAAATCCTTTTCGGTGTACACAACCGGTTTTCTTTTTTTGGCCTTCTTAACAGATTTCTTTTTCTTCATTTTCATCCTATATGACATAAGAGGAAAACAATTCTCGCTTGTAAAGTCATTGGTATTTAAGATTCACTATGTCCGACTCCGAACTTAAAAAGTAAGAGGGGGGCCTATGAAACGGGAACCACAAAAACAAACGGATGACAAATCCAATGTTGTGAATTTGGCCATTTACAGAGCCAAAAAGGCACTGGAACGAGATGGTTTTGAAGTCGTGGAAAATCCGGATGGCAAAATTACCCTCGTCATTCGTCTTGCGAAATAACCCCTCTTTTGGAACTTGGATACATGACAGCTTTATTGGAAGGCACACGAATTGGAAACGGACAAAAACATTGTGTCATCGTTTCCAAGTTCAATGAATTCATTACCGAGTCCCTCTTAAAAGGGGCAAAAGACGCTTACAGACAACATGGGGTAGCGGACTCTGATGTGACCGTCATCTATGTTCCAGGAGCATTTGAGCTCCCACAAACTGTCAAACGTGTCTTACAATCTAAAAAATACCAATTCTCTGCCATCGTATGCCTAGGTGCCGTGATCCGAGGAGCTACTTCTCACTATGACTTAGTGTCTGGGGAAGCAGCAAAAGTAGGATCCGTAGCAGATGGATCCGTTCCTGTGATTTTTGGTGTCATCACCACAGAATCCATCGAACAAGCCATTGAACGAGCAGGGACCAAAGCGGGAAACAAAGGATACGAAGCAGCAACTACAGCCATTGAAATGGCAAATCTTTTCAAAGAGATCGGATGAGTTCTAGACACCGTGGGCGTAGCCTTGCCCTCATGTGCCTCTACCAAATTGATTTAGTGGGAACAGACCCCGATCGTGCCATGAAATTCGATTGGTACGACAAAAAAATCACCCGCGAAGAAAAGGATTATGCTGTCTTTCTTGTGAAAGGAGTGGTCGAAAATCGAAAAGCGATCGATACTCTAATTAAGAAGTATTCGGAGAATTGGGAACTTTCGCGTATTTCCGTTGTCAATCGTTGTATTTTACGTTTATCCATCCTGAGTTTGCAAAAGGAACCTTTCCTTGCAGCACCCGTTGTCATCAATGAGGCGGTCGAACTCACAAAGGAATTTGAAACGGACGAATCAGCACAATTCATCAACGGACTACTCGATGCCTTCTATAAGAAGGAGATCTTAACAAAAGAGTCCCACTAACAAAAGAAATGGATCCTATCCAAAAAAACCGCTTTCGCATTGAGGAACAAACCTCCAAGCCAAGTTATTACCAGGAAGATCCATACTTAAGGAACCTGGGAAAAGAGAAAGAGACTACTTACGAATCAGAAACAACCGTAAGGCGACCAGTATTATCGTTTTTGTTTTGGTCGTTTCTCGTTTTACTCATCCTTGGTTTTTTAACTGCCGCTTACTGGTGGTATTTGCAAAAAAAACAAAATCCTGAAGAAATTGCCAAAGTCCTAAAAGACCTTCCTACAGACAAAAAAGCACTGAACCTACTTGTGGATAAACCGTATCTGCCAGATGATTCGGTGAATCCAAAACTAGCAGCTTGTCTCAATGCCTATCACAACCGTTATGTGAACCGAGTTGGCACTGTTTGTGAAGAGTTTCTCAATTCCCCCGGCAGTGACGAAGACAAATCCATCGCTCTCACTGTACTTGGGGTGATGTATGATGAAGCAGGGCGTTACATCAATGCCATTGAACGATTGGAAAAAGCCATCCAATACGATTCCAAAAACTATTTTGCCTTTTATAATTTGTCCCTCGCTTTCAAACACGCAGGGAAATTTGAAGAAGCAAGGCGTGCCGCCCAGCGTGCCAAAGAAATTGCACCTAACGACTACCGTGTGGCACTCTTACAAGGAAACTTGTTCCAAGAAATTGGAGACCCGACAAGTGCGATTGAAGCCTATAAAGAAGGGCAGGCGCTTGCCCCAAGTGATGTGACACTTACCTATAACCTTGCGATTAGTTACTTAAAACAAGGCAATATTGCCGAAGCCATCTCTGAGTTCCAAAAAGTAGTACAAACAGCACCGAATTCCCAAACAGCCGTTTTGTCCTATGGCCACCTGGGTACCATCTTTTACCAAAGAGAAGACTACGACCGTGCGGAGTATTATTTCCGAGAAGTGATCCGTTTGAAAACGGGAGATGCCAAAGCTTACTATAATCTTGGTTTGGTGTATCTAAAGAAAAAAGTCCCTGAAGAGGCGGCCAAATACTTCCAAAAGGCACTTGATTCGAATGCCAACGAACCAGATGTGTATCGTTACATTGCCGATGCGTTTTTGTCCATGGGACAAACCAATATGGCGATCACCGCATTAAAAAAAGCACTTCTCTTAAAACCATCGGATGTGGACTCTCTGTTTGCGTTAGCCGAGCTCTATTACAAAAAGGGTGAACTCGTGGAAGCAGAAAGCCTATTCCGTAGGATCATCCGCCTGACGCCAGGGGATACCTATTCCGAAACGGCGTATGTGAATTTAGGAATCATCTTAGATGAAATGGAACGGTATTCGGAAAGTATCTCTGCATTTGAAGGAGCCCTTGCTTTAAATCCTAAAAACCAAGCTGCGTATTATAATTTGGGTCTTTCCTATTTACATGCCGGAAAACCTACGATGGCGATTGAGTCTTTGCGGAAATCCCAAGCACTTGATCCCAATCATGTCCCCTCAAGACTTGCCATAGCCGATTATTATTTAGAAAATCGTTTTTATTCTGAAGCCATTTCCGAATACGAGGAAGCCATTGCTTGGAAACCGGAACTGTTTGAAGCAAGGTTAAAACTTGCAGATGTTTACATCCAAACCAAAAATTATCCTGCCGCCGAAAAGATGTTAGTGTATGTTTTGGAAAATGCCAAAGACCCTAAAGAAATCAAACTAGCACACAGAAAACTGGCTTTGAGTTATGCAAACAGTGGAAACTCTGGGCTTTCGAGAAAGGCAAAAGAAGAAGCCTTTCGTGCCACACACATTGATCCAGAGGATATGGAATCAAGGTTAGTACTTGCCAAAATTCTCATTGATTCAGGTTCCCTTGTGGATAGAGAAAAAGCAATTGAAGAGTTAACCGTCATCACTCGTTCGGATGTCACACCCACCATTTCCTCTAAAGCCCATAATTATTTGGGTGTTTGTTATTTTAAAAATGGGGAATTCAAACGAGCCCTCTCTAGTTTCCAAACTGCGATTGATTTAAATCCAAGTTTATCAGAAGCCTATGAAAACAAACGAGCAGCTCGTGCCCAATATGAAAAATCTTTGGAATCCAAAAAGAGAACCTTTTATTGAGTTTGTTTGATTTTATCCCCCATCGTAAATTCCCAGAATATTACGAAATATGCCGTCGCACAGGTGTTTTGCGATTTCTTCCCGCAAAACAAAGAGAATACGGGGATAGTTATTTTATGGAAGAATACATGGCACAATACAAAAAGTCTTATTACGAAGACGAATCAAACCTACGTGCCATGGCAAAACGTAGGCTCGCAAACTTGGCAAAGTTAGTTCCTCTCGCTCCTCAAGAAAACGTTGACCCTTGTGTGAGAAAACCGTTTCCAAACCAAACACTACTGGAGATTGGATCGGCCGCTGGATTTTTTTTAGACGAAGCAAGGATTGCCGGATTCCAAACGAAAGGCCTTGAACTTTCACCAAAAGAAGTGGAATATTCGAGGAACACTCTGGGTCTGGAGGTAGAAAGGCGGTCCGTACTTTCTGTGGAAGAGAGCGAATGGAAAGAATCCTTCTCTGTGATTTCTGCCTTTTTTGTGATCGAACACATTCAGGACATCGATGGGATTTGGAAAAGGTTGCAGACCTGGATACGACCCGGTGGGTTTTTGTATCTGGCGGTTCCTTCCAGTTTTGGGCCAAGTTTTGAAACCAATCCCAAGGAATGGTTTATGACCCATCCTTCTGACCACTTTTTTGACTACTCAGTCCACTCCCTGAAAAAACTCTTGTCAATCCTTGGCTTTGACGTGAACTATGTTAGACCTATGTCGTATCACTCCTACCGGGATTTAGGCCTCCGAGGCAAACTCCCAGAATGGCTGTATCGGCTATACGCAAACCAATTTGCCTATGGTGATACCATCGAACTGATTGCCAGAAAAAGAACACACTGAAATCCAATATGAAATTTAACGAATTACCTTTCCACGAGTCTCTAAAGAAAGCCCTAGACAAAATCGGTTACATAGAGCTCACACCCATCCAAGCCAAATCCATCCCGTTCGCCATGGAAGGTAACGACCTCACAGGTCTTGCCCAAACTGGAACAGGAAAAACGATGGCCTTTTTACTTCCCACTTTGCATAGACTTCTTTCTGCAGAGGAAGAGGAAGCACTTCCGTATGCACTTGTCCTTGCACCGACGAGAGAACTCACAATCCAAATCGCAGAAGAAGCAAAAAAATTACTCGAGTTCACAGACTTTGGTGTGGCCACCATCATCGGAGGGACTGATTACAAATCCCAAGAACAAGCCCTTGGAAACAAAGCTTGTATCATCGTGGCAACCCCTGGACGACTCATTGACTTTGTGAAAAACCATGGACTCTCCTTGGAAAACATCAAAGTGGTGATCCTGGATGAAGCGGACAGAATGTTCGATATGGGTTTTGTCCAAGACCTAAAATACATCTTCCACAAATGTAAAAACAGAAAACAATCCCTTCTTTTTAGTGCCACACTCAGTTACGAAGTGGTTCGACTCGCTAGCCGGTATTTGAACGAACCCATTGAAGTACACATCAACCCGGAAAAAGTCATCACAGAGCGGATCGACCAAACTCTCTTACATTTGGGAAGAGAAGAAAAACTTCCATACCTCGTCAATTCCTTGTTAAACTATCCAATCGAAGGCCTTGGCATCATTTTTACCAACTACAAAATGAATATCCCAAAGATCGTATCTGTCTTACGTAAATATGGAATTACGGCAACAGGACTTTCCTCAGAACTGGACCAGAAAAAACGAATTCGTCTCCTACGTGATTTTAAAGCAGGTAAGTACAAATACCTAATCGCAACCGATGTTGCTTCTCGTGGGATTGACATCGAAAACATAGATGTGGTTTATAATTATGACCTGCCTCAAGATGCAGAAAACTATGTACACCGCATTGGTCGTACAGCACGTGCGGGGAGAAAAGGCCAATCCATTGGATTTTGTTCCGAAACGGATTATACAGAACTCGAACGCATTGAAAAGTATCTCAACTCGAAAATCCCTGTGGGTGAAATCCGTGAGGAATACTTAGAATTCCCAGCGGGTGAATTCACTCCTGTGTTTGCCGATGAAGTGATCCCTGGTGAAAAAAAATACCAAGACCGCGAACGAGGTGGTAGGGGTGGAAAACCAAGACGAGGAGACCAGTCTGGCCGAGGGGACCGCAGAGAACATGGTGGAGAGAGAGGCGAACACCGGTCAGGTGACAGAAATCGCCATAAAGGAAAATCGGGTGGACACCCACCGGCAAAAATGTCTCATCCCGATGGCCATAACCATGGGCACCCAAGTGATCACAAACACCCAGCGAAGATGACCCACCATGAATTCAAACATGGCCACCAAACAAAAGATGGAAAAGGCAAACCCGGGCATAAGAAAAACCAACATGGGAAATCCTTTCAAAAGAATGACCCAAGACGGAATCTCTTCGATATCAACGAAGTGAAACAATCCAAAAAACAGAAACAATCGATTTGGAAACGAATCCTTTCATTTTTCAAAAAAGATTAATCCTTTTTTTACTGATTGTTTTCCCATGTCTCGTAAATGCAGAAGTCACAAAACTTCCGCTTTACGGGAAAGGGAATTATGTTGGTTTTTCTGATTTAAAAACCATTTTACCTGAACTTTCAACCAAACTTAAAAAATACACCAATGTTGGTTCCATTTATACACCACAAGGGAATATCCAATTTCGGATTGGCAGTAGTTTTTATACTTTGGATGGTAAAATTTATAAAATACCAAAAGCCATTTTAAAAAAGGAAGAAGAAGTTTACCTTCCTCTCGACTTAGTGGAAGCAATTTTACTCAATTTAATTGCTTATGATGTTCGTTACCAATTCAAAGAAACGGAACTCATTGTCCTTGTGCCAAAGGAGACCATCCCCAAACGTAACTTAGGTGTGAAAGCCATCATCATTGATGCAGGTCATGGGGGAAAGGATCCTGGGACTTCTGATACCACTGGGTATTTTGAAAAAGAGGTAAGCCTTGGTGTTGCTCGTTATACTTATTTGTACTTACGGAAGTATTACCCTGAAATTCGGGTGGAGATGGTGCGTAAAGACGATCGTTTTGTGGAACTAGAAGATCGTTCTAAATTTGCCAATCGTGTTTTGTCTGATACAAGAGATGTGATTTTTATCAGTTTCCATTGTAATGCCTCTCTTTCCGAAAAGGCAGCTGGATTTGAAGTGTATTACCTTTCGCAAAGTCCAAGTACAGAAAACGCAAGGGAAACGGCCCTCATCGAAAATCGATATATTGGAAAACACAAAAATCCAGTGGTTTCGCAGATCCAGTCCCAGATGTTATCGAGTGTGACCCAAAGGCGTTCTAAAAAATTAGCAGATTCGGTTGCAGACCAATACGAAAAATCCCTTAGCCCTGAAATTCCCTCCCGTGGAGTGAAAAAGGCAGATTTTTCCGTCTTGCGAGGAAGCCTTATGCCTGCTGTACTTGTGGAAATGGGGTATCTCACAAACCCTGAAGAAAGTAAAAAACTACGAGATAAAACCTTCCAAAAGAAAATTGCTCGGAGTGTGATTAAAGGAATTCATGAATACGCATCTGCAAAAGATTAAAGAGTTACTTAAGAACTATTGGGAATTTTTAAAAACCATATCCATTCGGTTTTATAAAATTGGAACAGGGGAAACCAAACTCACACGTGATTTTATTTTTTTATTTGGTTCTTGGTTTAGTTTACTTTTGTTTTTTAGTTTTTTCATCTTAGCAGAACAAAATCCATTCCGATTGCTCGTTCCTTTCCAGTTGTATTCCTATCCTTCGTTCGACCATAGGGAACCCATCATCATTTATATTTCTAATGGAGAAGGGGAACAAATTCCCATCCACAGAAAGGTATTAAAACAAGAGGAACCAACTGCTCTCATTTACCAAATTGTTGGTGAGGTGGGAGCACCACCATATTTTGATTCAGTGGAGGCGTTGGCAAAAGATGGGAAACTGTTTTCCCCCAAAAAACTTTTGGACATTCGTTTTGCGATCAAACAATCTTGGTTTCTCAATCAAAATCAAAAATTGGTAATTGATTGGAATACAAATCGATTAGAGTCCATCATGGAAAAATACCGATTACCTCGTACCAAATCAGAAGATGATTCAGCCGATGCCGATGAAGAAAATTCTAATGCACCAGTTGACACCATCACTTATTATACAGGTGGAACGGAAACTGGTCCTAAAGAATCGGAAGAAGTATTAAACAAACGAAGGATCCAAGCAATGGATTTAACCTTGCGTGCGTTAAACGCAAGTCTTTTTGAAAACTTCAAAGAAATCAAATCCATTGAACATAAATTTTCAGGTGAATTACCTTCAAAATATAACTTTGAAACTATGGCCAATGGATTACAGAATCAATGATAAAGGATTGAATTCTAAAGTAAGGGTCAGAAAAAAATATTTAGTTTTGTAATTTTATCCTTAAATAGTTAGGATAATTTGAGTTTTTTAAAAATTTCTTTGATATCTGAAATTCGAACTGGTTTGAGTATAAAGTCATCTAATTTGATTTTGAAATTTTCTGAAATCTTGAAAACATCTGCAGACATGATAATGATGGGAGGAGGATTTTTTAATTTTTCTTGAATCAGTCTAGTGCATTCAATTCCATCAATCACAGGCATATGTATGTCCATTAAAATGAAATCAAATTTTTCTCTCATGGCAAGTTCTAATCCAACCTTACCATTTTCTGCTGTTTTGGTTGAGATATTAAATTTATTTAAAATTTTCTCTGCAAATTGTTGGTTCAGTAAATTATCCTCAACTATGAGTGCTTTGTAACTATTTTTTAATTTAAAAAAATCAAGATTAGAATCGTTTTTAGACTCGGATTTATTATCCATTATTCCTTTGATCAATTCATACAAGGATTTCATGCGAATTGGTTTTGAAATCATATTGTCGAAGGAATATTTTGGTTGAGTTAGGTTTTGGATATCTTGTGAAGTAACAAGAATCATATTGATTTCTGTGTTATGTATTGTTTTTAGCACTGATGCTAATTCTATTACGGAATTTTCGGGTAATGATGAATCTATGATGACGAGATCGGGTTTTTTGTTTTTAGTTTCGTCGATCGCTTTTTTTGGGTCATTGTAAATTTTTGTTTTTATCTGCCAATAATTTAGCATATATTTGAAAACTTTTTGATTCCTTCTGTTATCGGTAATGACTAAACAATCTTTGTTTGGAAAGTTAATTGTTTCTCGACTTATATACTCTAAGTCTTGTATTTCGGCTTCCTTTAGTGGGATTTTAAAAGAAAATGTACTACCTATGTTTTCCTCACTTTTAAACCAAATTTGCCCATCCATAAGTTCAATAATTTTATAGCTGATGGCAAGTCCAAGACCTGTACCTTCGAATTTTTTTGTAATCGATGAATCAACTTGAACAAACGCATCAAATAGATTGTTTTGTTTTGTTTCATTGATTCCAATGCCATTATCCTTAATAGAGAATTGTAGAAATTTTGAATTTTCTTTAAATGTGGTTTTTAATGTTAATTGGATTTCTCCATTGGTTTTAGAGAATTTGATTGCATTGCCAATCAAATTGATCACCAACTGCTTTAATCTTTTTTCATCGGTTATAATTAAACCTGGTACTTTGTTGCTAATATAACAGTTTATATCAATTTTTTTATCAGCAAGTTTATATTCAAAAATTTTTAAACAATCGGATATACAATCTCTAATGTCAAGATTCTCTTTAAAAAGACTCACTTTCCCTGAATCTAACTTCGAGAAGTCAAGAATGTCGTTGATAATGGACAATAATAGATCGGAACTTAATTTCATCCCTCGAACATATTCTCTTTGTTCATTTGTCAATTCGGTGAGAGAGATGAGTTCTGCCATTCCTACTACTCCATTCATAGGAGTTCTGATCTCATGGCTCATATTGGCAAGGAACTCGGACTTAGATTTTTCACTTTCAATTGCTCGTTTGGTCTCTTCCTTCAGTTTTTGATTCAATTCCTCAAGTTCAAGAACTCTTGATTTAATTTCAGATTCTAACCTTTCATTCGTTTTTTCTAAGAATATTTTACTTTTACTACTGTCTGTGATATCTTTTGAGAATATGATGGCACCTTGTGGAATAGGCTGTAAGTCTAATTCATAATATGTGGTATTACCGTTTGGTAATGTAAATTCATTGGTTACTTTTTCGGGCATTTTTGTTATGATCGTTTTTTCGATGGCTTTGAATATATCTGAATTTTCTATACCTGGGAAAACTTTAGACATATGTTGATTTAATAATTGGTTTTCTTGCATATTGATTTCACGAAGGAGAACTTTATTTAGATATAGATAACGAAGTTCATGGCTAATCACTTGTACGCCAAAACTTAGGTCGTCCATAAATCGAAAATTTTCTAAATCTACCATTCTGTATTCATCTGCAAAAATTAAGTTGTGATACACCATAGGACGTAGTTGTTTGAAGTTTTTTTTGAATATGGATCAAAATTTGTAAAACAAATGCAATAAATTATTTAAGAAAGTTATTAAATAGAGATGTATTGGTTTTAAGAGACTAGGATAGATAAGATTTAATAAACTTTATGATTGTTTGTACTAGTTATATTCATTCAAGATCAGAATGTACTTAGATAAGAATATAGAATCCTTTAGTCCTCTCGTGATAAAGGAAATTGTAGAAACAGACCATAAGGAAAGAAGTGAGTTTTCGATCATACAAATCCTGTTCGAACGGAACCACGGATAGGTTTTGACACAAATCAGGGTTTTCCCTTTAGAATTTCTCCCTTTTTCAAAAATTGCTCATGGAAAATGGAGAAATTCCGATGATCGTATTGGGAAAAATAGAATTTTTTTTTAAAAAAAATAAAACGCTAAAGTAGCCAAAAAATGCTAAAAAATAGCAATTAACCTTAAAATACTCCAAAAATATCCCAATTTCTTCGAATTAATTTCTTATATCCAAGTACCGACATACTAAGGGAATAAATAGAGATTTTAGGCACCAATGGGGCCTGAAAGCCAGACACAAAAAAAAGCGAGAGAAGGGATTCTCTCGTTTGCCAGATCAAGTTTCAAGGAGGAAACCAATGATCATAAACCACAATTTAGCCGCGATCAACTCACATCGCGTCCTCAAGTTCCAAAACGAGGAAGTTTCCAAGAATATGGAAAAACTATCCTCTGGTATGCGAATCAACCGAGCAGGTGATGATGCATCAGGCCTTGCCGTTTCGGAAAAAATGAGAACGCAAGTGAATGGTCTTAGACAAGCAGAACGAAATACCGAAGACGGTATGAGCCTTATCCAAACAACGGAAGGGTATTTACAAGAATCGAATGATATCATTCAAAGAATTCGAACTCTTGCAATTCAATCGTCTAACGGTATTTATACTGAAGAAGATCGACAAATGATCCAAGTCGAAGTTTCACAACTTATCGATGAAGTGGACAGAATTGCTTCTCAAGCAGAATTCAATAAAATGAATTTGCTTCAAGGTGATTTTGCTCGTGGATCTAGAGCAACTTCCATGTGGTTCCATATTGGACCAAACATGCACCAAAGAGAAAGAGTGTTCATTGCTACAATGACTGCACGTTCACTCAATCTTAAAGGTCAAAGTGGAGAACTCTTATCTTTATCAACTGCTGATAAGTCAAATGATGCGATCGGAACTTTGGATGCTGCGTTAACACGTATTAGCAAACAAAGAGCAAACTTAGGTGCTTACTTTAACCGTCTTGAGCATACTGCAAAAGGGCTCATGAACGCTTATGAGAATACCCAAGCTTCCGAGTCTAGGATCCGTGATGCGGATATGGCAGAAGAAACTGTGGCTTTCACAAAGAACCAGATTTTAGTTCAATCTGGAACTGCTATGTTAGCTCAAGCGAATGTTCGTCCACAAGGAGTTCTTTCTCTCCTTCGTTAACATACGTTAACGAAGAGAGTGGTTAGTGTAACTGAAGAGTTGTAATTAGATAATCAGCCGGCTTTCCCCTGCCAGGTGGCAAAATGAAAGCTCATCCTTGACACCGGACAGGGATTGTCCGGCTAAGAACGAAATACATACCGTTCTTGGTAATACACAAAGGAGTGTAGGCCAATGATTATCAATCACAACATGAGTGCGATACAATCACATCGTGCTCTCAAGTTTACACAATGGGATGTAGATAAGACCATGAGGAACCTCTCCACTGGGCAAAGGATTAACCTTGCCGGTGATGATGCTTCTGGTCTTGCTGTTTCGGAAAAACTACGAACACAAATTCGTGGTTTACGTCAGGCGGAAAGGAATACGGAAGATGGACTTAGTTTCATCCAGACTGCAGAGGGTTACCTTGACCAGTCGGCTGAAATCATCCAACGAATCCGAACCTTGGCGATTCAGACTTCGAACGGAATCTACACACCTGAGGACAGGCAACTCGTGCAGGTAGAAGTATCTGCGCTGGTGGATGAGATCGATCGAATTGCTTCTCAAGCAGAGTTCAATAAAATGAAACTGTTTGAAGGAGACTTCGCTCGAAAGTCAACGAAAGCATCGATGTGGTTTCACATGGGAGCAAACGCAAAGCAAAGAGAGCGTTTCTACATTGGAACTATGACTTCGAAAGCACTTAAGATGTCAGAAGGGGCAATTAAAATTGCACTCTCTACACCTGGAAAAGCAGACGAAGCGATTGCAAAAGCGGACTTCGCCTTGAACAAGATCATGAAGCAGAGAGCAGATATGGGAGCTTATCAAAATAGGCTCGAAAGTACTGCAAAAGGCCTCATGGGTGCATACGAAAATATGCAAGCATCCGAATCAAGGATTAGGGACGCAGATATGGCTGAGGAAATGGTAGCGCTCACGACGAAACAAATTCTCGTGCAAAGCGGTACGGCAATGCTAGCGCAAGCCAGCCTCAGACCAAATTCTGTACTACGACTTTTGAATAACGCTTAAGTTGTAGAAGGCAAGAGTTGCCTTAAGACGGTTGCCTCTTCTCGAAGGAAACTTTGAGGAGGGGCTTTTTTATTGTTTCACTTATAATGATAATAGTGATTGGGGTCATCCCACTTTGCCTGTTCTATTGCATTGAGTTTGTTAATGGTATTTCGGTCCTCTTCCATTGCAGTTGTATTTCCTAAGGCATTATGTATTTTCGCACGTAATTCTAATGCAGGGATAAAGTCTTTCATTAGTTCCAATGCTCGATTGCAGTGTGAAAGAGAATTATCATATTCCTTTTTCTCAAATAAGATTTCTGCCATTGAATTCCAGACTCCATGAGTGAAAGAAGGATCCACCATATCTAGATATTCACGATATAAACGAATTGCTTTCTCATTGGCCCCCATCCTTGTTGCATTGGTTGCCGCATCTAAGACTCGAAGTGCTTTTTTCCCATGAATATCCATAGAGCCTAGATTGTAACAGCTCCATTTAAAATGTCAACTGAGATGATGGGCTTGATTCCTTTGAAGGAAATAGCATGAAGTACGGTAAGGTATAGAGATTGAGTTAACTAAGTTTGAATGGATTTCTTTAGTTCGCCTTACGATTATACAAAGAAAAAAGGTTGAATCCGTTTGGTTTTTAAGGTGATACTGATCAATTACAATGAAATTGATATACCTCTTACTCGGAGACCCAAAAAAACATTCACTCGAACATCGATTATTTAATACAGTGTCCCTCGTAAATGGAGTATTAAATTTACTGGGAGTATTTGGAGTTTTGTATTTAGAGAATTATTTGGTTCTCATCTGTTTGAATGTTAGTTCTGGGATTCTTTTGCTTGTCATGTACTACTTAAGCCGAGTCAAAAGTATCTACTTCATATTGTATTGGCCTTTTAACTTAACGATTTTATTTTATCTTGCATCAATGTGGTTTTTTAATGGAGGTTCCATTGGTGGAAATCATTATTATTTGATTCCTTCGCTTGTGATTGCACTGATCCTCATTCGGAATCATAATATATGGATTGTTTATTCCATTTATATTGGTGTCTCTGCTTCTCTTTATATAGTGGAATACTTTCACAAAGATTGGGTCACAGGATATGCCACTGAAATGGATCGCTACATGGATGCTGGTGGAAATTATTTATTCGTACAAATTCTGACTGGGATTTTGATTTTTATCCTAAGTCGTAATCTGAATATAGAAAGAAAAAAGTCAGAAGCATTACTTCTCAATATCCTACCCGAACCCATTGCAGATGAATTAAAAAGGGAAGCAAGAGTGGCACCCAAACGGTATGAGAAAGCTTCCGTTTTATTTTGTGATATGGTTGGGTTTACGAAAATTGCAGAAACAATGAATGCTGAAGTTTTAGTTCATGAACTTGATCAAATTTTTCGTGCATTCGATCGCATTTGTAAAGAGAATCGAATGGAAAAAATAAAAACCATAGGTGATGCCTATATGGCAGTTGGTGGAATTCCAAATGAAAATAACTCCAATTCCGTTGATGCAGTGTTATGTGGCTTGGGATTCCAATCGTTTATGGCTGAACAAAAAGAAATCCATCATTTACACGGTAGGGTATTTTGGGAAATCCGTTTAGGAATACATGTAGGACCTCTCGTTGCGGGAGTTGTTGGGAGTGATAAATTTGCCTATGATGTTTGGGGTGATACGGTTAATACGGCAAGTAGACTCGAGAGTAGTGGAGTTGTTGCTGAAGTAAATATTTCGCGATCTGTATATGAAGAAGTCAAAAAAATATTTGAGTGTGAACCAAGAGGATTTGTTTCGATCAAAAACAAAGCTGACATTGAAATGTACTTGGTGAAAGGTTTTTTGCCTGAATATGCAAGTCCCCTTGATTCCAAACTTCCAAACGAATTATTCCAAAGGCTTTATAAAACGGGTGCTTTGTTTTATACAAATGAAGTTGAATCATAACCGAATCCATTTGTATATGATGGATCCAAAAAAATGGATCCAAATTGTAATTTGGTTTCAGATCTTGTTTCTCCAATGTGTTCCGCATCTAGAAGGAAAAGAAAATATCGAGAAACTTACAATCCCAACGAAAGAGGGAAACATATTCACTCTAACAAATGATTGCCATTCGAAATCAAAATTATTGGTTTTTGTTCACGGCTCTCCCGGGAATGGTTCCGATTTTTTGTCTTATATGTTAGATAAGGATTTCCAAACTCATTTTTGTATGTTGTCTCCTGATCGGCTTGGATTTGGTTACTCAAAACAAGAGGAATTTATTCCCAGTGTGACTACCCAAGGTAAAGCTATTTCTGAAATGATCCAATCGTTTGTTGAGAGTCAAAAACTATCAGTGACTTCCATTACAATTGTTGGGCATTCTTATGGAGGACCTGTTGCGATGAAGTCGTTCCTTTTATGCAATGAAAGTTTAAAGAAGGATGGAAAAGTGTTTTTACTCTCGGCACCAATGGATCCCATGTATGAAGAACTTAGATTTTATAACCATCTTGCGAAGAATGATATCATCGAGTGGATTTTGCCCAAGTCTTGGGTGAGAAGTAACGAAGAAATGTTCCAGTTAAAACAAGATTTAATCGGTTTGGCCCTTGCAATGAAACAATCTCAGTTTCCTGTCGTGATGATCCATGGCGATTCGGATGGACTTGTTCCATGGGAACACACAAAATTTTTGAAACATGAATCATACAAAGGTGACTCGAAAGTGTATCTTCTAAGCGGCGGAAGTCATTTTATCCCTTGGACTAGGTTTTCTGAAATCAAATCAATTTTACTCAAAGAGGTATCCCAATGAAATTAATCCTATTTCATCCTTATAGTTTTAACATCGCAAGAGTATTGATTGTCCTTATCATAGGACAAACTTTATATTTTAAATTTACTGGTTCAGAAGAATCTAAGTACATCTTTACAGTTCTTGCCATGGAACCGTGGGGGAGAATTGGATTGGCGATTTTAGAAACTATATGTGTTTTACTCCTATTGTTCCCTCGTTTGGTATGGTTAGGTGCCTTAATGGCATCAAATTTGATGTTAGGTGCAATTTTATCACATTTGGTATTTCTCGGAATTGTTGTGCAAAATGATGGTGGTTTACTTTTTATTCTAGCCCTTGTTGTATTCCTATTGTCTCTGTATGTGGCCTTCTATGAGAGAAGAAAAATTCCTTATCTTAGAGACTTTTTTCCAATCGACTGAATTTTTTTCGGTAATCGTTGTGATTGCGAATCAATTGGACCAATTTTCCATATGGATACAACTGAATTCCTTTTTGGTAGTTTTGGAACCCAATTTCAAAGATTAGTTTCCATTGTTTCCATAAAATAGAATAACTTTGTCTGATGGAAAACTTGGGATCATATAAATTGGTAGATTCGCTTGTCACTCCATTCAGTTCGATGATTTTAAATCCTTTTCCTTCTTGGAATGTTTTTACATTTTGAAATCGAATATCAAACCTTCCGAAGTAAAATCCTTTTGTCCTGTCTCCTATTTTGATCAATTCTGTTGTTAGTTTTCTTGTGAGGAGATAACTTCCATCTTGGAACATACAACCTTGGACATGGTTTCCGATCGAACCAATCCTTTGTTTTTCTCCGAGTGGTAGGATGTGGTGCAATTTCCCAAAATTGTGTTTTTTATGGGCTTCCATTTGGAAACGGAATCTAGGATGATTTTCAATCAAAGATTCTATGGTTGAGATTCCATCTCCAATGATTTCGGGAAACACTTTATCCGTTACAGAGAAAATCATTCCATGTGATTCATTCGGATACCTGTAGTAAAAAATTCCCACTTCAAATGGTCCTTCGATCCACTCTTGTAACAACCAATCGATAGGATAATTTTGTAAAACTACTTTGAGTTCTTGTATGGAATGGATTTTTTGTATCAAAAACCCTCTTTCACCTTTGTCTGGTTTTGCGATGATAGGAAACTGAATATTGTTTTGGGAGAGCCAATGTTTGATCAAAGTTTCTGGATCTTTCTTGTTTGCAGATACCAAACATGATTTGGCTATGTATTTGTTTGGAATGAGGTTTAAGATTTCGTATTTGGATTCACCGGCAATTCCTGAAGCGATGATCCCTGGATTTGTCGCTGTGAGATACCGAATACCTCTGTAGCGAACGGCCAAATAAATGAGATAAGGTATGAGTGGAAGATAAAAGAGAGAACTTGGCCAAAATTCCAATTGGGATAACTTGTTCCATTGGAGTAAAAAATTTTTTCTCTTTTCGGGAATGAGTATGGTTTGGAAAAAACGGTAGAGCACATAAAAACTAAATCCAATTCCAATACTTGTCCCGAAATTGGATTGGTTTGTATAGATTGTGGTGATCCATTTTCCATAATAAAATACCAAGGAAACAAAAAGAGTGGTCCAAACCAAAACAGCAAACAAACTACTCCATACAAAAACGAGAAATGGCATTTTAAAATACCCACTTAATAAATAAAGGGGTAACCTCGTGCCAGGTAAAAAACGAGAAATCATTACCGAAAGACTAAACTTTGATTTCCAATGTTTGTAAAGAGTATGGGAACTAATCTTGGATTCCCAGTTTTGTATGGGTTTCCATAATTTTAAATACGATCCAAAAAAGAATCCCACCAAATAAAGCAGTAAATCACCTACAAAAATTCCGAGTCCAGTGACTATGATTGCATGAAGGAGTAGAAGTCTTCCTTCTTTTGCAAGTAAACCAGACGTGATACAGGTTAAGTCTTCTGAGACAAAGGTAGAAAAAAAGAGAATTATAAATATATTTCCCACTGCAGACGAATTTAGTTTTTTTTTGGAATTGGTCAATTGAAATCATATTTTTAATGTTTGCAGCAATACTTCTTATTTGATGACTTAATCCAAATGCCAAAAATATTGATCCAGTTGTTCCATCCATTTTTGGAAAAATCGAAAGCAAATCAAATGTTATTAGATTCTATACCCATATCAGACAATATCACCTTACGAGACTTATATGAATTGTATCCAAATTTTACGATAGATGTCAAACTAGAACAAAAGATTCTTATGGAACACGATGTAATTCTCTTCCAACATCCTTTTTATTGGTACAGTTGCCCACCTCTTATGAAACAATGGATCGATTTTGTATTAGAAGATGGTTGGGCCTATGGTAAAAACGGAAATTCATTGGATGGAAAAAAATGGATCCAAGCCATTACGACAGGTGGATCGAATCAGGCATATCAGGAAGACGGATTTCATAAACATAGGATAGAGGATTTTTTATTACCTTTCCAGAGGACAGCGGAACTTTGTCAGATGTATTACCAATCTCCCTTTTTGGTCCAAGGTACTTTCCAGTTAAAAGAAGGAGATTTTCAAAAAGAATCTCTTCGTTATCGAAATTTGATTCTGTCATTATTAGAGGCAAAACATGGGTGAAGTCAATTTTTTCATTCAAGCTATCATTTATCTAACAAGTGCCATCATTATGGTTCCCATTGCCAATCGATTGGGACTTGGTTCTGTCCTTGGGTATTTGGTGGCAGGCATTTTCATTGGGCCATTTGTTTTTGGTTTTGTGGGAACGGAAGGAAAAGACCTTTTGCATTTTGCAGAATTTGGTGTTGTGATGATGTTATTTGCGATCGGTTTAGAATTGGAATTAAACCTGTTATGGAGGTTAAAGTTCTGGTTACTTGGGTTAGGTGGTCTTCAGTTATTATTAACCACTATTTTAGTGTTTTTATTCTCAATCGGTTTCCAATTTTCTTGGAAATCTTCGGTTGCACTTGGATTCATCTTATCTCTGTCGTCTACGGCGATTGTTTTACAAACCTTAAAAGAGAAAGGATTGATGAAATCCATTTCAGGGCAAGCTTCGTTTTCAATCCTTCTTTTCCAAGATATGGCAGTGATTCCGATTCTTGCCATCTTCCCTATGTTAAGTGAAGGAGATGTGGTAACAAATGACCATGGCCATTCTCTTGTAGAACATTTGCCTGGTTACCAAAAAACACTAGTTGTCCTTTTTGTAGTGATTGGGATTATTTTAATTGGTAGGTATATTTTAAGTCCAATATTTCGATTGATCGCAAAGTCAGGAAGCCGAGAGATTTTTACTGGTGCCAGTTTGTTACTTGTGATTGCTATCTCAGTCCTCATGACTTCTGTGGGAGTTTCGGCAGCACTTGGCACTTTCCTTGCGGGAGTTGTACTTGCCAGTAGTGAATTTCGACATGAATTAGAAAGTAACATAGAACCGTTTAAAGGTTTGCTACTTGGATTGTTTTTTTTAAGTGTGGGAGCTTCTATGGAACTCCCTGTCGTATTCCAACACCCAATGAAAATTGTTGGTATTGTTGTTGGCATTATTTTTCTAAAAGCGCTTGTATTACTCCTACTTGGTTTTTTGTTTAAACTTCCCTTAGACCAAAATTTATACATGGCATTAGCACTATCACAAGTAGGAGAATTTTCCTTCGTGTTATTTGGATACTCCGAAGGGTTGGGAATTTTTGATAAGGATACAATTGTGATCCTTGTTGCTTGTGTGGCACTCAGTATGGCATTTACGCCCATATTATTATTGTTATATGAGAAAACCATTTTTGAAGCGTTACAATCAAAAGCACCTAAGAAACAAACAAACCAAAGCTTAGAAAAAGAAGAAAATCCAGTTATCATTTGTGGATTTGGTCGTTTTGGAAATATGGTGGGAAGGTTTTTACGATCAAACGGCATTGGTATCACAATTTTAGATTATGATGCGGATCGAGTGGAGATGCTTGGTCGATTTGGATTTAAGGTATTTTTTGGAGATGCAACGCGAATAGAACTTTTGGAGAGTGCGGGTTTAGAACATGCAAAAGTGTTGATTGCGGCCCTTGACCATCCGGAAAAACAACACGAACTCATTCGCAATGTAAAACACCATTATCCAAATATACAAATTGTTGCGAGAGCTGGGGATCGCGAAGAGGCATATGACTTAAAAGAAATGGGACTTTCCTTTATTTACCGTGAAACAAGAGAAACCGCTGTGAAACTAGGGGGAGATGTTTTAAAATTATTGGGAACAAGATCCTATGCAGCAGAACGTGCTAAAAATTTATTCTTAACACATGATGATGAAACCTTTCACGAACTTTTTGACTTACGAAAAGACCGCGTTCAGTACATAAGCCTTGCCAAACAAAGGAATTCTGAACTAGAACGTTTGATGTTTGTTGATTTAGGAAAAGAAGACGAATTGGATTTGGATTCTTGGAGTGAAATGGAACGAATGTAAGTTGGTTAGAAAACGAATGAATTGAAAAAAAGAATTCCCGAATGGTCGTTTTTACCTTTTCGGGAATAGATTTTTTTCGATGGTTTGATTTTTGTTGGCTTCAAGTTAAAAATTGTCCGAGAAGCCAATTTGATTGGGACGATTGGGTTTGGTTTCCGTTTCTCTTTCATAGTCTTTAGACTAAATGAAAAAAAGAAAGAAAAGTAAACTTTATTTTTTAGAATCTAAAATTTGATTCCACTCATCTAAAAAGGGTTTTGCCACTTCCAATACAGAAGAGGCATCTCCTTCAATCGTAATGGATTCAATTTTATCCCCTTGTTGGATGGAATTCACAACTTCTTGGTCAGAGGCATCCACCACGGAACCAAACACTGAATGTTTTCCATCAAGCCAAGGTGTCGGAACATGTGTGATAAAAAATTGACTCCCATTGGTTCCTGGACCTGCATTTGCCATGGAAAGGATTCCAGGTTTGTTGTGTTTTAAACTAGAATCAAATTCATCACGGAATTTATACCCAGGGCCACCCGTTCCAGTTCCTTGGGGACAACCACCTTGGATCATAAAATCAGCAATGACTCGGTGGAATTTTAGTCCATCATAGAATTTCCTTTGTGCCAAATTCACAAAGTTGGCAACCGTATTCGGTGTTTTGTCAGGAGTAAGATCGATTCGGATTTCACCTTTGTTGGTTTTGATAACAGCGCGTAAAGTACTCATACCTTTCACTCAAATTCGGATAATTCCCCTGGCAAGTCGAAAAAAGGTTTGAGTTCTGATAGAAATAGAAGTTATACTTTTAGCGATTTTAGAAATGGGTAAAGTTATGAATCGAACCATCATTGTTTCTCTCTTACTAATCACAGTTTCACTTGTGGCAAAACCCATTGAAAAACAGAAAAAACAACCAAAAATAAAACCCATTCCGAATCGGCTCATCGACTATGGTGAATTCAAAAAAATTGTCAATCGATCCGAATCGGAACGTGAAAATCACCGCCTAACGGAAGATCAATTTTTGAAAATGATGTCTGAAGATGGAGTAGTAGTCCTGGATGCAAGGAGCGAAAATCGATTTCGTTTATTACATATCAAAGGTGCGGTGAATTTGCCTTTTACCGAATTTACGAAAGACAGTTTGGCTACTGTGATCCCAGAACCAAAATCCAAAATTCTAATTTATTGTAATAATAATTTTGAAGGCAACGAACAAGCGTTTGCTGCGAAAAGCCCAGCTGCTTCTTTGAATTTATCGACTTACAATTCCTTAAAAGCATACGGGTATTCAAATATCTTCGAGTTGGGCCCATTACTGGATGTGAACCAAACTAAATTACCTTTAGTGAGTGAACCAAAGGAAAAAGAACAATCGGCCAATTGAATGTATAAGATTCTTAATTTTTTTTATTAATTCCTTTGATAAAAATAATATGTTACGCGGACAGTTATTATCTAATATCATAGAAGCCGTATCGAATACATACGGCAAAGAATTTTTAAATCGACTTACTGAAAAAATGAGCACTGTCATTGGGGCGGATTATACATTTATTGCTCTCTTCGATAAAGAAAAATACGAATCGAAAACGGTAGCTCTTGTTGCAAAAGGTTCCTTGGTTGACAATATGGCTTATTCTTTAGAGGGGACTCCTTGCGCGGATGTATTTGATAATAATGTCTGTTATTATCCTACTGATGTTCAAAAATTATTCCCAAATGATTTGTTATTAGTTGAAATGAAGATTAAGGGATACATCGGAACTCCTTTAGTCAATTCTAAACAGGAAACGATGGGCTTGATTGTTGGATTGTATGAATCTGAGATTCGAGAAAATGAGAAGGACCAAGTCATTACCTTATTTCAAATTTTTTCAGGCCGCATTGCAGCTGAATTGGAAAGGTTAGACTATGAATCTCAACTCGAACAATACAATCGGAAATTGGAATCTTTGGTTAAAGAAAGGACAATTGCTTTAGAAAACACGTTGACCGAGTTACATGAAAGACAAAACCAGCTTATCGAATCTGAAAAGTTAGCAAGTTTAGGTCTACTTTCAGCAGGAATTGCTCATGAAATTAATAACCCACTTAATTTTATTTTAGGTGGATATCATGGTATAAAAGATTACATTAGCGAATCTTCAGAACAATTTGGGAAAGTCAAGTTTTACCTAGAAGCTATCAAAGAAGGTGTGGATCGGACTTCAAAAATCGTAAAAGGTTTAAACCAGTATACTCGGGTAGGTGAATCGAATTCAGAAGAAATTAACATTCATGAAACTTTAGATCATTGTTTAGTGATGCTCGCTCATACACTTAGGGATGGGATTAAAGTAGTGCAGAAATTCGAAGCAATGAATCCGGTAATCCTAGGGAGTTCTACTAAAATCCATCAATGTTTTTTTAATATCTTAACAAATGCAATTCAATCAATGGATGGAATGCAAGGTGAATTGCAGATTTATACGATATCTAAAGAGAATCAAATTAAGATTGATATCATTGATACAGGAGTAGGGATACTTCCAGAATATAAATATAAGATCATGACTCCTTTTTTTACGACTAAAGAACCTGGAAAAGGTGTTGGATTGGGTTTATCAATTGCATATAAGATTATACAAGATCATCATGGTTCGATTCAATTTGAATCGGAGTTGGGAATTGGTACAAGATTTATGATTGAATTTCCTTGTTTTTGTTGAGTCTTGTTTCTGTGAAAATTAAGATTTTATATGTAGATGATGAAGATTTTAATCTTCAATTATTCAAAGACATCTTCAAAAAAGATTTTGAAGTATTTATTGCTTCTTCTGGAAATGATGCCTTGGAAGAATTGGAAGAAAACAGAGAAATTCAATATTTGGTGAGCGACCTAAGTATGCCACAAATGGATGGATTGGAGTTGGTTAAGCGTGTTAAAGCAAATTATCCAACGATAATCTGTAGTTTGCTAACAGGTTTTGAAAAAACATTGGAGATTGAAAAAGCGATCTCAGAAGGGACTTTGACCTACTATTTCGCAAAACCACTAGACCCTGCAGAGATTCGAAAGTTTTTCTCTGTAGGGTCATAAAAAAGTTACAAACTCAATTTATTTATTTTTGAATTCGATTTCCACAACACCACGTTTAGAACTGTTGATGTTGAGAGTTTTACTACTCAAAAAACGGAAACTAGAATCCTTTTTGTACATGAGCTCTTCTGCAAACATCGATTCCTTTCCTGGGTAAGTGAGTTCCCATTCTGATCCATTCATTTCTGTTTTACGATCATTGATTTGTTTCACGGATGTGTATTCCATCAAATCGTTTTTGAAATTGATTGCATCTTCCAGAGCAAGTCCTTTGAACTTTAAGATCACGGTGTTTTGTTCTGTGAGTTTAAACCATTCGTCCTTGATTTGTTTTCCTACTTTTACGGAAACAAGGTTTGCCCAATCTTTCACAGCTTGTTCTCTGGAAACTTCTTGTGTGATATCAGCACCTCGGCCTTCCAAACTTCCAGATCCAAAGATTTTTCCATCACCCCATAATTGGATGATGCGGTATGGGCCTGTTGCCGCAGAACTTAAAAAATCTGTTTTTTTACCACCAGGTAATACCACAGGTTTTTGGTCAGTGGTTGTCACTTTTGCAATGATCAAAACTTCCGCGCCTGAGTCTTGTGCCAGAGTGAGAAGAGGGCTACCTTCTTCCACAGAGGTAAGATCAAGTTTAGCAAGGCTTGGATTTTTTTTGAGCAGGGCAGTGAGTTGGGAACTATCGACCACTTTATTCCCTTTGGCACGGAGTTTTTCAATCAGTTCCGCCTCGGCAATGTTAGTTGCTGATCCAATGGGATAAGATTTTCCATTCACAACGGTTTGCACGAGGACAGCGATCCTTGGGTTTCCTACATCATCAAGGAGAGCATCCACAGCAGTAGAAAGTTTTGTTGCTTCTACTTCACAACGGACATTGAGACGGATCATGTCTTGGGTGTCTAGTTTCCATTGTTCTTCACTGAGGATGTCGTATTTTTTCACAAAACTATCGGTTTTCCCGTAAAGTTTGGATCCTAGGGATTGCCCATCGGAGACCCCTGATTTTTCTGTGATTTGTTCTCCGACCAATTTACGGATGGCATTGAGTTTTGCATCTTTGAGTGCCTTGTTACGGGCTAGGGCCAAGTCTCCTTGGTAAATAGGAGCCTCTCCCATGGCTGTGACCACATTGTCAGGTAAAGACGGGTTTTTTTGCGCGGAATTGGACCCAGCACATGCCAAGATGGTAAGGACTAAAATCCCAGTATAGGGAGCAATTCGAAGTCGATGAAACATGAAGGACATTTCTCCTTGAAGATTTGCTATATTATAGAAACATATACTTACATGACCAATTACTTTTTTAGGTTTTCTCTCTCGTTTCTTGTCCTTGCTTGCCATGGGAACACGGTTCCGCAATTTCGTGTCCACCCGATTGATTCTAAAGTTCGATTGTCCCAGGACATTTTTTACGAAAAAATCCTGCCAACCATGGCGGGAAAAAAATTGATGCTTGCGACAAATCCATCAGGAATTGGAACAAATCCAAAAAAGATCATTTCATCTCTCGAAAAACACAAAATTACATTAGAACATTTGATTGGTTTAGAACATGGATTTCTTGGTTTGGAAGAAGAGTTTAGCCAAACTCCCGTTACTATGGACTCAACTTTTAATCGTCCACTTTATCATATCTATCGAATCAAAGATTCCGAACTGAGAGACTTAGTGAAGGAGGTTGATTTTGTTTTATTTGATGTGCAAGATGTGGGGATGCGTTGTTACACATATTTAAGTGTACTCAAACGTCTCATGGATGCATTAAAAAATACAAAAACCAAACTCATTGTCCTTGATCATATCCATGTAGCGATGCACCTCCCACCCATGGGAGAAAAAATGAGTCCTAAACATTTAAACTTTGCTGGAGAATTTCCTTCCTTACTCATTACGGGAATGACAACTGGGGAAGCCGCATTGTTTTATAACAAGGAATACTTAAAAGAATCTGTGGACTTGAATGTGATTCCTGTGGAAGGTTATAAACGTGGGATGTACTTTGAAGATACAGGTATCCCGTGGACAACACCTTCACCTAACTTGCCTATGGTGGATTCTGCAAGGAATTATTTATCGCTTGTTTTACTTGAAGGTGTGAATGTATCAGTTGGAAGGGGAACCCAAGCACCTTTCGTTTATTTTGGTGCACCATGGATGACAAATCCGGAAGAACTTGCTACCAAATTAAGTGCCATTGGCAACAAATCATATTATTTTTCAACAGTGTATTTTAAACCCACCTTTGGACCCCACAAAGGAAAAATTTGTTCTGGTCTACGTATGAATTTAGTAAGGCCTGATTATGATCCAATGTTACTTGCATATGAACTCATTCGGCTTATGAAAGAAACATATCCAAATGATTTTAAATGGAGTAAAGGTTCTACAAACCACTGGGTTGACCAATTATGGGGGAATGATCATTTTCGTTCTGCCATCAATGATGGAAAAACCTATGTTGAGTTTCATAATACCTATCTTAGTGATGAAGATAAAGAACGAAAAAAAATTGAACCATACTTAATCTACTAAGGATCCAAAATGAAGTTTAAATTCACTTTTTTAGTATTCATCACTGTTTTGTTAGGTGTGGTTTACGCATCGGAAACTAAAATCAAACAAATACCCAAACAAAAAACCGCAAAAGTGTTAAAGTCAGTTGCATATGCAACAATACGTTCCACTGTGATGGTGACTCATACCAAATTTGATGAAAAAGAAGTCACTTACCAATCTTGTTCCAACGATTTTCCGAATATGCCAGGTGATTTTCCTTGTAATCTTTTGGATGTAACTGGGACAACTGACCAAGTGGATACCGAGTCCGAAGTGAGTGATGCAGAATTTGCTATGGGAAGGGATCCTGAAGACATGAATCCAAGTGGAAAAATCCACATCAAAGTTTCGAAAGAGAAGTCACGAAATTTAAATGGGGCAGTGATTTACCTTGGTGAAGGTGAAAACCAATTATCTCTTTTTTATTCACCAAAAGGACAAATCTCTCATTACCTGTACCAAAAAATGATTGTGATCTTTGTATGGAAGAAGACTGATGATTCACCTTCCTTGGCTCAACTTTATTTTGTGAAAGTGAATGATGAATTTTTTCCTGAAGAAGTGAAGGAATTTACCTTTTAGTCCATGCCAAGTTTCCAAGGTTATGTTCGAAAGATGTCTCATAAAGGGACAAATCCTGTTTCCTATTTTTGGGAATATGCAAATTATTCTGAGGACAAAAAAACAAAAACAATTGAAGGAAAAGAACTAACCTCAGATGTACCAATCGAATCCTTCCTTGGTAAAAAAATCTCTCTCATTACAAATGATGAAATTCGCTGTATGAACTGCGGAAAAAAAACTAAAAAGTCATTTAATCAGGGATATTGTTTTGTTTGTTTTTCTAAGTTAGCTGAAAATGATCTTTGTATCATGCGCCCAGAAACATGCCACCATCATAAGGGTACATGTCGTGATTCAGAATGGGGGAATACTCATTGTTTCAAAAAACACATTGTATACTTTGCCAATTCCAGTGGAATGAAAGTTGGAATCACAAAAGAAAATCCTGTCTCAAACCGATGGGTGGACCAAGGTGCTAAGTTCGGAATCCCAATTTTAGAAGTGAGTTCCAGAAGAGACGCAGGTATTTTAGAACATTTTCTCAGTCAGTTTTTACCAGATAAAACATCCTGGCAAAAAATGGTAGCAGGAGAGCCGGGAATCATTGATCTCAAAAAAGAAGCTGTTAAATTTTTAAATCATCTTGAAAAGAATGAATTTTTTTCACCCATCGAAACCAAACAAAAGTTAACCTGGAAACCTATCCTTACAGAAGAAATGATGGAAATCGAGTATCCGATTTTAACTTATCCATCTAAAATAAAATCTTTAAAACTCACAAAAGAAACTCCAGTTGTCGGAACACTTGTTGGGATCAAGGGTCAATACTTATTATTTGAAACTGGAGTCATCAATATACGAAGTTTAGGTGGTCTTTGGATTGAATTTTCCGCCTAACGTCATTCCATTAGGAAATCATTATACCACTCGTATCTTATTTGATTGTGAGGATTTTTTACTCGCAGAAAAACCAGAAGGAATTCCTGTCCACGAAACAAAAGATCCAAATCGATTGGATTTCACTCGTTTACTTGCGAATCAGTTAAAAATTCCTGAACTACGAACCGTCAATCGATTAGATCTTGGTACGAGTGGCATTGTATTACTCGGAAAAAATAAAGATAAAAATCTCGAACTAGATCAGTTACTAAAAAATGCAGAAAAAACCTATATTTTTTTATGTGATGGGATTCCGAATTGGAAAGAATACCGGATGGAATGTTTTATCAAAGATGGAAATAAACAAGTCAGTCTCGTAAGGAGTGGAGGTAAAAAAGCAATCACAGAGTTTACCATCCTTGGTTCCGATGAAAAAATGAATGTATCATTTGGGCTTGCAAATATTTTAACAGGAAGAAGGCACCAAATTCGCGTTATGTTATCTTCGTTGGGTTTTCCTGTCCTGGGTGATACTTTGTATGGGAAAAAAGAAAGTCGAGAAAAACGAATGTATCTCCATGCGTTTCGATTTTCCTTTACTGACTTGCAGGGCCAAAATCATATGGTAGATTCAGGTGTTCCATCAGATTGGTTCGTTAGAATGCCTTCAATTTCTAAATCACAAATTCCAAAGACAAATCGACTATGAATCGTGAACCATTTATTTTGTTTCTAAAAGAACAAAAACTTTATAAAAATCTCACATCTATTTCCAAATTGATATCAATTAGTTTTTTAGTTATATATTTGTATCTATTATTTAGCTCTCGTTATACGGCAAGTCCCTTAATTGTGGTGATCAATTATTTGGCTATTTTTACAGGATTTTCTGGTTTGATCCGGTTTAAGTACTTTGAAATACCTAGTATTCTATTGTCTGTTTCTGAGTTAGGCTTGGATTCTCCTTTTTATCAATTGAATCCTGAGGAAAAAAAACATGTTTGGAGAAAGTCGGGAAAGGAAGTTGAGTTACCTGTAAATCCGAGTCCCGATTGGATTGTTGGAACTTTGCAATTACACGACAGATTCCCTTGGAAACGGATTGGAAAACTTTATTTAGGATTTTATCTCACTGTTATCTGTATTTCAGTGTATTATCTCACTTCTGTTTATTTAGAAACAGGATTTCAAAACTAAGACAACATTTTTCCTTGTCCCTAACGCTTGGTTCAAAAAACCTATCCTTATGGCTTTGAATTGTGGCATTGTAGGTCTCCCGAACGTCGGTAAGTCGACTATTTTTAACGCACTCACAAAAGCAGGCGCACAGGCTGCAAATTATCCTTTTTGTACCATTGAACCAAATACTGGTGTTGTAGAAGTTCCTGATGAGAGGTTAAACCGCTTAGCTGAAATCTACAAACCAAAACGTACTGTTCCCACGATGATTGAGTTTGTGGACATTGCAGGTCTTGTCAAAGGGGCAAGCCAAGGGGAAGGGCTCGGAAATCAATTTTTATCCCACATTCGGGAAGTTGATGCGATTTGCCATGTTGTAAGAGCCTTCCAAGATGAAAATATAACACATGTTCATGGGAAAGTTGATCCAATCGAAGATATCACGGTCATCAATTACGAACTCATCCTTGCGGATTTGGACAGTTTAGAAAAACAACAACAACGTGTTTCTAAAACAGCCAAAACTGGAAATAAAGAAGCAGCAGAAATTTTGTCGGTTATGGATAAAATTTTGGAAGCACTTAAAAAAGGGAACAGGGCTTCGACTGTTGAATTAAACGAAGAAGAATTTAAAATCGCAAAAAAATTCAATTTAATTACCATTAAGCCCGTGTTATACGTTGCCAATATCCTTGACTCGGATGTTAAATCGACTGACAACCCACTTGTGAAAACCATCACCGACTTTGCAAACAAAGAAGGAGCACCTGTTGTTGTTTTATGTGGTCGTTTTGAAGAAGAAATTTCTGGACTTGAAAAAGAAGACCAATTGGCATTTTTAGAGGAGATTGGAGAAAAAGAATCTGGTCTTTCTCGTATGATTCGTGCATCCTACCAACTATTAGGCCTACTAACTTTTTTTACTGCAGGTGTGGAAGAAGTAAGAGCTTGGACAACCAAACAAGGTAGTTCTGGTCCCGTTGCTGCTAGTGTCATTCATTCTGATTTTGAAAAAGGTTACATCCGTGCAGAAGTGATGCGGTACGAAGACTTAGATCGTACGGGTGATGCAACAAAAGTAAAAGAAGAAGGGAAACTCCGTGTGGAAGGAAAGGATTACATTGTCCAAGATGGAGATGTGATTTATTTCCGAGTGAATGCTTAAAAAAAAATCCCGACTTTCGTCGGGATGTCTTTAAGTGTGAACTAGTTTGGAAAAAGAAAGTAGTTACCGAAAGGTAGGTCCACTTCTCATAAAATGAATTGCCAGGTGATTCCTTTTTATTGCACGACTTCCAAAAAAATTACGATTGTAACATAAAATGATACCTACCAATTTCTTTGCCAGATTCAAAAATGGCAAGTTCTGGGCTAGAATCCAAGGTGATGGGGGAATCAAACATCGATTGGGTTCCTAGTTTGGGTAAGGTTTCGACTGGGGTTCCATCCAAAAATAATTTTGCGGATAACCTTTCTGCATTTGATGCTTCCACTGACAAAAACACTTGGTTTTTTTCTGGATTTGGTTGGAAAACAAAATCCAGATCCCTTCCTGCCACCTGTCTGTGGACGCGGAAAGCACCAAGGTTTCCTTGCCCTCGGAGAGCCAATTGGGAGGTATGCAGGGTAGCATTTTCCCAGTCACTCATAAGCACCTTCCATGAATCATTAAAAAACTGTAGGAAAATTCGGATTTTGGAATCAGGATTTGGGACTACCGTTTGTAAGATCCTATTTAGGGTGGAAGGATCCACTTCTTCCCCTTGGGACATGAGATACATGGCTTCTTTCAGTTTGAGTCGGTTCATAAATGGATTCGGATCTTTTGTCTCCATACTATTGATGTCCCCCCGTTACGGCTTTATTTCCTTGGTTTGTAATTTTTTTATCTTTTCTTTGGCGCGATTGGCCCTAGCGAGTACTGTTCCGATTGGAACTTCTAAAATTGCAGCGATTTCTTTGAACTTATACCCTTTGAGACGTAAGATGAGGATTTCCTTATGGGGTTCATCTAATGATTCAATGAGATCATAAAACTCCTTTTTTTCTTCCCATTCGAAGTAAACATCCTCTTGGGTTAACCTTTCATCCAGAATATCGATACTTAGATCGAGAGAAATCCCTTCCCTATACTCAGTTCGGCGAATGCTCCGTGTTTGGGACATACTGATGTTTTTGGCAATTTCGTTTAAATAGATAATAAAGGCAGGTAAACTTTCCCCTTTGAACTTACGCAATAATTGGTAGTCATTTTCGGTGAGTTTTAAATAGACAAGTTGGGAAGTATCTACCACTTCTTCTCTTGGTACGTAATGTGCGCAAGTTCCAATGATGAGGCGATGGAATTTTTGGATGAGTGTTTGCCATGCTTCTCTTTTGCCGAGTAAACAATTATCGATTAAACTCCGTATCTCATCACTCATAGTTCTTTCTTTGATTCGACGGAATTTTTGCAACTTATCATTACATTTTCTAATCTTTTTTGAAAATGATGGGATTGAAATAATGTTTGGCGGATGTATAACAACTTTGTTAGGTTTTCTTTCGTTTCAAAACTTGGGTATTCTACTGAGAATCGTCCATAATCGGAGAAAAAACCAAAAAAACCGAATATTCGAATTTTCTTTTCCTCCGTTGGGAGTTTTTCTAAACAAATTTGCAAATCGTTCAGTTGTTGTTTTTGTCCATCCGTAAATAGTGGGTCAGTCTTCCAATAGGAAAGGATTTGTAAAAAATAGGATTTAGACTTTTCATTTTCCGATTTTAAGTCTGCAAGATTCCATGGATTTTGTTTTGAATAGTGAAACAGTTGGTAGGTGGATTTTTGATTTGTTTTGATGTCTTGTAGTAATCGAAGTAATGAGGATCTTCTTTTGAATTCCGGCATATCAGAATACAGAATACGATTGAGACTTAATGTGTATTCACGTTCTTTTCCAAACAATAGAACCTCATGAGGTTTATAAAAATTGGAATAGAGATAAACTGTTTTTTCCCATTCCGATTGTAACTCACGGACTAATTTTAAATTTTCTGCATTGGAAATCTCAGATGATAAAATTTCTAATTTTGGAAACACAGTTAGATCAAATAGTTTTTTTTTGATCTGTTTTTCTAAGTTACTCGTTTCACTTTTACTGATTTCTGTACAACGTTTGATTTGTAATAAGGCATCATAAAAGGAAAGGTAGGAAAGTATTTCTGTGAGTTCTCTAATTTCCTGGAATTTACAAAGTTGGAAATAATAATCATATTCTTCATTTTCTTTGGTTTCTACTTCACGTAAAATTGGAAAATTCGAATTTGTATATGCTTCTGATTCTAAATTGGGAGCCAATTGGTATTTTGACCAGATGGATTCGAAAGTTGATTGTTTCGCAAACCATTGGGCAAAAATCGGGGATATAAAAAATAAAAACCCAAATACAAAGAAACCCCAATATTTCAAAACCCACTCCTTGTTTTGAATTCATAATACATTTTTTCTTCTGAAGATCCCTCTGAAAGGATCGATTCTAAGATTTCCCGTTTTTGTGTTTCGTCAAGTAACTCATGTTTTGTTTCTAAAAAGAGAAGTGCTTTTTTTCGAAACTCCGGATGTGTGATTTTTTGGATTTTTAATACTAATGGGTCCTTGGACTGGCTTTTTTGTTGGGACAGAAGTGAGTTCTCTGTTATAGAAGATCCATTTGTTTGTTCCGTTTGGACTTGAGTTCCAATTGGGATTTCAACTTGAGTTTCTCTAGTGAAAAGGAGGAAACATAAAACTAGTAGTAAACTGTAGGTAATGCTTAAAATCCTTTTTGGAAGTGGGTTTGGTGATAAAGTAGAGAATTGAACCAAACTAATCGCTGTTATAATCTCTTTTCCAGATCCCTTTTGTAATTGTTTTCTTATTTTTTCTAAACTTTTTTCTGCATTTTTAGATTCTAAAAAATATTTCCAAAAGGAAATCCCTATTTCCTTTGCTAAATTTGTTTCTACTGGATACAAAAATCCAATCACTTGTTTGGCACCTGCTTTTAGAAAACTGGTTGTTATTCCTGCTTGGTTTATCGAGTCAAATGAAGAATAACAGCTATTAAAGAATACTAAATCTAGATGAGTAAATGATCTTGAAGCAATTACGTTCATGGAAATGAACTGATTTTTGCCAATAGGGATACCATTTTTTTCAGTATGGCCCGCATAATGCAGATATTTAACGGAATTTAACTCCTCAATGAAACGAATTTTTGTTAGGTGATTTTGTTTAAGGATTCTAAGCGGTAGTTTTTTTTCGATAATTGGATATAAACTAACACATTCTTCATTTACCGTGTTTTCTAAACTGGGAATGACCGGATTACAGATGATTAGAGCAACATTTGATTTTTTTGAGATTTCCCTTTGGTTTTTTTGGATCCGAATCCCTCGTTTGAAATTTTTATCTTGGAATAAAAATCCATTGGAAGATCTTAATATTTCCCACGGAATGGGAGAAAATTCTGGATCAACTAACAGCTCAATGGTGCCTCGAAATCCGGGAGTCCTCCAAAAGGGAAGGGATTCACCAAATACAATTTGTTCTAAACTATCAGACTTTTTACCTAGTTTGTCTAAAAATTCTTCCTTTTTGGGATTTTGAGATAAAATTCGTTCTACAAAAATGGACCAATCATTCTGAAATTCTTTGAGTAATTGCCCTGAAAACGGGGTCGTTTTTTCAACGGTTCCAAATTGGGACTGTTTTTCTTCCCAAAAACATTCACCATCGGAGATACCTTGGTCAGAGTATTTCGAAATGATACGGATTTTCATTAGATTATCATTTTAATTTTTGGATGAGTATTTTGATTTGGTCTATTAGTAAATTCACATCTTCTAAATTTGTAAAACTACCAGTAGAAATTCGTATGGCTCTAAGTGCTTCTTCTTCTGAATAACCCATTTGGAGTAGTGATTTCGATGCTTCTCTGGCTCTTGATTTGCATGAACTTCCCGTTGATACAATGAATCCTTTTTCTTCTAATCCCAGTAGAAAAAAATCAACTGTTTGGATGGGTAAAATGAGAAAGGTAGTATTGGGGAGTCTGTTTTCGTTTTTTGCGATGATTTCACAACCAACGGATTCTAACTGGTTTTCTAAAATGGTTTGGAAACCCTTTAGTTTTATGTTTTTTTCTTCTAAGTTCTTTAGTTGGATTTCTGTTACTTTCTGTAGACAATTGATTGCAAATGTATTTTCGGTGCCGGCTCTATGTTCATTTTCCTGGTTTCCACCACCAAACAGGCGAAAGTTTTTGTTTTCAGTTGGTAAATAGGTAACAGCGGCTCCCATACCTGCGCCAATTTTGTGACCAGAGAATGTATAACCATCAAACAGGTCAAATGGCACAGGGATTTTGCAGAAAGCTTGCATCAAATCACTGTAAAAAAGTTGGCCATGTTCTTTTGTTAAGTTATGAATTACATCGGCAGGTTGGATGACTCCTGTTTCATTTCCAGCATACAAACAAATGACAGGTTTTGGGTTTTCTTTTAATAACCTTTCCAAATGATTTAGGTCAATGGTTCCCGATTTGTTCGTGTGAACCAATAGGGGTGAAAATCCAAATGAATCTAATGCAGCATAAAGACTTGCATGTTCAAAGGGAGAGACGATCACAGCATCTAAGTTTGGGTATAAAATCCTTAAACTTTGGATGAGTAAAAAATTAGCCTCAGTTCCAGTGGAGGAAAAGATAAATTGTTTTTCCTTACCTTTTGTTACTTGGCTCAGATACTTTCTCGTCTGTTCAATTTTGCCTTGGTTTTTAAGAGAAAAACGTGTGATCCCTGAAGGATTGTAAAAGTTTTCTAAGTATTCTTTTAAACACGACTCTAAAATCTCTGGGTAAGGTGGGTGAGTCGCATTATAATCAAAGTACTTTATTTCATTCGTTAAATGGGATTTCATCTGCTTCTTCGTAACGCCCGAGTTTTCTGAGAACGGACCTGGAAAGGTTATGGTATGCTTTTAAGATTTCATCTTTTTTCCCACCAACACTTCTTTCGTCGACATTTCGCAGTTTTGGTTTTAATGAATCGAGGATGGTCAAACTTTTGTTATTTTCTTTTAGTTTATGATAACTTTCTGCTTGTTTTAGTTTTGCCTCAAATTCATGGACAAGTAACGCAGGTAAGTTGATATCCTCCATTTCTGACGCTAATTGGATATTGGCAGATTCTTTAAATTCAGTGGCAGCTTTTTGGTAATAATTTTCTTCTTCACTGCCTAATTGGAAATATAGTTCGGCACGACGAAATTTAAATTTTAAATACTCTCTTTCATCTGCTCCAACGAAGTATAAGATTCGTTCGTAAATATCATCCATTTCTCTTGGAGAAAAATTTTTCATCCCAGTGAGAAGGATTTGTCTGAGTAAGGATTCCAAATAATCATTTGCCGAAACTTCTGAAAAATCACTTCGTTTGATGGAGGAGAGAACCACACTTCGTTTTTGAACTGCACTGAGGCCACTTGGAACTTTTTCAAGTTCAGTCAGTTTTTTTAGAACATAAGATTCTGTTTCGACCATATGTGTTTTGTAAGCGAGTAGGATCTCGCTTGGCCGACAACTGGCCCATGCAACCGATTCTATTTTTTTTGGTGCAATGAGTTCGGGACCTGAAAATCGTAAGGCACGTTTGTAATAATCAAGAGCTGTTAACACCGCTTCAATGTGTGAGTTCCAATACTCTTTGGGATTGGGACCGAGTGTTAATTCCCCTTGTGGTGCCATTCTTTGGAAAAGGGGAGAGCCCCAATCACTTGCTTTTTCCCGCCAAGTCAGTTCTAAAAAATGGTCCTCCACATGTTCTTTACTGCGAAAGTAGAGGCAGGCTTTTTCCATGAGAGTAAGGTCGAGGGGCAAAATCGTGCCTTTTCCATTTTCTTCAGCGCTAAAGAATTGGCTGATGGTTTGTAGGAGGTTTGTCCCTCCTTCCTTTCTACCTTCGAGAACCGCATCCCCTTTGGCAATGAGTGAGTGAGCGATCCGTGGATTGGGGTAACCAAAAAACGAATTGTAAGTGAGGGTGATTTTGGCAAGGATCGTGTCCTTGTTTCTCAGAATCCATGGGAAAGTGATTGCCCACACGAAGAGAACAGCCAGAATGTATTTTAAATTTTCTCGGAAGATTTGGTTCAAGGATTGTCCCTGTACCCGATCTTTGCCGGAATCTACTGATGTTTCAAGCAATTAAAACTCTAAACTACCAATTCCTCTTTGTTTTCTTATGTTTTCTTTCTGTTTTTCCAAACCAGGCAGATCCAACCCCGAAACAGAAAGATTGTTCCCTCCTTGAGCCAGGAGTTCCAAGTGAATACTTACTCTCTCGGGCCATCTACGAACAAATTGATGGGTACCAAGCAAACAACCGTAAAAAGACAACAGAGGCAAAACTTGGGTTTGAGAACTCTGTATCGTTTTTAGACAAATACCACAACTGTTTAAAAGAGAAAGGTCAAGGTCCAAGTGCCCAATCTGCGGAAATCCAAGCACAAAATTATTTGGAGTTAGGTTACCCAGGTAAAGCTTGGGAATGGTCTGAAATTGCAAAACAGAACACAAAAGAAGTCACAAAAGAACTCGTAATTTTACAAATGAGGATTCGCCTTCGGGAACAAGACTTAACGAAGGCAACAGAAGTATTGGAACGTGATCTGGTTTCTTTTCCCAATGATCCTGACTTTTTGTATTTACTTGGGAATTTATACTTTGAACGAAAGATGTGGAATCAATCCTTATTGTATTACACTGCTCTTTCTTTTGTCATTGAAAGAAGGGACAATCATTCCAAATACAAATACATCACAGCAAAATCTTTAGGAGAACTTAATTATAAGTTAGATTACCCAAAAATTGCCATCAAACGTTATAACGAATACAACTCAGTCAATAAAAATGATATGGAAGTATTGTTTCGGTTAGCACAAATTTATTTTGTTTTAGGCGATTTTAAAATGTCCAAATTTTATTTGGAACAAATTAGAGAAAAAAACGCGAGAGACATAGACGCCTCGCATATGTTAGCTGAAATTTATTTTTTGGAAGCACGTGATTTAGCACCTCAGTTTTTTGATACTTTAAAAAAAGAGAAAAAAATTCCGAAAGACGGCATCATCCCCATTTTGTACCAATTGGTGAATGGTCGTACCATCGGGTTAGATGAAAAACTACGAAACTTTATTAAAGCAAATCCTGGTAGGTTGTCACCACGTGTCGCTTTCCTCGAGTTAGCTGATAAATTGAATGATCCTGATTACGAACAAATCAATGCAGAAACCGCACAGTATGCTTATGAATACAGGCAATACGGGCTTGCAGAAAAAATCCTCAAACGAGGGAAACAAAGACTAAACTCCACCCAAGTAGAAGAAAAAGCGAGTTACTTGGAAAAAATTGCAAATTGCCAAGAGATGTTAGGGCAATGGAACCATGCAATCCTTTCTATGAAAGAAGCAATTGTATTGAGTTCGGACCTCGAAAAAAAATTCCGTATGCGATTCCGTTTGGCCTATTTGTATCTGCAAGGTAATTTAAAGAAAGAAAAGGTCTCTGTGGATATTTTGTCGGGGACCATTTCTGAAAATCCAAATCCAACTCATTATTATTTGCGAGGTTTGTCTTATTTCCAATTGGAAAAGTACAAAGAAAGTATCAAGGATTATACACAAGCCATCGAAATGGATCCAACTAATCCTAATTTTTATTTTTATAGAGCAACTGCTTACGACAAACTCAAACAATTCCCTGAAACCGAATCGGATCTTAAAAAAACCATTTCCCTCAATCCAAATGCATCCAATGCCATGAATTATTTAGGTTATTTGTATGCTGAAAAAGATATGTTCCCTGATGAAGCAAAACAACTATTAACTCAGGCAGTTACATTAGAACCAGATAATCCTGCCTACCAAGACAGTTTGGGTTGGGTCTATTACCGAAAAAAAGATTACAATTTGGCGTTATTACATCTAAACTTTGCAGCTTCATTGGCTTTGGAAAGAGGGTTTGAAGACCCTGTGATTTATGAACATCTAGGTGATGTGTATTTAGCAAAAAAAGATCCAGTGAATGCTGTACAATTTTTTAAACTTTCACTTTCAAAAGACAAACAGACGTCTAACAAGGACTTGGTGTCAAAAATCAAACGAGTGGAAAAGGAAATTTCAGAATGATTTCACGTTATCTAACAATTGTTTCCATTTTACTTTCACTCACTTGCCAATCGGCAGAAGTAGAAGATCCTAATTTTTTAGGAAAAGCAAATGGCAAATATTTACCCGCTAAAGACAATTCCTCTCAAACGTTTTTAAAAGAGGTATTGGACAAAAATCCTGATTTCCCAAGTTTTAAATCAGAGTTCTCCATGCAGATCCAAACCTTTATACCAAAAAAGGAAAATGTAAATTTGGATGGAAAGGTTTTTTTTGCCAAAGATTCTAAACAAATCAAAATCCAATTGATGGATAGTTTTTTTGGAATGGTTTTTACAGAACTCATCGCAAACGAAATCCAAATCCAAATCAAACCAACAAGTACAAAAGAAATCCAAACCTTACCTATGGGGGACATCCTCATTCAGGATCCAAATTCTGGAAAAAAATACACAATTCCTTTTCCAGTGATTTATGCATACCTGACTGGGAATTATTTAAATGAAATCCAAAACCCAAAGGCAAAATTCAATCCAAATGAAACAAGGGTTGCTCTTTCCAAGGCTGATGGAGATTACGAATATTTTTTTAAAGATGGCAATTTAGATCGATTGGAGTTAACAAGTGGTAAACGAGGATTAAAAGCCATCGCCATAGTAAAAACAAGTGTGACCCAAGTCCATCCACCAAAAGAAATCACAACAAAGGTAGTGAGCCTTGATACAGAAAAGGAAAATGTTCTCATCCAAATCAAATTGAAAAAATCAATCATCACCGAAGTTTCCCCACAAGTATTTCGTTTTTAAGAAATGAATTTTAAGAAATGAAACCTCGGTTTTTAGTTTCTCTGTTTCTATTTCCGATCCTTCTTTTTTCTGCGGATTTTCCGGAACATTTGGAAGATCCATTGGAATTGCCAACTAAGTACTTATACCAGTTCCAGACCGAAACGGGTGAGTCACTTCAAATTGCAAATTCCACTAAACTATGGTTTGGTGGAGATGTTATGTTTAATTGGGGAGTTCGGGATTCCATGCGTTCGGAGGATGTATTTTTTCCCTTTCGGAGTTTTTTTCGTTACCTTGACCAATTTGATTTTCGCTTTATCAATTTAGAAACACCAATATTACACAAAGCACCCACAGCAGACCAAAGAAAATCCTATGTGTTTTATGGGGAGAGAAGGGATCTCACTGTCCTTCGTGCCCTAGGCATCAATGGAGTTTTCCTTGGAAACAATCATACAATGGATTTTGGAGAAAATGGACTTTTTGAAACCTTAGAACTGTTAGATGAATTTAAAATCTTTCATACAGGTGCCGGTAAAAACACTGATCATGCACTAAAACCCATCCTTGTGAAAAAAGGGAATACCGAATTTCGATTGTTTTCCTTTTCGGATACAGGAGAAACTAGGTTATTTTCGGGAACAAATTCACCAGGTGCCGCCTATTTCCGTGTAGCGACTGCAGAAAAACTCATCAAAAAAACAAAACCTGGGCAAGTGAATGTATTATCCGTTCATTGGGGAGTGGAATACAACCCCACACCCATGGACACGGAACGAAATGCTGCCAAATATTTAATTAATGCCGGTTATAAGGTGATCATTGGACACCACCCCCACGTCCCGCAAGGGATCGAAGTTTTTCCCAAGGGGATTGTTGTCTATTCACTTGGTAATTTTTTCTTTGGATCCAAAAACCAATACTTAAAACACAATATTTCTGTTGTGACTCATTTTGAAGGCGACAAACTTTTGTTTGTGGAAGTGATCCCAGTGTTTGGAAAACACCAAAACCTTCCAGGGGATCACTATTTTTTCCCTTTGGGTCCAAGAGAAGCGGAAACTTTCTTAAAAGAGTATGCCATCCTTTGTAAACAACTTGGGACGGAACTTGTGATTTCAGGGGGAAGGGGTTATGTTTTTTTTGAAAAGGAACTAAAAGCCAAACTAAAACCATAATGAAACCAACTGCACACCATTCCCAAAGCAAAAAAGGGAAAACTGAGTTCGAGTAAATTGGTGCGGATGATGGAAAACACCTGAAGGAAAAAACCTGTAAAAAATAGAAGAGCAGCACTTCTTAAAATCCAACCCTTTTCGTATAACCAAAAGTATACGGACACAATCGCCACATAGGAAAACAAACAAAACCATTTGAGTTGCGATGTGGGTTTTAGATACTCCAAGGAAGGGGTCATCTCTTCTGCTGTTTTTGCATCTAGAATATTGAGTATGAGAATGTTTTCGATGAGGTCGGCAAATCCTGCGATCACAAGGAGTAGGATCATTCCCATAAAAATTTTGAGAAAGATGGGACGCACTTTACGACCTGCATAATGGCCTGTATAGGTGAGAAACGCCAAATAACAAAAGATAAATCCAAAGTCAAAATAATGAACCCGACGGTATTCTGTGGAAAGGTGGAAAAAATCGATCGTATCGGGGATGCCAATGAGGTCTTGCACTTGTTTTGGTGTTTCTGCCATCTCGAGCCCTAGCAGAGTGGATTCAAATCCAGAATGGTTGTCGAGAGCTGGTTCTTTGGGAGTGATGTGGTTTAAAAAACCAGCATAAAGTGCTAAAAAGAGACCTAGGCCCAGGCCCCAAACTTCTGGAAAATTTGATTTTTCACCCATAAACTGTCAGAAATTACATAGAATGCGAAGGGATTCAAGGCTCCAAGAAGAAATTCCATTGACCCAAGGCCCTATAACCAAAACCCTAGTGGAAACTAACAAATTCTTCTACCTACAAGTGTTTCTATGTAGGTATACCCATAGGAGAAATATGAGAAACTACGAAATCACGAATATTCTTCGTGAAGGGAATGTAGAAGAGACGAAGTCTGCCGTTAAGGAACTTCTCTCCAAATACAACTTCACGATCCAAGGCGAAGAGGATTGGGGTTCTAAAAGACTCTGGCATCCCGTTGGACAAGACGAACAAGGTCACTTTATACTCACTAAGTGTTCTGGATCTCCCGCAGAAGTTATCAAGATTGAGCATGAATTTAAACTCAATGCCAACATCTTAAAAACCCTCGTAATTAGGGCAAATGGCTAACGATCTAAACAAAGTACTACTCATCGGTCGTATGACTCGTGATCCGGAATTTAAATCGGTGAACGGGAGTTCTGTTGTCAATTTTTCAATTGCAAATAACAGAGTTTATGTGACGAACGGCGAAAAAAAAGAGGAAACTCATTATTTCGACTGCGTTGCATGGGGCCGACTTGCTGACATTTTAAAACAATATGCAGGCAAGGGTAAACAAGTAGCAATCGAAGGTAGACTCCAACAACAGTCATGGGAAACTCCTGAAGGCAAAAAAGCCTCAAAGATCCGCGTGTATGTCGAGACCGCACAACTATTAGGTGGTCAAGGACAAGGTGGCGGATCCGGAGACCGATCTGACAGTTCCAATTCTTATGATTCCGGCATAAGTAGTGGTTATGATGATTATCCAGCCGGTGATGACGACATTCCTTTTTGATAGGTGATGACAATGAGTGAAACGACAAATATTGATGATACAAGAATAGATTCCCGAGACAGTATGGACGGGATGGATGACGACGAAAAAGGTGGTTTCCGTGGTAAAGACGGAGAAGGTAAGTTCGGTCGTAAAAACGCAAAATACAAAAAGAAAGTATGTAAGTTCTGCGCTGACAAAGCGTTACTTGCAGGTCTTGATTACAAACGAGTTGATATCTTAGAAAGATTTGTAACCAATCGTGGTAAAATCATTCCAAGAAGGATCACAGGAACTTGTGGCAAACACCAAAGAGCTCTTGCTCGTGAAATCAGAAAATCCAGATCCATCGGTTTATTACCGTTCAAAGTTCTGTAGGAGTTACGGATGAAAGTTGTATTACAAAAAGACGTATTAAATCTTGGTGATGCTGGGGATGTAAAAGAAGTTGCTGATGGTTATGCACGTAACTTTCTCATTCCAAGAAGACTTGCCGTTCGTGCAAACGACGGAAACACGAAAGCAGCTATCCACCAAAAAAGACTCGCTGAATTAAAACGTGACAAACGTGTAAAAGTGATGAAAGAACTTTCTTCTTCGATTGAAGGTAAAACTTACGAAGTGAAAGTGAAAGTGGGTGAGAACGACAAACTTTTTGGTTCTGTAACAGCGAATGATATTGCTCTGGCAATTAAAAACACTGGTGTAGAACTCGACAAACGTAAACTTGAATTAGGCGAGCCAATTAAATCAGTTGGTGAGTTCAAAATCAAAGTTCGTTTGGCTGAAGGTGTTGTGCCTCAAATCGTAGTGAAAGTCGTCGGCCAAGCATAGTCTTACACTAACGCTTTTTCGATGAATTCTAACCCCCTTCAGGAGATAGAGTCTGAGAAGAACTTAATCGGTTACCTACTCATGCGAGGGGTAGCCGGGCAGGAAGACTTAGGTCTGAATCCCGATGACTTTTATATGGATACCCATAGAAGAGTCTTCGAAGCAGTGACGGACCTCATTAATGAAGGGACAAACATTGACCTAGTCACGGTCACAAACCAAATGCGAGAAAAACGTCTTTTTAAAGACGAATCTCGCGACTTGGAATACATCACATCTCTCTACAAAGATACCGTCCCCTTTCAGCCGTTAGAGTATTACGTGCGTCGTGTGAAACGTGTTTCCGACAGACGGAAGTATGTCGAAGCACTGAATCAAGCCATTGATAAAGTCAAAATTGAACCGGGTGAAAACGATTCTGTTTTTAGTCTCGTAGAGCAGTCGTTAATGGATATTTCTCGCCAAGAGAGATCCAAGGGTTTACGGAAAGTCAAAGACGATGCCAACGCTCTCATTGATTATATCAAAAATGTGGTGGCGGCAAGCCAAAACGGAACGGGTGGAATTAATGGTTTAAAAACCCATTTTACGGGCCTTGATATGGCAACGACTGGTCTTAAGTCACACGAACTTATGATCCTTGCGGCCCGTCCAGGAAATGGGAAAACAACATTTGCTTTGAACATTGCAGCCAATGCAGCATTAAAAGAACGTAAAACGGTTGTTATTTTTTCTCTCGAGATGAGTCGGATTGAACTACTTCTCAAACTCATCAGTGCCGATGCAAGGATTGATTCCTATGCCTTAAAAGCGGGAACACTCACTTCGGCACAGATGACACAATTAAAAGATAGTATTGGGAATATCACTTCGGCAAGTCTTTACATTGATGACTCTGGGTATTTGACGATCCAAGAATTTTCGGCAAGGTTACGCCAACTACGCACCACAGAGGAAGTGGGTTTAGTGATTGTGGATTACTTGCAGCTTATGAGTGATCCGAAAGCTGCGATGGGTGGGCGCCAACAAGAGGTTGCCAATATTTCCAGAGGACTCAAACAAATGGCACGGGAAGTGGGTTGTCCCATCATTGCCTTATCGCAGATGAACCGTTCCATTGAGAACCGCTCCAAAGACCAAAGGCCACAACTTTCCGACTTACGGGAGTCAGGTGCTATTGAGCAGGATGCGGATATTGTATGTTTTATTTATCGGGAAGAAATGGTGAAACCTCCCGAAGAGCTTGACCCTAATAAAAGGGGGATGGCTGAGATCATCATCGCCAAAAACAGAGCGGGAGCAACGGCCGATTTTCCATTGATGTTCAATCCGAAAATCAGTCGTTTCGATAACGTTCCATTATAAGAGGTTTTCAATTGAATCACTGGGTAACATCAGAATACAAAAATAGAATTAGCGCCACAAATGTCTCAGATGCGTCTGTTGGAAAAACATTATTCCTTTCTGGTTGGGCTTTCCGTTACCGCGACCAAGGAGGGGTAATCTTTATCGACCTTCGGGATCGTTCTGGAATTTTACAAATTGTTGCACGTAAAGAAATCCTCGGAGATGATTTTTCCAAAGTCGAAAAAATTCGTTCCGAGTATGTGATTGCTGTCAAAGGAAAACTTGCCTTACGCGATGCAGAGTCTGTGAATCCCAAAATGGAAACAGGGAAATACGAACTCATTGCAGAAGCAATCGAAATCTTAAATACTTCCAAAACTCCACCGTTTACCTTAGATGAATTTGATCCGTCGGGGGAAGAAATTCGTTTGAAGTATCGTTACCTCGATATGCGTAGGGAAGAACTTCGAGATCGTTTGGTATTGCGACACAAACTAACCTTTGCTCTGCGAGAATACCTGGACCAACATTCCTTTTTAGAAATTGAGACTCCCATTTTAAATAAATCCACTCCTGAAGGAGCACGTGACTTTCTTGTGCCATCTCGTTTGAATGCTGGTGAGTTTTATGCTCTCCCGCAGTCCCCACAACTTTTCAAACAGATCCTTATGATTGGAGGAATGGAACGATACTTCCAAATTGTAAAATGTTTTCGGGATGAAGACTTACGTGCTGATCGCCAACCTGAATTCACACAACTCGATATGGAGTTTTCCTTTGTCACTGAAGAAGACATCCGTCGTGAAATCGAAGCTATGTGGGCTTATGCTTTAAAAAAAGTTTTTCATTTAGAAGTGAATGCTCCTTTTATGACAATGCCATACCATGTGGCGATGGAAGAATACGGTTCTGATAAACCAGACATTCGATTTGGAATGAAACTTGTGAATGTATCTGAACTTGTGAAGTCATGTGACTTCCAAGTTTTTACTGGTGCGATTGCAGGTGGCGGTGTTGTCAAAGCAATATGTGTTCCAGGTGGTTCGACTATCTCACGTAAAGAAATTGAAGACCTCACCGTATGGTTATCCCGCGACTTCCGTGCCAAAGGCCTTGCTTACATGAAACATGGAGCTAACGGACTCGAATCTACGATCACAAAACGATTCACACCGGAAGCCTTAGAGACAATCGCCAAAGCAGTTGGTTCCAAAGAAGGGGATATGGTATTTTTTGGAGCCGATTCGTCTAAAATTGTAAATGCTTCCCTTGGTGCGTTACGATTGAAATTATCAGAAAAATACGATCCACCTAAGGTCCCTTATAGTTTCCATTGGGTGGTTGATTTTCCTATGTTTGAGTTGGATGAAACCACAAAAACTTGGACCTTCCTCCACCACCCATTTACTTCTCCGAAAGAAGAAGACTTTCAAAAATTAAGGGATTGGAAAGCAGGGAAAGAAGTTGACCTTTCTTCGATTGGTGCGAAAGCATATGACCTAGTTCTCAATGGAACAGAGATTGGTGGTGGTTCAATTCGTATCCACAACCCAGAAATCCAAAGTCTCGTACTGGAGGCAATTGGGATTGGAGAAGAAGATGCCAAATCCAAGTTTGGATTTTTACTCGATGCTTTATCCTTTGGTGCTCCTCCACACGGTGGGATTGCCTTTGGAGTGGACCGGATTATGATGTTACTCACCGGTGGAACATCGATCCGTGATGTCATCGCTTTTCCAAAAACACAAAAAGGAACTTGTATGATGAGTGAAGCGCCAGGCCCAGTCGAGGCAAAACAATTAGAAGAACTCAAACTTAGGGTAGTCACAATTTAGTATGGATGAAAGTTTTACATTCCAGGAAGAATCCCTCTACCAAACGGTATGTGGGATTGGTGACAGCAAACTCCCGTTATGGGAAAGTCGACTCAATGTAAAACTCATCCCACGGGGAAAATCTCTCATCATCCAAGGGAACGCTGACCATGTACAAGTGGCACTGGATACATTCCAGAAAGTAGAAGAAAACTTCAAACGAAGACCAGACAAATCAGAGTATTCTTTTTTTGATATCGATTACTTGGTGAATAAGGTAAAAGACTCAAGTGGTGGATGGCCAACCCCTGGTTCCCCTGACTTCCAAAAGGAAGGAGAATCTTGGACACCCAAAGACAAAATTTTTGTTACCTTCAAAGGGAAACCCATCTTTCCCAGGACCAAAAACCAAGAAAGTTTTGTGGATAGCCTTCATAAAAACTATATCACGATTGCCATGGGACCTGCTGGGACTGGGAAAACATTTTTATCGATCGCCACTGCTTGCCGTATGATGCAAACAGGAGAAGTGGATAGGCTCATCCTCACAAGGCCTGCAGTGGAAGCAGGAGAAAACTTAGGATTTTTACCTGGTGACCTAACACAAAAAGTAAATCCCTACCTTCGTCCCATCTATGATGCGTTACATGAATGTATCGGTTTTGAAAAAACAAGTGAATACTTACAAGTGGGAAAAATTGAAATTGCCCCGATTGCCTTTATGCGAGGTCGAACCCTTTCCCATTCCTTTATCATTTTAGATGAAGCCCAAAACTGTACATTACCACAGCTTAAAATGTTCCTCACTCGGTTTGGAAAAAATTCCAAAATGGCGATATCGGGTGATGCCACACAAATTGACCTTGCCCATGGAAAATCAGGCCTAGAAAAAACAGTTTACACTCTCAGAAATTTGAATGGAATAGAGACAATTTTTTTCGGAAGGGAAGACATCACCCGTCACCCGATTGTGGAATCGATTGTCCGACGATTTGAAGAAAACGAAAGCCTATTTAACAAAAAACAATGAAAGCGATCTTTGATTCTTCCATGACGAGTGTGACTGACTTTTTAACAAAAGTTAGACCTGTCTCAGTTGTTCGTAACATCCAAATCATTTTGGTTTCGCTTACGTTATTATTTGTAACTTATGTGCTTTCGATACCCTTCTTTGGGCAATCCAAAGTGAATACTGACCCAGATGGACTTTTTTCAGAAGGGAAAATTGCACCAGAAACCATCCAATCGGTAAAAGAATTTTCTTACGAAGATATCGAAAAAACCAATTTAGAAAAACAAAAAGCAAAATCGAATGTTCCCTTTGCATTTGATAAAGACTTTGGAGTTTTAGTAGCTGGGATTGATACCAATTTATCAGAGGATTTAGAAATCCTTCGTATTTTACTCCAAGAAGGAAAATCCAACCCTTCTGTTGTAAAAGACCGGATACCAAGATGGCGTAATCGTACAAACGAAGAAATCCAAGCGATCTTAGATTATCCAAGGAAAGACAAATTAAAAAACTTCATCCAACAATATACAAATTTGATTTTTTCTAAGTATTGTATTGTGAAAGAGGATTTACCATTTGCGAAGGAATTAGACAAAGCAGGTGCTAAAATTCGTAACATTGGAACACAAGACCACACCACCATCATTGATGGAAATTTAGTCATTCCTCGTTCTCAAATATACAAAGATGGACCAGTTACTGCCGTCTTATCAAAGTTAGCTTCCGAGAAATTACCAAACGTTTCCGATTCACTTCTAAAGGCAGTGTCAAGGATAGGATTGTATTATGTATACTCTTATCCTGCTTGTAATTATAACCCAGAAGAGACTGAAAATGCAAGGGTAAAAGCAGCCAGTGCTGTTGTTGTTCAAAAAAGTAGAATCCAAGCAAATGAAATCATTGTTAGAGCAGGGGATGTCATCACACCAGAAGTGAAGTTAAAACTGGATATGATGAATTTGTATGCGACTAGGGCAAACCTTGCTTCTATCATTTCCATTTTTCTCACTCAATGTGTACTCATAGTCATTGTGGGATTTTATTTGATTCGTTATAGACCAAACCGATTGAATGATCTTTCGAGTAACCTCATCATCTTTTTTACACTTTGGATTGTGATTGCTTCCATTTATTTATTATCCAAAGTATTTTATGCAACTGACAGTGATTTGTCGGCAGTTTATTATTTTGGCATGTTTGTCCCAGTGGGAATGCTTTGTTTATTACTCGGTTTTGTATACGATGAACAACTTTCCATAGCGATAGGATTCTTTTTAGCCTTTGCAGTTTTTTTTGCTTCGAGATACAATCCCACTTCGTTTATGTTAGCGTTCACCGTTGCTGTGATGAGTTCGATTTATGGCAGAAGGTTACTCAAACGAATCGATTTTTTAAAAGCCGGTTTTTTACTCACTTTTGTCCAAATCCTTGTGACTACGGCGGGTTATTTGTTTGATGGTAGGGAGTTTTTTGTCTCCAGTGGTGCTGGATTTTTTAAGGACTTAAGCAACTCCAATCTCTTCCGAATCACTGTGATGTGTTTTGTAAATGGATTTGCAAGTGCCACTGCGGTTCAGTTTTTACTCCCTCTCTATGAGTATATTTTTAATATCCCAACACGTTTTAAATTGATTGAACTGGCTGATACAGGCCATCCATTGTTACAACAACTTCTCACCAAAGCTCCTTCCACTTATACACATACCTTTATGGTGGCAGCACTTTCCGAAAGAGCAGCTCAAAATCTTAATTTGGACAGGCTTCTTGTGAGAGTAGGAGTTTATTTCCATGACATCGGTAAAATTCCGAATGCTGGTTTTTTTGTGGAAAACCAACATTTAATCCCAAAACCCGAACACATTGATAAAAACAATCCAGCACTTGCCGCAAAAACAGTCATCGATCACGTGTTAGATGGGATTGAAATGGCGAAAAAAGCAAGGCTTCCACGTGAGATCATCAGTTTTATCCCAGAACACCATGGAACATCCACTATGGCATTCTTTTATCATAAAGCATTACAAGAAATCTCGAGTAGCGCACGTAAAAATATAAACAAAAAAGATTTCCAATACCCAGGTCCAAAACCACAAAGTAAGGAAACAGCCATTGTGATGATTGCCGATTCATTAGAGGCAGCATCACGTTCGTTAGATGAGGTATCTCCTGAAAGTTTGGATGAACTAATTCGTAAAATTATCAATTCAAAATTAGCAGAAAACCAGTTGGATGAAAGTGGTCTAACGATTGGTGATTTAGAAATCATCAAAGCGAGTTTTAAAGAAGTTTTACTTTCCAGTTTACACCAAAGACCTAAATATCCGAAACCAGAGGATACAAAGGCATTGGAAACAGCGAACACTAAAAAATCAAAATCATGAATCCAAAACTTCAGGTTTTCACAAATTGGAATGACGAAACAAACCAAGAGGAAATCGATCCAGAGTTAATCATCCAAAACTGTGACCTGATTTTAAGGTATTTAGCTCCTGAATTTTTACAATCTTTGGAACTTTCGGTGTTAGTTGTGAATGACCAAATGATGTCTGAGATCAATGGGGAACGTCGAGGAAAACCCAAAACAACAGATGTTTTATCGTTTCCATTGTATGATGATTCATTAAAAATACCGTTTCAAATTTTAGGTGAAATAGTGATTTCTATGGAAACTTGCCGGAAACAAGCAATTGAAATAGGGCATTCAGTCATTGATGAATTTTATCGACTTCTTGTGCATGGTATCTTGCATCTGTTTGGTTATGACCATGAAACCAATGAAGAGGATGCTGTCTTAATGAGAAAAATGGAAGATGAATGTTTGGATTTGGTATTTGCAACATAAATGGCAATACGAAAAGAAACAGGAATCATCATCCAAAGTAAAGACATTGGTGACAGTGACCGACTGATTAGTCTTGCAGGGGAATCCCAAATACGGATGAATTTTATCAGTAAAGGGATTCGTAAGTCCAAACGTCGTGCCATCATTTCAACGGAGATAGGTTGTTTAGTAGAAGTTGATTTTTATGACCAAGCCGAGAAAGATTGGAAATCGACAAAGGAAATCCATCTCATCAAACGATTTGATGAATTAAAGTCTGATTATATTGGAACTCTTTTTGTTTTGTATATGACGGAACTTACTTCCCAATTGTATCCTGAAGGAGAAAATCATCCTTTTTTATTCCAATTACTTTCAGGGAGTTTGGAAACAAGTAATACGAATGGTTTTCGAAAGGAAATTTTACCATTTTTTAAAATCAGGGCACTCACACATATGGGCCATTTTCCTACGGAATTTTATTGCCATACCTGTGGGGAGGAAGTCCTCACCAAATCAAAAGCCTATTTTTCAGTTGATTCTCGTGAATTTTTATGTTCCGATTGCCATCCCATTACCAAAGATCATTTGCCTGTTTTAAAACTATTTCATACAATGTTATCTAAGAAATTTTCAAATGTTTTGTCTATTTTTCCGAGAGAGTTTGAATATAAAGAAGGTGATATGATGTTGAATCAATTTATACGTTCTCTATTTGGAAAAGAATTAAAATCTTATTTTGAGTTTTATCGAACGATAGGGGATTTATGAATTTTATAACTAAAACCACCTTACTTGTGATGACCTTTTCGGTTTTCCTTGCTCTGTTCCAAATTTTACTCAAAACTGAAAATCTAAAACAAAATTCATTTGGCCCTAAATCAAAACCAAAGAATGAAATCTTCCAAACGATCCTACGGGAAAAAGAAGAATCCATTCCCAATTTTGTATCCCGATTTAAAATCAAAAGTTTTGAACTATGGGAAAATTCAGACAAATTAAAAATGGAAATTAAATATTAAAATGAAAGCCAATCAATTATTAAAGAATATTGTCCTCGCAGAATTAGAGTCTGCCGTTAAGTCTTATTTACAAAAACAAAATGTTGAAATCCCGTTTGATGATTTTAAAATTCGAATTGAATATTCGAGGGACGAAAAATTTGGAGATTACTCTTCTCCTTTTGCCTTAGAAAATAAAAATCTATTAAAATTAAATCCAAAGGACATTGCAGAAGGGGTTCTTTCCGAGATCAAAAATGATTCTCTCTTTGATTTTGTTTCTTTTTCTCCACCTGGTTTTATCAATTTTAGAATCCGGCCTTCGTTTTTAATTGGGTATGTTTCAAAGGTCATGTCACCTGCTGTATCCTTTGCGAAAGCAGAAGTTTTGGAAACAATTTTGTTGGAATTTGTATCCGCTAACCCTACAGGTCCCATGAATATTGTATCTGCTCGTTCAGCAGCTTATGGTGATGCGTTGGCAAATTTATTATTAAGTTTAGGTCATACCGTCAAACGAGAGTTTTATGTAAATGATTACGGGAACCAAGTTTATTTACTAGGAGTGGCCGTTTTACTTCGAATTTTTGAAAGTAAGGGGGATCATATCTCCTTCCAAGAAGAAGAATCTGACGAGTCCATATTTTCACTGATAGAAAAACGTGTATTACCCAAAGAAAGTTACAGAGGGGAATACATAAAAGATATCGCCAATGAATTACTTCAAGACTTGGTACATTCAAAACAAGTAGGGGACTGGATCCAAAATAAAAATTGGGAAGATTGTATTCAGTTTTTATCAAAGTATGCAGTTGAATATAACCTGAGTCGACAAAAGGAAGACTTAAATTTATTTGGTGTGCAATTCGATAAGTTTTACAGTGAAAGAAGTTTGCACGAATCGGGTGAGGTGGAAAAGGTTCCAACCCTTTTGAAAAAGGAAGACGTATCCACCATCGATGGAAAACTCCATTTTTTATCTACACATTACGGTGATGATAAAGATCGCGTGATACGGAGGGAAGATGGAAGACCTACTTATCTTATGGCAGACATTGCATATCATTTTGATAAATACAAAAGAGGATTTACTAAACTCATTGATATTTGGGGGCCAGATCATTATGGTTACATTGCTCGTTTAAAAGGGGCAGTGGAATCTTTTGGAAAAACAAAAGAGAGTTTTATGGTTCTCATTGCGCAACAAGTGAATCTCATCGAAAACAAAGAAAAAGTGAAGATGAGTAAACGATTGGGTATATTCCAAACAATGCGAGATTTATTGGCCTATCTAGGAAAAAATGGAAAAGATGTGGGTCGTTATTTTTTCCTTATGAGAAGTTCTGATGCTCCTCTTGATTTTGATTTGGATTTAGCGAAGGATGAATCAGATAAAAATCCTGTCTTTTATATCCAATATGCACATGCCAGAGTCTGTTCCATCTTCCGTGAGTTACAAATGAATATATCGGAATGGAAATTTCCTTCTGAATTAAAAGATGAACAATTCCAACAAGAGGAACGGATTAGGCTTCTTTTTTGGGTTTCCCGTTTTCAGGAAGAAGTTTACGATACTGCAACTCATCTGGAACCACATCGCCTAACAAACTACCTACAATCACTGAGTAAAGCTTTTACTAAATTTTATTCCCATAAAGATAACCGTATCAAAGAGAAAGTAGGAGAGGAAAGGGAACAATTATTACTTCTGATTTATGTTACGAAATTGGCGATTGCTTCAGGTTTAGAACTTCTTGGTATCTCTTCACCTGAAAAAATGTCAAAAGAAGTCGAAGGATGATGTCACCATTTATTGTGATCCTTTCCACTGGATCGGAATTAACAGCAGGACGAAGTCTTGATACCAATTCTGGATGGATTGCGAATCAACTGTTTGAACTCGGGTGGAAGGTTAAAAAATTCATTACTTTGCCTGATGATCCAAATTTGATTCTATCTGAGTTACAATCCCTACAAACTTTTGCAAAGGAAAAACCAGTGCTTGTCATTATGACGGGTGGCCTTGGTCCCACAGAAGATGATTATACTTTGGAAACTGTTTTAAAATTAACAGGGAAAACATCCTATTCAGTTGAAAAAGCAAAACTTCGACTCACTAAAATTTATGAATCAAGGGGAAAAGAATATAAAGATATCCTTCCCAATGTGTTTCGCCAAACATTTGTTCCTGAAGGATGTAAGACTTTAGACAATTCTGTAGGCATTGCAGTAGGATTTGTGGAAGTGATTGGAGAAAATTCCTATTTGGTATGTATGCCAGGTGTTCCTTCCGAGATGACTGAAATGTTTAAACGTAGGTTAGTTCCTGAACTAAAAAAACTTTATCCTCGGGAAAACTTACTCCAAAAAACAAAATGGTTGTGGAACATAGGTGAATCATTATTCCAAAATGATTTTATCGAACCAAATAGAGATGAATTCTTCAAGGAAGCGGAATGGGGTGTTACGGCAAACCGTGGTTATATCAAATGTATTTTCCAATCAACAAATCAAAATTTGCTAGATCAGGTCATCAATCGATTGGAAACACAATATCCAAATATCATCTCTGATGATGTGTTTAGTTTTGTACACGAGCGATTGTTAGGTGAAAATTTGACAATCTCTGTAGTGGAAAGTTGTACTGGTGGATTACTGGGTAAAAAATTAACAGAACAACCTGGTTCCAGTGCTTACTTTATGGGTGGTTTTTTAACATATTCGAATGAAATGAAGTCCCAATTACTTGGGATTCCCAGTGAAACAATAAACTCATTTGGTGCAGTCAGTGAAGAAGTGGCAAAAGCGATGGTGGATGGTCTTTGCCTAAAAACAGGGACAGATTTTGGAATATCCATCACGGGAATCGCAGGGCCAGACGGTGGTAGTGAAGGTAAACCAGTCGGTACGGTTTGTATCGGGATCAAAGAACCGAATGGAGAAACCACTGTGTTTCGGTATGTATTTCCTGGTAATCGGGAAGCAATACGTGAAAATGCAAGTAACACTGCAATATTTTTGATTTACCAATCATTAAAAAAAAGGGTCATATAAATTATGCTTCAAAACATATTCTATTCCATCGGATTTTTTCTTTTGTTTTATTTTAGTTGGGATGTGGATTTGAAATTTGTTCCGAGTATTCGTGAGACTTGGATATGGAATTTGGAAGGAAAATTTGGCACCAATCCTCCGAAGTTTGGCGAGGATCCAATCAAAACAATCAATGGTTATAAATACAACAAACAGTTTTATTCCTTTAAAACGAGTTCCCGCCCCGAGATTGATCCAAAATATTTAATCGATTTTCCTCTTTTAGGGAATGGGTATCTGTTATATGAAAAAATTGGAGATGAAGTTAATTTTTTCTCAGATAGTAGTGAGTTGTTTTGGAAAAAACCTATTAATTCATACCCACGTAGTGGTTATTTTGCTTCTCCTGTTTTGTATTTATCAGGAGATAACAACACGGTGTTTTTACTTGATGAAAGTGGAAACAGAATCGGAAAACAGGAGTTAAATGGTAGGTTTCTGACTGATTACCAATTTGATACTAAAAACAAAGGTTGTGTTGTATTGTTTTCTGGTGGGGAAATTTACAGGTTAGATGAAAAAGCTAATTTAAAATATGGATTTGATTTATCGAAAGAGAAAGAAAATTCTTTTTTTAAGTCTTTGTCAATTTCTCCTGATGGTAAGTTTGTATCTGTACATTTTTCAGTAAATGACAAAGATTGGATCCTTAACTTAGATGAAAAAGGTGAAGTCGTAGAAGAATTTCCGTTGGTAAAGTTTTACCCACATCAATTGTATTTAGCTACAAGTAACGAAGGGAATCTTTTTTTGCAAACTCCAGATTCATTGCAGTATTATGAAGATGGGAAATTGGTTTGGGAAAAAAACAAAACAAAACAAGTGGGTGTTTACCAATCAATTTTTGCCAATGATCATTTTGTTGTGGCAGCTGTGGATTCAGAACTTCAGTTTTATACTCCAAAAGGGAATTTGATTCGCAAAAAAAGAATTTCACCCTCTGAATTTCCCATTCGATTTTTCCCAGGAAAAACAGATTCTGTTTTTTATATGGAAACGAAAACTGACTTAGTGCAGTTTCAATTGTTATAAATTTATTTACACTTCGTAAATTGATAAAGATTTAAAACCAGTTCTTCCTTCTCGGTTGATCATGGCAATGGTTTCTGTGCAAACACCTGGTTTGATATTAAAGATCAGTTGGTCTGAAATTTCCCTACAGATATAAAGGCCTCTTCCATGGCTGTCTTCTAAACCTTTTGGAAATCCAGTTGTTTCATCTATGCTGATATGACGATCCAAACGGTGTAAAATTTCTTCTTTACGCAGGGATCCGAATTGGTCGCGAACTACGATAAAAATTGTACTATCAGTAGAACCATAACCGATTAAAAAATAATCATCTGGCATCAGTTGGATATTATCGAGTGGAACAACCATGTCATGGCTAGGTATTTCAAATTGGTATTTGTATTCCCCTTCGTTTGTACGAGGAGCACGGATCATTGCATTGGAAGTTAATTCTTCTAACACCTGTTGGATGGCTTTGGGAGCACCCAATTGGATTAAATTTTTCGAGATTTTGCCACAAAGGATGGACCTGTCTTGGTCTGATTTAATTTGTTTATAAACAATTCCATTGTTAGGAGCTTCTTCAAATTCACTATTAATGTTTTGGTCTAATACTTGGAAATCTTTTGCAAAATACTTTTCAATTCCAAAGATATCATTTGATAATAATTTTTCTACCATCACTTCAATTAGATGGATATCTAAAAAACTATACTTGGGTATAATGTTCCAAATTTGAAGGTCTTTCGCATATTTTATGTATTCATTGATATTGTATGCAGTCATCAATGCATATTGAACAGTTGGGAATTCTTTTTGGATGAGTTTTACAAGGTCTATACCTGATTTACCAGGTAATCGAATATCAGTTATGGTTAAGTCAATTTTTTCGTTTGATAAATACCAAACTGCTTCTTCAAAATGTTCTGCACCAAAGACATTAAATTTTGCACTTAATAAATCCATGATGGCTTCACGAATTGAATGGATATCTTCAACGATAAGAATGGATTGTTTCATGAATTTGGCTCCGTGATGTCATTAGTGAGCGGAAAAGAGATCGTAAATCTTGTTTTTTGTTCCACTGATTTAACAGAGATATTTCCATCATGTTCTTTGACGATGGAATGGCAGATCGAAAGTCCAAGCCCAGTTCCAGTTCCTGATTTATTACTTGTAAAAAATGGATCGAATATCTTTTGGATGATCGCATCAGGAATTCCTCCTGCATTATCTTCCACGATGATGTGGAGCCAATTTTTGGTTTTGCGAATTTCAATTGCGATTTCACCTGGTCTGTAATCAAACGCTTGTAAGGAATTACGAAATAAATTCATAAATAACCTTTCCATCTTCCCTGGGTGGAAAGGGAATTGGTATTCGTGGTCACATGTGATACGCCAGTTGATGTTTTTACTTAGGTGGGGATAAAGCCGAATCACAGTATCTTTTGCACGGTTAATGGTTTCAACGATGTCACCTAAAGTGACCTTTACTTTGTCTGTTTTTGCAAATGAGATGATATCAGAAACAATGATGGCAGCACGAGAGATATCGTTCCTAATCATATCCAATCTTTTTTCAATTTGTTCTGGTGGTTGGTTTTGCCAATTTGCCTTTAAATTTTGTAAAGTAAGGCTAATTCCAGTTAAAGGGTTATTTAATTCGTGAGCAATTCCTGATATTAAAATTCCTAAGGATGCAAGGTTACGCATTCGGAATGATTCTTCTTCTTTGTCTCTTTGTTTGGTAACATCCGATATTTTTTCCACCATCCAAAACAAATCTTCTTGTTTAGGGTAGGGGTAAAATTCTAAAAGAAGTGTTTGTTTTTTGTCCTCAGAACGGAAAAAAATTTCTCTTGTGATGGGAGCGGACGATGTTTGATTTTTGTCCTTTGATTTTACATTAATTTTAGGGCAATATGGACAAACATCTGTTCGTTGGTATAAAACTTCGTAACATTTTTTGTCTAAGAGTTCGTCGTATTTATTGTTTTTTGCAAACAAAATGGTCGCAAGATTGGCTCTTTGGATATTGAAGTCAGAATCGATTAAAACCAGCGGGTCTTGTACAACATCATAAATGGCTTCCAATTCTCGGGCTTTTTCGGCAACTTTTTCGATGTTTTCCATCGATTGAGAATCACCATTGTTTCTGTTTTCTGACAAATTAATATCCCAGTGATTGGTTCAATTGTTTGAACATTTTTTTTTGGTTTTGGTTTCCGTTTGTTTTTTGAAGTGCACTAATCGAAATTAGTTGGCTATGGAAATCTAATAAAAATTTGATATAAAATTCTTTTTTGAAATTATTCCTTTCCTGTTTGATGGAATCATTTCTGAGGGAGGAAAGAGGGAAACTATCAGATCCATCAAGACCTGAAAATTGGATGACCATATCATTCACCGATTCATCTAAAGGAGTAGAATCAGTGATTTTTGTTCTGGTTTTTTGTTCGATTTCCGTGTCTTCAGAGGTGATTTGGATTTCTACTTTGGAGAGTACAGAACCATTAAATTCAAGTAAGATTGATTTTTCTTCTGAATGTTTGATTCGATTTTTGTTCTGAGGGTCCGGATCAACTTTAAACTTACGGATTCGTATGCCTGTTCGGTTGGGATAAGATCCAATGAATTGGATGGTGGTATTGGCAGGTAAAGACGAAAGTTGTTCGTAGGACAGAAGTTCCCTGGCCTTTGCGATGTCTCGGTAGAGGCTAAGGATTTCCTTGTCTAATCGATTTTCTTTTTCGGCAATGTCGACCTCAGAGAAGAGATCGACACTCAGTAAAAAAAGACTAAGGAGTGCTAGGTGCCGGTACTTCGGGAGTTGTTCCATCAGTTTCTACCGGAGTTTCCAAACTTGGTTCCACATCTGGTACCAATACTTCATCTTTCTTTGCAAAAACAAAGGAAAGAGCAAGAGATAATACAATAAACAAAATCGCTGCTACTCTTGTTGTTTTTGTCATTACGTCAGCTGTTGAAGCTCCAAACACGGATTGGCTCGCGGTAGATCCGCCAAGCATTCCCGCACTTCCACCTTTTCCTGTTTGGATCATCACAAGAAGGATGAGGAAAAGTGAAAGTAGAACAAATAGAGTGAGAATGGTTCCTGCAAAAAATCCCATATAATTTCCTTATTTTAAAAGTCCTAAAAATGATTCTAGTTTTTGACTGGCTCCACCCACAAGGCCACCGTCAATGTTTGGTTTGGCGAGAAGTTCTTTGATGTTGTCTGGTTTTACAGATCCACCATAAAGAATTTGGATGTTTTCTGCCACTTGGTCTGCTCCTACAAAGAGTCTGCCAATTTCTTTTCGAATGAAGGCATGTGCTTCCTCTGCTTCCACAGGAGTTGCTACTTTTCCAGTTCCAATCGCCCAAACAGGTTCATAAGCGATCACAAGATTGGCGAAGAGATCACTCGTAATGTCTTTTAGACCTTTTTTGATTTGGTCTTCTAACACAGAGAAAGTTTGTCCTTTTTCTCTTTCGGCCCAAGTTTCACCCACACAATAAACAACGCGAAGTCCCGCTTTTAAAAAGTAGGTTATCTTTGCATTGTCAAACTCGGAAGTTTCTCCAAGGAATTGTCTCCTTTCGGAATGGCCCACAAGGACAGTTTTGATCCCGAGTTCTGCGAGTTGTACGGGAGATATTTCCCCTGTCATGGCAGTGAGAGCTGATTGGTACGCATTTTGTGCACCAACGATGAGTTTAGAGCCACTTGCGATAGAAGAAACCGATTCCAGATGAAGAGCACTTGGGAACACCATCACTTCATACGAAGAAACATTACTTGTTTCTACCAGTCCTCTTGCGATTGTTTTCGCTTCCGCAAGAGTGAGGTTCATCTTCCAGTTTCCGGCTATGATCTTCTTTCTCATCTTATTTGTCTTCCTTTGGGAGTAAACATTGAACACCTGGGAGTGTGCGTCCTTCCAAAAATTCTAGGGAAGCACCACCACCAGTGGAGATGTGAGTGATTTTATCAGCCACACCAGCTTTATTCACAGCGGCGATGGAATCTCCTCCACCCACAACGGTTTTGGCTTTGGATTTACTGATGGCTTTTGCAATTTCAATCGTTCCTTTAGAGAACTTATCCATTTCAAACACACCCATCGGTCCGTTCCATAAGATGGTCTTTGCTTCTTTGATGGCTTTTACATAATTGTCGATGGTTTTTGCCCCGATGTCCATTCCCATCCATCCGTCCAAAATTCCCATTTTGTCAACAGACTTGGTTTTTGCATTCGGATCAAAATTGTCAGCAATGATATGGTCAACTGGGATTTGGAGGTCAACCCCTTGTACACCAGCACGGTCAATGAGTTGGAAGGCTTGGGATTCAAATTCAGGTTCCACAAGGGATTTGCCCACAGGAACTGCTCTGGATTTGAGAAAGGTATAAGCCATACCACCCCCGATGAGAAGGTGGTCCACTTTTTCGAGAAGGTTCTTTAAAATCGCAAATTTGGAACTGACTTTTGAACCACCTACGATCGCCACAAACGGACGTTCTGGTCTTGCGAGAAGCCCACTGAGCACTTCAATTTCTTTCCGCATGAGGAGTCCCGCAAAGGCAGGGAGGAGGTGAGCCACACCTTCTGTCGAAGCGTGGGCTCTATGTGCCGTTCCAAACGCATCGTTGACATAGACATCAGCGAGTTTTGCCAGTTCCTTACAGAAACCGACATCGTTTGCCTCTTCTTCCTTATGGAAACGAAGGTTTTCTAAAAGTAAAATTTCTCCTTCTCCCAGTTCATTTGATAACTTCACAACAGGGGCACCAATGACCGCTTCCGAGAAACTGACTTTGGTTTTGACAAGTGTGGAAAGAACATCAAACACAGGTTTCATGGAATATTTTGGTTCCGGTCCACCTTTGGGTCGGCCTAAATGGCTTCCCAAAATGATCTTTGCTCCTTTGGAAATGAGTAATTCCAAAGTCGGAAGGGTTTTTTCAATCCGAGTTTTGTCAGTGGCGATTCCGTTTTCCACAGGGACATTGAAGTCCACACGAACAAAGACTCGTTTTCCTTTTAGATTTTGTTCTTCGAGAAGAGGTAATTTCATCTTAGCCTTTTTTTGCCATGTAACGTACGAGATCGAGAACTCGGTTGGAGTATCCCATTTCGTTGTCATACCAAGACACGAGTTTGAAAAAAGTAGGGCTTAGTTCAATACAAGCATCTGCATCAAAGATAGAGGAACGAATGTCACCAAGGAAGTCATTTGATACCACCATATCTTCTGTGTATCCAAGGATTCCTTTCATGGAACCTTCACTTGCTTCCTTCATTTTCTTTTTGATTTCGGCAAGGCTTGTTGGTTTTTCCGTGCGAACGGTTAAGTCCACAACCGATACGTCTGGAGTGGGAACTCGAAAACTCATACCAGTGAGTTTTCCGTTTACTTCAGGGATACAAAGTCCTACTGCTTTTGCAGCACCTGTGGAAGCAGGGATGATGTTTTGAGCAGCACCACGACCACCACGGAAGTCTTTTTTAGAAGGTCCGTCTACTGTTGGTTGGGTTGCTGTCATCGCGTGGATGGTAGTCATTAAACCTTCCACGATTCCAAAATTGTCAAGAACCACTTTTGTGATCGGAGCAAGGCAGTTTGTTGTACAGGATGCGTTGGATACAACATTGTCTTTTCCTGCATCGTATTTCTCATGGTTTACACCCATCACAAAGGTAGGGATGTCTTTGTCTTTTGCAGGAGCAGAGATCACTACTTTTTTCGCACCAGCTTTGATGTGTTTTTCAGCGCCCACTCGGTCTGTGAAAAGACCTGTTGATTCGATGACAAAGTCCACTCCAAGTTCTTTCCATGGGAGTTTTTCTGGGTCTCTTTCGGAGAAAGTTTTTACTTTTTTGCCATCGATGATGATTTCGTTGTCTGTGTGAGAAACTTCCCCATTGAAACGACCATGAGTTGAGTCGTACTTAAAAAGATAAGAAAGGTTGTCTGGGGTGACTAGGTCGTTGATTGCGACAAATTCTAAATTGGGGTCTTTGATTCCGGAACGAAGCACAAGTCGTCCGATGCGACCAAAACCATTAATTGCGATTTTTACCATTGAGTTTCTCCTAAAAGGCTCGTATCTAGAGATAAAACGATTTTTTAATTACAGAATTTCGAGTTCGGGGTCTATGTCACTCATTTTAAAAGGCATAGGAGCAAACAGAAGCCTAGAAATTGATATTTTTAACGGGAGGTTCCACCATCCTCGTTGTACGATTTTTGCTATTTTCGATGTCTAAAAACGGCATGGATCGGATTCAAAAAGAGCTAAATCGGGCCAGATTCCAACAAAACATATTGGCACAAGTCTCCTCTCATCCGAGTGCCCGGTCAGGCGACATCCAAACTTTAGCCAAGTTCATCACCAAATCAGTGGCGGAAGGACTTGGAATTGAACGAGTGGGTGTCTGGCTTTTTAATGATTCCAAAAATGAACTTTTGAATGTGGATACATACTTCCAAAGTAAAGCCCTTCATAGTTCAGGAGCCATTTTGAAGGAAGTTGAATTCCGAGAGGAATTCCAATACCTAGTGAAGGAAAAGTATGTGGATGCTAACGATCCTTATACGGATCCACGTACGAAAGGATTCATTGAAACCTATTTAAAACCAAATGGCATCACGGCAATGTTAGATGGTGTAATCAGAATGGGGGAAGAACTGATTGGAACTTTATGTTTTGAACATGTTGGTAAAAAACATAAGTGGCAAGATGATGAAATTATTTTTTGTAGCCAATTAGGTGATCAAATCGCTCTCACAATCAGTAACCAAAGGAAAAACCAAATTTATGAGGAATTGATTGCAAGAGAAAATGAATTAAGAGAGTTAAATGAAAGTTTAGAACAACTGGTTGAAGAACGTACAAAAAAACTAAGAAATTCTAACGAAGAACTAGAGTCAACTATCTCCACATTAAAAAAAGCTCAAAACCAACTCATCCTTTCTGAAAAAATGGCAAGCCTTGGGCAACTCGTAGCAGGCATAGCACATGAAATCAATAACCCCATTGCAGCCATACAAGCATCAGCTGAAAATCTAAAAGAATCTTTATTTGAATCCGAATATTCCTTATTCCAAAAAGAGTTAAAAGAACTCTTGCCAGATCATAAGAGTCAAAATTTATTTCAGGAAGTAATCCAAGTTTTAAAATCTAGAATTGAAATCATATCTGGTAGAGAACGGATGAGCCGAAGGAAACGAATTGAATCTTGGCTACACCAAAGAGGGCTTCCCGATTCTTTTTCATTCCATTTGATAGATGTTGGGTTTGATTTGGATGTTTTGGAGTCGTATCAGGAATTATTTTTAAAAGACAAGGTAGAGAAGATACTCACCTTACTTGTGGAAGAAATCACTGTTTACCAATCACTTCACATTATGTTATTAGCTGTTGAACGTGCCAGTAAAATGACGTTTGCTTTGAAAAACTTTGTTCGATTTGAAATATCCAAAAATCCAATCAAGGTTAATGTGAAAGAGAATATCGAAACTGTTCTCACTTTGTATCAAAATCAATTCAAGAAAAATGTGATTCTAATAAAGGAATATGAAGACATTCCTTTCATAGAAGGGTATCCAGAAGAACTTTTACACTTATGGACCAATCTCATTTACAATTCTTTACAAGCGATGTCCTTTTCTGGTACACTCAAGATACAAACCAAAAATCTAGAGGATAAGGTTTCAATCTGTGTACAAGATTCGGGACCAGGTATACCTGAATCCATCCAGACCCGTATTTTTGAACCATTCTTTACAACAAAAGCACTCGGTGAAGGAAGTGGGCTTGGTTTAGATATTTGTCGCAAGATTGTAGAACGCCATCAAGGTTCGATTCGATTCCAGTCAATTCCAGGTAATACTGAATTTACGATCGAACTTCCGCTCCAAATTCCAAAATAAATCCAGTGAAAATTACCACATAACAGCAATGATTTGGGATTCTTGGATGGTGCCGAGGGTTCTCGAATCCACTCCCAATTCGCGGTTGTCAGCGAGTAAAAAGAAATGTTTTTCAGGAACTGTCACTGGGTTCATATCATCATGTTCTGTTTTCCCGGCCGGGATGAGAGCGATCGATTGTGTACTTGGTTCGGGAAACATTGTGGGATCTAAGATGGTTCCATTCCGAAAGACCATGCGTTTTTGGATGGAAATGGAGTCTCCCGGTTTGCCAATGATCCTTGCAATGAATGTAGAATTTGGGTCAAGTGGGGAAGTGGCAATGACCACATCTCCAATTCCCAGTTGGCTTTTGCGATAAAAACGATTGAAGTAAGCGGTGTCCCCTTTTTTTAAACTTGGTTCCATATAAGAATTGGGTATGGCCACAGGAAGCAGGACCTTATACTTCACAAACATAGCAGAGACCAGGCCGATTCCCATCGGAAGTAATATCACAATGAGTTTTGTTTTGAGTGGGACTTTATTTTTTGATTTAGACATGGAAATAATTGATCTCTTTACGTAAACTTTCTGTTAGTTGGTTCATGTTTTGTGAATGTGATTTTGTGCCGTCACTGGAAATGGCTGTGGTTTGCGCATGGTTATTGATCTCGGCAATGGATCGAGAAATTTCCATCATCGCTGTTTTTTGTTCTTCAGTGGCTTCTCGGATCATTTCAGAAAGTTCTCGGATTTGAGAGACACCTTCATTTACCTCTTCGTTGGTCTCAATTTGTTTTTGGACAACCATGCGGATTTCTTTTGTCATTTGGTTGATCGAATTCACACCTGTAATGGTTTCACTTAAGATCGAAATTGATTGGTCAATTTTTTCTTGGCCTTGGTAAATTTCGACTTCATTCTGTTTGATGAGTTCTTCGATTTCTTCTATGGATTTTGCTGTTTTGTCAGCAAGTTTTGAAATCTCATCCGCAACAACGGCAAACCCGCGCCCACTGGCACCAGCCCTTGCCGCTTCAATGGCTGCATTCAGAGCCAGTAAATTGATTTGTTCGGAAATGGTATGGATGATCTCCACTACATTTGTCATCTCAGAAGATGACTGGTAAATTTTATCCATGGAAAGTTTCATCTCACCTAGAGAGGATTCCCCTTTTTTGGCATCCTTTGTGATTTCTTCTACACGGACATCGGCAACCTGGAATTTTTTATCAATTTCGGAAACAACTTGGTTCAGTTCTGTCATTTTTTTCATGAGAGAAACTAAGGTAAAGGATTGGGTTTCTGTACGTTGTGCCACACTTTCAATCCCAGCAGTGATTTCTTCAATCGAGGCAGAGATTTCTTCACTACTTGCCGCTTGGTTTTGGGCTGCATCGGAAAGGGTTAACATGGATTCGTAAATATCGGAACTAGTGTTTGTTAGTTCATTGGAAACCGATTGTGTTTGGTTGACGATTTGGCGGAGTTTGGATTGGAATTCATACATGGCATTGGCCATACTTCCAATTTCATCTCGGCTCGGGTCATAAAAATCGGATTTTAGATTTCCTTTTACCATTTCGCTTATGCGTACTTTGATACGTTCTAATGGTTTTAATTTGGATTCAATCACAAGTACTGTCACAACACCAATGATGAATACAATCAAAATAGAAATCCCGAGTGTCATTAGAAGGCTTGATAAGGTTTTTTCGTATAACTCTGCATTTTCAAAAATACAATAGATGATATAATTGAATTCAGGGTTTTTCACAAAAAAGATTCTTTTTTGGGTTCCATCTTCGGTGGAATCAATAAACCCAAGTGCTTCCTGAGTATGGAAGGGAGTATCGAAAACTAACATTGTTTTGGCGTTTTTTCCAATGTCTCGTTTGTCCGAGAAATAAACTATGGTTCCATCACCATCAAAAAATCCAACTTTGCCTGAGGTTCCAATTTTTAAATTCCCTAAGATAAAACTGGATAATTTACCAATATTGAGAAATCCACCTACGTAACCTTGGAATTGGTTGTTTTCGTAGACGGGTAAGGTGTAAGGGGAAACAATATCTCCTGAAATTTTGGAACGAATACTTGTATGTCTAAGTGGTCCTTGTCTTGCTAAGTTTCCATCTTCAATGTAAAAAATGGATCCGGTTTTGGAACGATCATATTCATTTGTTGAGATAAAAATTCCATCATCGGGTTTGTAATAAAACAATGCTTCAACCGCATGGTTTGTACTTTTTAATTGGATTTCGTTCAGGACATTACGAATTCCATTTAAATTCCGTTTTACAATTTGGTCTTTGAGTTTGTTCTCTGTAAAAATGGAAACTGTCAGTCGATCACGAAAATCAACTAAAGTCAGTCGCATGAGGGATTCAGAATCCATTACAGATTGTTTCATACTTGAGTTTACTAGGTCTAACTCTTGTTTGAAGTTCATTCTATAGTTAATGATAAAAAGTAACAAAATAGCAGCTAAAAATGAGAGGACAGTTTGGAATCCTAAATTCCTCGATAACTTTCTTGTATTGATCCTCGAGTTTTTATCCAACCGAATGGAAAGTAAAATTCCCTTTATATTAAATTTTGTTTCTACATACCCAATAAAAATCGATTGGAACAGAATCGTAAAGGCAACTGTCATTCCAAGGCCAATGGCAAGTTCACTCAGAAGGACAAAATTTTTGGTTTTTTGGTAAAAGAGTAGAGCACCGAGTACAAAAAGATAACCCACTGAATAACGGACAATGACATCGATCATCGAGACCTTTTCTAAATGATCGAGCCAAAAGTATGCCTTGTGGTTGTCTGTGTTGGAAGCGGTTCCATTAAATATTCTGTAAACGGGTGAAAAACGAATCCAATAAAAAGAAACAGCAAAACTGACAATGAAGATGACGATGACGCCGGTAGAAATTAGAATGATTTGAAGTTCTTCACTTGTCCATTGCGTAAAAAAATAAATATATGACAGCAAAATCGGGAGGCCAATTAAATAGTTAAATCCTTCAAGACCAAAAATTATAAATTTGATCATTTTCCGTATGTCCATACCCTAGGGATACAGACTGTCTAAGAATTGTAAACGTAAAATTCCTGACGGTTCCTCTTTATGAAAGATGCCCTGATACTCAAAACCATCCAAGAAAAAATAAAAAACTTAGGTAGTTTACCAGGTTGTTATCTTTGGAAAAACCAATTGGGGCAAGTGATCTATGTGGGAAAAGCCCTGAAACTCCAATCACGAGTTAGGTCCTATCTCAACCCCAACCAAAAAGACAGAAAAACAAGAGCACTCTATGTTGAATTGTATGATTTGGATTGGATTGCAACTAGGACAGAAAAAGAAGCCTTATTACTCGAAGCCACTCTCATCAAAAAATACAACCCTAAGTTCAATGTTAGGTTAAAAGATGATAAAAAATATCCATTCTTATGTGTCTCCACAAGTGAAGACTATCCAATGGTGTTTTTGACAAGAAAGGTGAAAGACAATGGGGATAGGTATTTTGGACCGTTTACGGATGTCAAAGCTGCAAGGGATACGTTAGAGCTCATCCATCGTATATTTCCTGTTAGGAAAACGAAATTAAAACTTCCTCTTTCAAAACCACAAAGACCATGCCTAAATTTTCATATGGGACGGTGCCTTGGGCCTTGCCAAGGAAATATCACAAAAGAAACCTATTCCGAGTTAGTTGATGAAATCCTCCGTTTTTTAGAAGGTAAAAAAGATCGTCTAGTTGCCGATTTAAAATCAGCGATGTTAGATGCATCCACCAAAATGGAATATGAACGAGCAGGATTTCTCAAACAAAGGATCGAAAAAATTAATCAAATCCGAGAAAAACAAACTGTTGTTAGTTTAGATGGTGGAGATGAAGATATTTTAGGGATTAGCAAACGAGACGATGAAGGTCAGATTGTTATACTGGAAGTGAGAGGAGGAAGGTTGGAAGGGAAAAAATCTTTCCCATTGACAGGGCTTTCTTTTTCAGATGATGAAGAGGCATTTAATTCCTTCTTACGCGATTATTATCTAAATGTAACCATATTACCAAGTGTTGTGTATTTACCAACTTCTGCGAAAGGTAATCATGATGTTTTTTTAGAAACAATTCTCGAAAAATACGGAACATCCATCAAATTAAAATTCCCTGAGATGGGTCCTAAAAAATCCTTACTCCGCCTAGCGGAAAAAAATGCGGAATTGAGTTTAACAGAACGTATCCTCGCAACAAAACTTCGGGACCAAACCGTTGCCATGAAGGAACTACAAGAAAAATTAAATTTACCGACACTACCAAGGACAATTGAGTGTTATGATATTTCCCATTTCCAAGGGAGTTCCCCTGTTGCCAGTGGTGTGATGTTTGTTGAAGGAAAACCTTATAAATCTGGGTATCGGCATTATAAGATGAGAGGATATGATGGGATCAATGATCCCGGTATGATCCATGAAGTGATTGCAAGAAGGTTAAGCCATTTGGTAAACGAAGAAGAGCCACTTCCTGATTTAATTGTGATCGATGGAGGACTTACCCAATTATCTCGAGCAGCGGAAGCGGCGAATGCACTGGATTTGGGTCATATTCCGATGGTAGGCCTTGCAAAAAAACGAGAAGAGATTTATTTTCCAGGGGAAAAACATCCATATAGTTTTGATATCCATTCCCCCATGATGCGACTCCTTCGTAATGTACGGGATGAAGCCCACAGGTTTGGTGTTACCTTCCAACGATTACAAAGGAAGAAAAAAGCTCTCAAATCCATTTTGGATGATATCCCCGATATCGGAGCGAGTAGAAGAAAAAATATTCTGATGTATTTCCAATCAAAAAAGAAAGTCACTGATGCAACAAAAGAAGAATTGGAAAAAGTACAAGGCATAGGGCCTGTACTTGCTGAAAAAATTTACAATAACATTCAATCCTTAAAAAAAATAGAACCGAGATAAAGATTTTTAACTACTTCTTTGAGAAGGAGTGGTTAGGTGAAACAATTTTTACTCATCTTTATTGTCTTCGGATTCTCTTGTACTTCACAGAACCAATCTCCATTTTATTTTTATGATGATTCTTTAGGAGAGGTTCCTGAATTTTTTTTTGAATATGGAACAAAGGATTCGTCACTCAATTTACCAGATTCAAATGAACTATTCCATTATGAAAATGGGATTTTTTGTGTGTATTCCATTCCCATCTCATTATACAAATTAGAGTTAGGTGCAAAATTCAGAATTTGTTCCAAACTGAATGAAGAGAGTTCCAAGCGTTGGAAAACAGGTTTTTCTCTTTTAAAAAATCAAAAATCAGAATACCAAACGTTTTTTGAATTTGGAAAGGGTTGGAATCTTTCATTCACAACATTTGGGAAATGGAAAGAGAAACGAAAAGAAATCGATCCAATCATAGAGTGGAAGGAACAAGTATTCTCAACAGGCCTTGTGACGTACCAAAGTTTTGCAATCCCTCACCCTATTTTTTTGCAAAAATCAAATTCAGAATGTGAGGTTGTTTACCGTTCGTATTCACTCTCTAATTCGGAAAACCAAACCCCAACAATTGACTTCGAATTTCCATGCCCTCCTGTGGAGAAGGTTCTCGATTTGGTCTTAAGCCAAAACCAAAATTGGATTTCTAGTTGTGAGATTGGTTCCCCTAACGTATCAGAATTGTTCCGTCATTCAGAATCTGACTATTTGCGTTATTTAGAATGGGAGAATACAAAAGATAAGGTGATCTGTCCTTACGCGGAAACACTCGAAAGGGAAAAGGATGGAGTTACAATCACATTCCAATCGGAAGATTTTCGAAAACGTAGCCGAGTCATGTTACCCCATGGTATCCTACTTTTATCAGACAATCCAAAATACCAAGGGATACTCATCCCCAAACAATTTTTATCACAACTGGGAACAACGGAAACCATTCGATTTGGAGAATCGGTGTTGTATGATGCCTCGTTTGATTTCAAACAAGGTGAGGAATATTTTGCGAAACAGTGGAGAACTACTTCTTGCCGTGACCAAAAAAAACTATGGGAAACTGAAGGATCTTTTTGCGGTAATCCAGGTTTGCCAAACTACCTGGAAGAAAATTCCATTTCAAATACAATCCCCAAATGTTTTCCAAGTCAGATCCATCTCACAGAATTTTATCCAGGAAACGAAACGGATTCAAATTTCCCTTTTCCTGCTTACTTTGAATTTCGAAATGAAGGCACAACTTGCGATTTATCATCCTTAAATTGGATTTTGAATGGGAATGTTTATCCATTTTCGGCGAAAGAAGAAATTCTAAATCAGAATGGAATTTTCCTAATGACTAATGAACGTTGGTTAGGTTGGAATCTTTTAGAAAGGGAAAAACCATTTACTATCCCGAAACAAATGTTTCAAATCCCTCCCTTTCTCATCCAAAGTCGTTTATCAGAAGAGAGTATCTCTGTAGAGTTTGATCCAAATCGTTTTCATTTACTTCGAAAAGGAAACCAAAATCGGTTTTCCATCATTGTCCAAGAGAAAGAGGTTCCTCATCCCCGAATTCAGAGTGATCCAAGATTACTTTCTTATGGATTTCAGTTGAGCCCTGGTGTACATGAAACAAACCAAATCAATTTCATTGGCAGTTCGCTCTTAGAACTGGCACAAAACCCGTATCCATTTTTTGATTTCGGATTCATTGAAGGGGAAGAAGGGATTGGTTCATTTCAATCGAGTGAAAAGAAAGATTATTTCTATTGGAAACCGAGTGGCACTAAAATTGTAACCTTTGGATACGAACCAAATCTATGTAATGGTGAAAACATTTACCATTTGCCTTCTGGTTTTTTTGGCGAATCCTTTAATTCTTTGTCGTACGTTGAAAAAATTACATCTAACAATCGTTTAATAATATGGAGTGATGCCCTTATAAAAGAAAAATCTTACGACAACACTCGTTCCCTTCATCCCGAAATTGCACCCATCTTTTTTTCATCATCAATGGTAAGTTCGTTTCCTTGTCCAGGATTATGGAGGAGTCCGGGTGTTGAAAAAATTTCCAGTTTGGAAATTGTAAAATTAAGAGACCAAGTTGGTTACTTGGCAAATTCACCGTTAGGAAACGTTGGTTCTTTTCTTTTTGGAAACCAGAGACAGAAATTACCAATCTCTATACTACCATTGTCTGACTTACAATTTAACTTGGATTTAACGAATGTTTTCTCTGGTCACTCAGAAGAGCAGATGTATTCTTATTTTTCACATCCAAATTTAATCAAACCAATTGGATTTTTGGAAAAAAAGGGACCAATTCAAATTGAAGCTATTTATCCGAATCCTTTTCTCTCACAGAATGAATGGGTTTATGTATGCAATCGTTCTGGAAACTCAGAGGATTTGAGTTCGTATCTAATTGAAGATGAAACATCAACAGACGATTTGGTTTCTTACCAATCTCGGTTTCCGAATGGAACACCAACTGGTAAAAATGGAAAAGGATTTATCACAAACGATACAGTTTTACCACCTTCCAAATGTGCCTGGATTGTGGATCCGGATGGTAAAGATTGGTACTTACCGATCTTTCATTCCGAATCAGATCGATTGATCACGGTTGTTACAACACAAACGATTGGAAATGGAATCTCATCTGGCGAATTCTTACAACTTCGAAAAAAGAGTAATGGGGTTTACATTCTCATTTCATCCTTCGGGCATAAGGAAAGTGCATCTAACTTTCGTAAGACAACAAGTACGGGAGAATACCTATGGTTGAAAACAAATGCAGAAGGTACCACTCCAGATGACTTTGAAGTCTACCGTGAGGAAAATTGAAACCTTCACACCATCTAACAAACGTATTTTTCTATTTTTTAGTTTTGTTTTTGATTCCTTTGACAAAAGTGAATGGGATTGGACTTGAGTTTGGTATTTATGGATATGAATTATTTTTAAAAGAAAACCAAACCAAAAGGCCTTTGGAAGTGCCAAATTGGGATTTTTTTAGCCAAAGATGGAGTCGTGTATTTCGTAACGATGGTTATTTGAATCGAAGCTCGGGAGAGTCAGGTTTTGTAGGATTAAAAGATAAGAACAACCGAAACCAAATCCATTGGGACCTGGATGCCAAACTCACAACAGGACCAGAAACTGGATTACGAAATTATTATTTAGGAAAAAATCATTTTTTAGGGTACAAGTCCAAAATGTTTTTCTTAGGTGTGGGCCGACGGGAACACTTATTTTCACCTAAAAGTTTTTCATCTCAATATGATGGTGGAGAAGGTTTATTCTTAGAAATAAAACCTGAATCAAATCTTACGTTTCAATTGATGATTTGGGATTTTTATTCAGGATCACTCCTCCTCTCGAAAGACCAATTTCATGGTTTACTTCGTAATGAAACCTCATCTGAATTTTCAACCTCCGAAAAAAAGAATGATGGGTTTCACCGTTCCCATCATAGGAGGCATAGTTTTGGCATTCATTATGGAGAATCTAATTCTTTACGACTAGGAGTTCACTACATGGAACTAGGGAGTTTTGGACCAAACACAAAAGACCATCCAAGCGAAACAAAGAAAAATTCAGCAGATGGGGATTCGATTTTTTCTGGGAATATTGGATTTGGAATTCAATGGGAACACTTATCTTTTGAGTTTGATTTTTTGTGGTGTAAAGGGAGTGACAGGACTCGTTCCCAAATCGCCGAAACACCAGGAATCATTCCGATTGCAGGTGAGGCATTTCAAGTTGGCACTGAATTAAAGTTAGGTGAATTTAAATTAAGAAGTTCTCATTTTCTTTCTGATACCGCAGAAACAAATCAAAACCATCAGATTGTAAATGAAGGTTATGTATCAATGGGAACACACCCAAGCCAAACTCCATATCTATCCCAGATTTTTCGAATATTTCCATCGGCCGCCGTGACTGAATCAGGGTATGAAAAGAACTTAGCTCTCATTGAAGGAAGAGCCTTCGGGTATTTAACAGAATTGGTCCTTTCTTACCAATACCAACAAGTTATAGTTAAGTTAATCGGGAATTATTTTGTGCCTTACCACCAAAATGGTTTGCTAGATGGTCGGATCCATTTTCAAAAAAGGCAATTTGAAAAATTTTTTGTTTCAGAAGGAATGTTGGAAGTGGCACTAAAAGAAGAGGAAGGGTTTGAATTAGGCGTTGGAATTTCTCAGTTATATCTACCGGAATCTATGGGAATTCGTTCTAATTTTGGATATGTCTATGGAAGGTACCAAATTTGAAAACGGAAACAGAAAAAAAGTTTATTCCTTTCATTCCCGTTTTGAGTGTATGGTTTGTTTTGTTTTGTCATGCGCCAAAATCAAAATTAGATCTGTCTTCCTTTTTATTTCCAAGTCCACTCAGTGAAATTTATTTTTCCTACCCAGGTAGGAATGTTTCAAAAGAAAAAAAGAGAATTATAAAGGATGTGATTCTTTCTGAAATTCATAAGTCGAATGAATCCATTCGTATGTATCTGTATTCAATTGATGACTATGAAATCATCTCTGCTCTTTATGCCAAAAAGAGAGACGGAGTGAATGTCCAAATTTATGGCGACAAAGATGAGGATTACAAGGAGTTGGAGTCGTTTGGATTCCAAGTACAACGTTGGGAAGGTTCAGGGATTCACCATACAAAAATCATGATACTGGATCGAAAACGAATGTTCCTTGGTACAGGAAATTTTACTTCACATGGATTGGAAACAGATCATAATGTTTATTGGATCCAAAATCTAAAACTACCTGAATATGATGCGCTTGCTTCCACATTGGAAGGTAAAAATCCTTTGGGTGTGGTTGAAGTAGGGAACTTAGAATACCTATTTGCACCTGATGCAGGGTTAGAAATCCAAACACGAATCCTTGAGGCGATTGATGCGGCAAAAGTATCCATTCAATATTTGATCTACTCACATTACGATCCAGTCATTAGTTTGAAGTTATTAGAAGCTTCAAAACGAGGGGTGCGATTAGAGGGAATTTATAACTCACCCAAACAAACCAATCCAGAGGCAATTTATCTAAGCCAATATTTGCAATTTCCTTCTCTAATCTGGGAAGATGGAAATGTTGACTTTGTGTATGAAGAGAATTCTTACAAAGGTGGACTCTTACACCATAAAACAATGGTGATCGACGAACGGGACGTATATGTTGGCTCTTATAATTATTCTGTATCAGCAAGGGATAAAAACAAAGAAGTCTTTGTCAAAATGAGTCACCCAACCATTACCAAAGAATTTTTACAGGAATGGAAAAGGATCGAAACAAATGCCATCCCACTCTCACCTTCCCAAGTTTCTCCTGATACAGATGAACCTTTTGAGTTACATACTTATACAGTAAAAAGATTCCAAAATCCCTTGTACGAAACAAATTTGTTTTTCCAAGAATCAGGTGGTTTTGATTCTAACTCCAATGCACTTGCAAAATCATACCAACAATCTTTGGCTTTCGTTGGGATTCCAAACAATCATTTGTGGGAAAGAGAATGGGGAAGGTTTCATTGGGAATCAGTCGAAGGGGATCCTATTTGGGAAATGAGTGAGGGAACTGATATCACTCTGAGTTTACAAAATTACTTTCTTGGAACATATGTGGGTCTTTCGAATGGAGAAAAAATCCAATCCATTTCGGTTTGGGATGGGAGTCATCCGAAAGAATTGATTCCTATCGATTCCAACTCCATTGCAGTGGGAAGGTCAAACTTTAGGCAGGGTAAAAATCTTTGGATGTGGGTCCACACAGAGAAACGAACAATCTCCTTTTGCCATACCAAACAAAAAAATACCATTCCAAGATGGATGGTATTTTTGCTAAACCGATTAAAGGCAAAACAGAATCAAACTTTGGTTTGTTCTAATGACTAGTCATTCCATTTTATCTTCTATGATCGGAACCAAAATTTTGGCAATATCCTCTTGCAATTTCATGTAGTTATTGATGCCTAAATGTGTGATTTGTTTGTTCACATCATTTAACATCGTTTGTATGAGAAGGATTAGCGTGTGTTTTTTGTCTTCGGGAAGTTTCGAATCATGGATCAAATCGGACATAGCTTGTCCAACTTGTCATGGAAATGAGAATTTCCAAGCATTTTTAAACCCAGTTTTTTAGCTCTAGTTCTTTTAGTTTGGGTGCCATCCGATACGTAAACATCACAATGAGAACCGTCATTGTGGCTCCAAACACAACGGAACCAACTGTCCCCAAAAATTTAGCAGAGATACCCGATTCAAAGGCACCAATTTCATTGGAAGAACCGATAAACACTTTATTGATAGCACTCACTCGCCCACGCATATCTTCCGGAGTCATCGTTTGCATGATGGTCGAACGGACTACGACGGAAACACTATCAAATACACCTGATAAAAATAAAGCAAATAGGGAGAGATAAAATGAATGGGATAATCCAAACACCAACATACAGATCCCAAATCCAAATACACAAGAGAGTAAAACCTTTCCCGATTTTTCAAGTGGTGGTTTGTAAGTGAGGTAATAGGCCATAATCAAAGCACCAAAGGAAGGTGCTGCGCGCAAATACCCAAGTCCTTCTGAACCCACAAATAAAATGTCCTTTGCAAATACAGGAAGAAGGGCTACGGCTCCGCCAAATAAAACAGCAAACATATCAAGTGCCATTGCACCTAACATGATTTCATTTTTTAAAACAAATTTTAGACCTTTGAGTAGGCTATCTTTTAGAGGTTCTTTGACTTTTGATTCTGGTAAACTTCGTTTTTTAATCCAGAAAAACAAGAGGAATGGTAAACCAATACAAATAGAATCAAGTCCATAAGCCCAGTGGATCCCAAAACTTCCATACACAATTCCACCAAGAGCAGGGCCAATCACGGCACCTGCCTGGAAAGAAGTTCCCATCCAAGCTGCTGAATGGGGGTAATGTTCTCTGGGGACCAGTTGGGTTACAAAACTAAAAATAGCAGGGGAGATAAACCCACGTGCAATCCCCGAAACTAAAATCACTAAAAATATCGGATATGCCTTATAAGTTTCCAATAGATAAAACAATGGACCCGTAAATGCAAATAAGGTGAGGGAACAGACGAGTAAAAAAAACAGACAAACTACAATGATATTTCTGCGGTCCCTAAGGTCTGCTAGGTGGCCTGCATAAAGTGAGACGAGGATGGACGGAATGGCTTCAAATAATCCAACAAGACCGAGGTCTAATACACTACCAGTGAGTTCATAAACCTGCCAACCAACAATCGTTGCTTGAATATTGATCGCAAGGACCATAAAAAACCTTGCGACAATAAAAAACCGAAAGTCTTTATGTTGGAAAATGGCTAAAGAAAGATTTTTTTTCATCTCTATTCAGCCAATGTTTTCCTACAAAATCAGGGTGCAATTCACAAATTCCAAATTAGGATTAATTCGATTCACTTCCCAATTGGAAATTTAAAGTTTTTACAGGTTCTTCATTTCCTACTTGGTCCACTGCATAATAAAACATTTGGAAGGAACCTTTACATTCTGATTTTAAACCCAATACTGAAATGTCTGTAGTAAAGGATTTAAACTCAGATTGGGTACCTGATTGGCAGGTGACCGAATACAGAATATCCTTTACTCCACTTCGATTGTCTTTTGATACCAATCGAATTGCCGAAGTTGGGGATAAAAAGTTTGTATTCCCTTTTCCTTTGGACATTGTACCCATCCACTCTACATTGGATGTTGGTGGAATTGTATCTCTAATAAATTCTAATATTTGTATTGGTTCCTTGTTTCCTGCCATGTCCACAGAGAAGTAAAATAATTTGTATTCTCCTTCTTCTGTAAAAGGAATCGAAGCTAAGGACTTTGCCGAATTCCATTGCCCATCATTCACTCGGTAACGAACCTCAGCAATACCCGATGCATCATCGGTAGGTGATACATAAATATGGTCTTTCGTTAAATACCGTGTGCCAACCTCTTTCTCTTTAACAATCACAAAACTATCGTTAGAGATTACGGAAACTTGATTTTTCGGAACTGGTTTCGGTTCAAATGTTTTTTTGGTTACAAATTCTCTTGGAACAGACAAAGGAGAACCAGGGTCCACATTTGTAGAGAACACTTGGGTCCAAAATCCTTTTGCTCCATATTCACCTAACCTGCGAACACGAAAGTATTCGAAGTCATCTTTTGGAGTGACAGTAATTCGGTTCCCTTTGAACTGAATTACTTCCGGTGGTTTTGGCGCAATTGATGCTTCCGTTTCACTTGGTTTTTCTTGCCAAAGTTCCAATTCAAAATTGGCATCGGCTTCTGCATCGATGAGGATTCTTAGTTCCCTTTTTGGTTTGGAATCTAGGGAACTAAAAATCAGTAATAAAAAAGTGAGGATTAAAGTTAGATTTTGTTTCATATCCCTTCTATTCTTCTTTGATACGAGGTGCTTCTGGAATTTTATAAGGTTGAACAGGAGACTTTCCTTTTTCAACAAACGTTGCCATTCCTTGTGTGAGTTCTACCGTTTTCCCTTGGGCATTCACATCCACAACACCTTCAAAACAAGAGATTGTAGAACTTAATTTTTCATCGAGTTCCACACGGAACTCAGTCCCTCTCACACCGGCAGTCGAAGAAGGGCTAACAATATTGAATTTATGATTGGCAACTGGTGGATCACTTTTTGCCACTTTTGCATCAAGGCTTCCTTTAAAAAGAGCCACTGTCACAGGCCCACCTTTTTTATCTTCACCTTTGACTTCAAAATGGCTATTGTTTAAGATACGAACCATACCTACTTGGTTGATGTGGATGTCCGTTTTTCCTTTTCCATTGGTTTTGATTTGGTCATTCGGGTGTAATTCTTGGCCAAGTTTGAGTGGAGTCCAAGGTCCTTTTCCACCAGTTCCATTCCATTCCACTTGTCCCATCACAAATTCAGTGACACCTACCACAGCCTTTCTTAAAAAAACAGGCACCACAAGGGAAAGACCTGGTTTGATCAAATCGGGATTTGGGATTTTATTGTATTTCAGAAGTTCTGGCCAACGTTTCGGATCAGAAAGGTGGCGTTCCGAAATGAGAGAAAGAGTTTCTCCCTTTTGGACGGTGATGGTAATGGGTTCCAATGCCGCATCTGGTTCTGCCATTACTGGGAATTGGCATAACATTATGATAAGTACTAGGATAGTGTGTACGATGGACTTTCTCATATTTATACTCTCTCAAACTTCTGTTTAAATTTCCAGCGATTTCGTAAATCTTGGGGATTTTTCTAAACGAAGTTTTCCATCATAGCATTCGAATGATCTAAAGAATGGAACCAAAATTTCCGAACCCAATGAATATTTACCCTTATCAAAGTTAGTTTCTAACCACCTTGTAAAAAATAAATTCCGAGTGCCGCCGCCATATGGGGGTGATGGATTGTTCCATCAAGTAACAGTTGTTTGACTTCCTTTGGTGATTTTAAAACAATTTCAATATCTTCCCCTTCATCAAACTCTACATCAAACATGGGTTCCACATCATAGGCTACATAAGAGTATGACCAGTTGGTGAACATGGCAGGATTACCAGAAAATTTTGACAACAGTTTGATTTTGTTTGGGTCTGTAGCATACCCTGTCTCTTCACGTAATTCTCGGATGACGGATGTTAGTTCGCTATCTGGTTCTTCTTCATCCACAATACCGCCAGGAATTTCTAAACTGTCTTCACCGATCCCATGTCTGTATTGTTTGATGAGTAAAATTTCTCCAGATTTGGTGACGGGAACCACATTCACCCAGTTTTTGGATTTTAAAACATAATAGGTTTTTTCTTGTTCTGAACGTGGTAGTTTGATATCGAAGGATGCCAGAGTATAAATGGGAGTAGGGAATAGGTCTTTCCAATTTTTTCGTTCTTTCAATTGTTTTTGTTCCTTTGGAGTAGTTTGAAGCCACCTCCAATCCAATCTTGGGTTTGTGGGATTGGCTAGCTTTTTTTAGAAGTTTCAATCTTACTCCTTGCTAGAAGAAGCATCGTTTGAAAACCTTTCCTTATGAAATTATATGGTAGCATCACTTCCCCTTATGTAAGACGCATACGTTTCCTTTGTTTAGAACTCGGGATTCCTTTCCAATTAGTCGATACGATGACAGAATCAGGTCAAAAGGAACTTAGAGAAAAAAATCCACTTTGGAAAGTCCCATACTTAGAAACTGACGATGTCAAAATCTGGGATAGCCACACCATCACTGATTATATTTTAGAAACAAAAGGGCATGGTAAGTTTCGTCCCAAAGTTGGTGATCATTTTTACAGAGAAGCCAATCTTCTCACAGCCATTGACCAAGCCCTCGACAATGCCATCCTTCTCTTTTATTTGAATAAGGAGGGAATCAAACCAGATGCCGCTCCTTACTTAACCAAAAATGCACTTCGTATCAGTTCCATTTTAGAATACATCAAACGAGAGTTAAGTGGTAATCATTTCTTTACCGATGGAAAGGTAGGTTTATCTGAAATTGCACTGTATTCCACTTTGGATTGGATGCGGTTTCGGTCTGTATTGCCTATTTTGGAAGAGGAAATTTTTGTCAATTTTCTGAATTTCCATGGGCCAAACAAATCCTGGATCGAAACGGCTCCTAAGTAAACTTCCCAAACCTTTTTTACTCGACCCCATTTGATTTCACTGGATTATGTCCCTTACTGGACTCCCTATGAAATTGAATGCGGCACAAATGGAAGCTGTTTCCACCATCCAAGGTCCCCTTCTTGTCTTTGCAGGAGCAGGGTCAGGGAAAACCCGCGTCATCACCAACCGGATCGCCCATATGGTGGAGGGAGTCAAAATCCCTGCGAGTAAAATCGTAGCTCTTTCCTTTACCAATAAAAGTGCCAAAGAAATGGCAGAGCGCCTTCGGAAAATGGTTCCGAGAGAAAAACTGAAAGGGATTACCCTTTCCACCTTCCATTCCCTTGGCCTTAAGATCCTAAAAGAACACATTACCAAACTTGGTTACAACGAAACGTTTTTACTCTTTAATGGAACCGACCAGGAAGCCTTTGTTTCCGACCTTTTAAAATCCAAACGCCTGGATCCCAAAAAAGTCCCTCCAAAAGAAATCCTTCGCCGTATCTCCTATGCGAAAAATACGCAAGTCCATCCCAAAGACAATGGTCTCACTGGTGAGTTTGATTTAGTGGCAGCCGAAGTTTTTTCACTGTATGAAGAGGGTCTCAAAGAAAAAAATGCCATCGATTTTGATGATTTGATTTTACTTCCCAAACGACTGTTAGCTGAGTTTCCTGAAATTGCAGCTTATTACCAAAGAAAACACGAATACTTCCTTGTGGATGAATTCCAAGACACAAACCAACTCCAATACGAGTTTTTATCTCTCTTTCGTGGGAACAGTGATAACCTCTGTGTAGTGGGAGATGATGACCAAAGTATCTATGCATTCCGCGGATCCAATGTCCAACTCATCCTGAATTTTGAAAGGGAATTCCCTCATGCAAAAGTGGTGAGGTTACTTGAAAATTATCGGTCCACATCACTCATCATCCAAGCAGCAAACTCCCTCATCCAAAACAACAAAGGCCGTAAGGAAAAAACCTTGTACAGCCGGATCCCTTCCGCCGAACGCGTGGAATACTATGAAACTGCCGATGAAAGAGAAGAAGCCATCTTTGTAGCAGGAAGGATCCAAACACTTCTCATCAAAAATGAATTTAAGGGTAAAGAAATCGCCATCCTTTTTCGTACGAACTTCCAATCACGTCCCTTCGAAGAAGAACTTCGCAACCGGAGTATTCCTTACAAAGTAGTGGGTGGTTATAATTTTTTTGACAGAAAGGAAATCCGAGATTGTATTTCGTATCTTCGTTACGTGGCAAACCCTAAAGATGATTATTCCCTCCTTCGGATCATCAATTACCCGAAACGTGGCATAGGTCCTGGCACCATGCAAAAACTCCAGGAAGAAGCCTTTACCCACAAACTTTCTCTGTATGAAATCTTTCATAAAATGATTGAGAGTCCCGACTATTTGCCCGAAGTAAAGGCTAAGGTCAGACAAGAAATTTACCAATTTGTAGAAATGGTAGATGCCTTCAAAAAGAAGTTTGCCATGTCTCCGAAACTCGCACCGGTACTTCGGGAAATGATCACTCAAATTGGGTTTGAGCGGGAAATTTCCATGGAAGAAACCGAAGAGAAGGTGGTCAAAGCCCGTATCTACAACTTAAGTGAACTTGTGAACATGTTGTCCTTTTTTGAAGAAGAAGAGGGCAGGGAAGGAAAGGCCACAATTTTTGACTTCTTACAAAGGTTAGTCCTCCTCATGGAAGATGAACCGAAAGAGGATGAAGAGGACAGAAGGGTGCAACTCCTCACCATGCACCAGTCAAAAGGACTCGAATACGATTTAGTATTTTTAGTGGGACTCGAAGAGGGAATTTTACCGAACTCACGTGTTATAGAAGAAGAAGGGGAAGTGGTCGATGAAGAACGACGCCTTCTCTACGTGGGTATGACTCGCCCAAGGCGAAAATTGTACTTGACTTCGGCTCGTACAAGACGCAAATTTGGGGAGCAAATCGAGAGTGCCCCCTCTCGGTTTTTAAACGAGCTGTCTCAGGACGCTGTTCTTTTTTTCCCTATGGAAACAAAGGATAGAGACACAGAAACTAAGAATTTCTTAGAGGAATTAGACAAACTAAAGGTAGGCTAATGAAATCGATTCTCCCACTCACCCTCCTATTGTTGGTAGTGGCATTTGAAAATTGCGCATCAAACAAGGAAACCATCCGCCCAGGAGTTTCCAAAATCAACACAGGGTCTCATTTGGCCCAAATCGAAGCAATCGATGCTGATCTCAAATCCTCTACACTATCTGACGAATCCCGTGACAAATTAATTATCAAAAAGGGAAAGTTATTACTCGATTTAGGTCGTTATGAAGAATCAATCACAACCCTAAACCAAGTAAACCAGGCAAAAGCAAATCCTGTACAATTGTCTGAGTGGAATTTGGCAATGGGGAAAGCCTATATCGGAAAAAACGAATATAACAAAGCGATCCAGTTCCTAAACCAATCGGAGAAACTTGATAAAAATACGAACCTAATGGAACGTAAAAAACTAGTGGTGCAATCTCTTGTAGCAGAAAGAGAGTATTACCCAGCACTTGCGACTCTTACAAAAACCTACACAAAAGGGAATCAGAAAAAAGACGAATTCTACTACGAGACTGCAGCAAAGACCTATCTCAAAATGGGATTCGAATACAAAAACACCGGTTTTTATCAAAAAGGATTACAAGTCGCAAATCTTGGTTTGGAAGAATTTCCTAACAATGAAACCTTAAAGTCCATTCAAAAAGAATGTTTGGAAGTGTTACAGCCGGAGGGCAAACTCTAAGATTTTTTGGAACGTTTTTTCCCAACACATCGTTTCCTTGAGTGGAAACAAAACTTAGAATTCGTACTCAATAGAATCCGTGAAAACAAACGGGTTCTATTTTCATTTATAGCTCTTGCTTTCGTTTTTTTTCTCTTTGTCCTATCTTACTATGGTTTAGAATTTTATCTCCGTAACTATCGGATCCCACTCGTCAAACTTCGTAAAGTTGTTGCCGCAACCATCAACCAAGAATTAGGCAAAGCCGTTGATATTGGAGTTCTCGATTTTTCGTTAAGAGAAGGACTCATCATTGAAGATTTGGTTGTCTCAAACGAAGAAGACTTTTCGTTTAATGATCATATGTTGAAGGTAAAAAAAGTTACCTTTCGACTCTCAAGTTATTTCAAAGAATCTCCTACGGTGGAACGCATTGATTTTTACAGTCCACAACTTGTTTTAAACGAAGATACCAGTTTAAGGAATCGGTTGATTGAGTATGCACAAACAAGTCGTATCAAAGACATCCGATTTCACGATGCAAAACTCACAGTTAAAAAATCAGATACAACTTTGGTGGATTGGAAAGAAGGTTGGGATATCGATTTACTTCGAAAAAACAAACGTCTTTATTTAAAATATACAAATGGTTGGTTTTGGGTTCCAAATACAACGCGAATCAAAGGAGAAGGTGAGTTTTCCGAGACCAATTTGAATGAATATAAATTTGAATTTTTTTGGAAAAATTATCCCTCAGAAGAAGCGATATTACTCACCAATTTTTTGTTTGGTGCAAATGTTCAATCTGCCGTTTTATCAGGGGAAGGTAAAATATCTTCCGATCCAAATAATGGTTTTGTGATGGATGGAGAGGTTGAATTTGAGAACTCATTCATTATCATACCATTTTTTGAAAACTATCTCTTGGAAGGTTTTCGGTTTCGAGAGAAGTTTCATTTTACGGAAAATTTAGAAGAACGAGAATTTATTGGGAATGAGTTCCAAATCAAATCACAAGTATTGTCCCAGATGGCGAAGGAAACGTTACTTTTTCGCAAAATTGAATTTCAAATTGGGGCATTAGAAGATATATTTGAACATGTTACTGACATCTCTGGATTTATTCGTTTTCCATTGTTTGGTGAAATGCATGGAAATATTGAATTAAAGGAAACTGGAGAAAAAAACAAATGGTTTACTCTTTCAGGGGAACTCAATGGAAGTGAGATCAAACTTGATTCTTCACTTGTCCAAATTGAAAATGCAAAACTAAGTTTAAAACTAAAACCAAACCAAGAATGGGATTTGAACTTAGATGCTGAAATTTTTGGAAAACCTTCTCATTTAATGGGTTCTGGATATTCCGAGTGGAGTCGGTCCAAAAAATTAGATGGATCTTATTATTACCCAATGACTTCAAAATCCAAACTTAGTTTTCAGACGACGGAACTGACAGCTAACGATTGGAAACCATTATATGAGGATTGGAAAAAAGAAACCTTAGAAGAAATTCGAGAAAGGCAGGAGAAACTAATTCCTGAAGAGTATTTTTACCAAACAAAACTCTATAAATACTTTTTAGAATCGATGAATTTTGATTTAGGAATCTACATTACAAATTTTTATCCTTACCAAGGGGCAAAATCTCTTGGAGAATCAAAAGGTAATTTTACTGTCAAAGATGGTCGCTTTAATTTCAATTTGGGATTGGGAAATATAGATTCAAAAGTTTCTATGGTATCTTATTTTGCGAGTAAAACACCTAACTTTAGTTTGAACCTGCTATTAAAAGAATACCCATGGTCGGAACCTTGGATGGTGATGTGTGGGATTGAATTAAAACCTACCAATGTCAGTATGGATTTTAGTTTCAATAGCATTGGGAGTGATTATTATATGTTGCATAAAGATGCTAGAACATCTTATTTCTTAAAATTATTCGGAATTAATTTAAAAGATGGAGACTTGATTGTAAAGGGAAATGTGGATTTAAAACCATTACAATCACCATTTGATATGGAATTTACCCTCAATCGATATTCCGATTTGGATTATTTATCGGATGTAGTCGTAACAAGTGGAAATGGATCCATTGATTTAAAAGGTTATGGCAATAATAAAAACGGTAATTACCAGATGACTGTGTATGGTTTATTGGGAGAAACGAGAGGGAATTTTTCGATTTCAGAGGAGGATAACAAATGCGTTTTCAAATGAGATTTTTAGTATTCGTTTCTCTTTTGATCTTTCAGTTCATTCAATGTTCGGAAAAATCGAACCCAGCTGATACCATACCAAGCCTTAGCAGTTTACCCAATTTTAAAGGTGAGTGGACCTTGGAATGGGAAAACAAAATCCACCAAATCCAAATTGATCCCGAAGAGAAAAAAGTCCTTTTCGATGGGAATGAAGGTTTGGAACTTGATTTGGATTCGGTTGGGATTCGAATCCGTGCTTTTGACGAAGAGTCTGTAAAAGGATATTTTTTGTATTCTGATATCAAACCAAAATCCTGGATTGGAACTTGGGAAAATCGAGTTGTTCGATTAATCAGAAGGAATTGATTTTAAAAGATTTTGGATTTCTTTTGCAGCTTTTTTAGAAGCATTATTTGTTCCCAGTTCTCTTTCTTTTGCCTCTCGTAAAATACCTTTGATTTTATTCCTGAGTTTTGTATTGGAAAGGATTTTCCAAGCTTCAGAAACAATGTATTCAGGTTTACATTCATTTTGAGTGATTTCGCGACAAACTTCTTCTCCACTCAGAATATTGGCAAGACCAATGAACTTGGATTTCATAAGAAGAGATCCAAGAAAATAGGTGAATAAACTTACCTTGTACAAAATCACCATAGGAGTTTCAAAATATAATCCTTCCAGAGTTGCTGTACCAGAAGCAATGAGGAGTAGGTCACTTGCTTCCATCACACGAAGAGAGGAATTCCAAAGATAATGGATTTGGATATCGGGGTGTGTTGTTTTAACAACATTGATTTTTTCTAATAAAAATGCTTCTTCCTTTTGGTTGATATTCGGTAGAAGGAAAACAATTTTCTTTTTTTCTAACTTACATTGTTCGTGGAGTAACACTGCAGTTCCAAGAATCGGATCAATGAGTCGATGGATTTCTCCTTTTCTGGATCCAGGTAATAAACCTACCGTATAACCATGATGAGGGTCTGGAAGTTTTTCCGGAATCACTGGTTCTTTTTTTAATTTTTCTGGAATCCTTTTCGTAATGGGGTGGCCCACAAATTTTGCATTCACACCATATTCATTGTAAATTTCTTCTTCAAATCGAAAAAGTGTCAGCATTAATGCGATATGTTCTTTGATAAAAAAGATTCGTTTGAATTTCCATGCCCAAATTTGTGGAGATACATAAAATACGGTTGGAATCCCACGTAATTTTAATTCTTTCGCCAATCGTAAGTTAAAACCTGGATAATCGATTAAGATTGCAAGCTGAGTTGGTCTGTGTGTGGTTTCGTCCAACAAACGATAAAATACTTTTTTTAGATAACTGTATTTTTTAATCGCTTCTGAAAATCCTATCACACTTAAATTTTCCATTTCTTCCAATGACTCAAGGCCATTTTGGATCATTCCTTCTCCACCAATCCCATAAAAATGATAATCAGGTTCGATGAGTTTTAATTCTTGTAAAAGATCAGCACCAATCAGGTCACCAGAATGTTCTCCTGCGATGACTAAAATGTTTTTTTTAGAATTAGATCGATGTGACTTTTTTTTGGCTACCATTGAGAACCTTACTTCCATTTTTACCGAGGACACAAAAGTTTAATTTGTGTTTTGTGGCAAATTCGATTGTTTCTTTCGGATTGACAACAAGAGTTTCACCTTCTCTGATGCACAATGTTTTACATCCACTTTCTAACATCACTTGGAAGGTGTGAATTCCGATGGTAGGTAAATCAAAACGTTCGTCTTGTTTTGCTTTTGGACTTTTGCAAATAACTGCATCACCTTTTTTTTTGGTGTAAAAACCACCACGGCGAATGGTTTCATCAGTTCCTTCCACTGCTTCCACAGCGATAACAGATTCATCACTCACAACAACCATTTGTCCGATATCTAAATCAGCCATTTTTTCTGCGTAGAACATTCCAAATTCAATGTCCTTTAGTTCTTGGGTGCTAAATTTTTTGGGAGTGTAACGTCCTTCTTTAAGGAGGAGGGACTGTAAGTAGATTTTTTGCGATATAACTTTGACTCCCATCGCTTCAAACTCATCGGCGATCGCAAGGAAAATGGGGTAATCATTTCGGTTGATGGTTTTGGCAAGGATAGAGAGTGCCTTCAGATCAAATTTGAGTTTTTGGAAAAGTAAATCCTTCCTCACTTTACCAAGCATGAGGATCCTAGAGATTTTTTCTTTTTGGATGGTTTTTAAGATTTTCCCCACTTGTGTGATGTGGACAGGTATTGTCCTAGACTCGTGTCCACGCGGGGAAAAATCAGATTCAATGAGTCCCAAAAACAATGGATCCTCGCCGCTAGCGAGAGCTTCCATCATTCCAATATGGGGGAGCTCTCCGCCACCAGCGATGATTGCCAATCTACCTTTTGAAGCCAAAGCTGGTCCTTTTATGCGTTACCAGAATCGCTACTAGAAGGTGTGGAAGGAGTACTTTCTTTTTTGTAGTCGGTGACGTAAAATCCTGATCCTTTGAAAATGATCCCCGCACTTGCCGAGATTCTTCTTTCCACAGATCCTTTTTGTCCACAAAGGCATTCCGTCAAAGCATCTTCCTTCATGGATTGTACGTGTTCAAAGTCTTTTCCGCATGTGTTACAGTGGTAGTCGTAAGTTGCCATAGTTTCTCCTCTAATGGATTCCTGTTCTCACTTCAAATAATAAGACATGGTCTCTGTTTGGTTTGGTCGCAAGCGGTAGGCAAATCTCCCAAGAATACTTGCCAGCTTCGAGCATTGCTTCCGAGAGAGGATAAGATCGAATGGATTGGATGAGGCCTGTATTCCTCCTCCAGAGGCTTGCGTTCCATTTGTCACCTTGCCTGTTTTCTATATGTAAGGACAGATTTTCTCTCCTTTTGGCACCGTCGAGGACATAACGGTTTTTATTGACCCAAATGGAAGTTTGGTCGAGAGAGATTGAGTATGCTAAATGTTCCAAGTGGTTGTATTGGACGTGAATTTCGATAAAGGGAATGGGAGTCTCTGAATCGGTAGGCATAAATGAAAATTCAAAATAGTTTTTGTTCCCGGAAAGTTTTTTGCAGATCCGCTCTGCACTTGGGTTTTTTGTGTCCGATCCATAAATGGGGAATCCTGTTTCTCCATACACTCGGATGGATTCCCTAGGAATGTAATTTCCGAAAAATGTTTGTGGGATTTTTTTCCCGTCCCATCCTTCAAAATCAATCCGAATCTCATTGTCTACGGCTTTGAAACGTTTTTCGAATTCTCTAGTGAGAGTTTCATCCGCTAAGGTTTCCTTTAAAAACCCTGAAAAAACCCATGCTGTTTTTTGTGTGTTTGGAAAATAACACCGTTTCCAATGCCCTTCATTTCCGCCGATGGTTTCTTCTGCCCCATCCTCTTCCAAACAAATTGTGGGTTCAGGTTCACTTACTTTTCCCACTTCACTATTTTCCCTTCCAGGTCCACTACGAAGGTTTACATTTTTACCTCGTATTGTCGCTGTTTGGTGGTAAAGATTGGTTCCTGAAATTTGTGATAAAAAATGTAAGGTTTGTAACAGAAATCCTGTTTCGATTTCTCCAATGGGTTCAAAAGGAAAGGTAAGTAAATGTGATAAAGCATCACTAAAACTTTCTTCCATTCCTCTTGGATCTTCTAAAATCAATAAGAGTAAAAAATGTGTGACTTCTGACTTGGGAATGGGTTTGATAATGGAATTGATTTTTGTGATGAGAGCCCTTTTGTAACCAGTTCCATGTTTTTTCAGATGCGAAAAGTATGGATCCTCAATATGGTAATACGTCCCTCTTGTGGTGTCCCATTCAAAGAGTTTTGTATCATTTCTTTTTTGGAAAAACTGTAAGAGTTCTTTTTGGTTGTCTTTCCCATTGATTTGTTTTTCCAATTGGGATAATGATTGGGATAAAATTGTTAATTCTAACTCACTTGTCGGAATTTCGGATTCCTTATATAGTTTTAGAACCTTTAGATAAGAACCAGATTGGTACAAATCGTACGCTTTATCATCTCTTTCTCGGAAATCAACAAAGGTATAAGTAAAAAGGATAACGAGTAAAAAAAGTAAACCAATAACAAAGAAAACACGGGAGCGAATCAAATGTTACCTCCCGTTTTTCTCTTAAAGATTTTCAGGGAGGAGTTTGGCTCGGTCCACTCCGTATTCTTCAAATAATGCATTTTTTGCCACATAGTATCTGTGTAAATTGATGTTATAGTCAACTTTCGCTCTTACGAGTGATAACTGGTCTTGTACCAATGTGTCCAGTGCATTTTTTACCGCAAGTGCATTGAACCTTCCTTGTTGGAAGGAACGTAAAACACCATTATAGTATTTTTTAGATTCCTCTTCCGTACGTTTTGCATTTTCCATCACACGAAATGAGGCTTTTAGGATATCAATTCTCGTTTTGACGTCATCCGAAACGGCTTTGACTAGATCAGCTTCCTCTAACGAAACCTGTCTTTTTTGGATTTCCGCATCACGGATTCCCACTTTGACCCCTTTGTCCATGATTGGATAACTTAGGTCAAGAGACCCTTGCATCACTGGGTATTGGTAGGAAAAAACACCATGTCGGTTGTCTGAGTAATTATTCTGAGGGCTAATGGTATTTTGAGCTTGGTATCCATAGGTTCCCGCTGCCTTTAGGGAAGGTAAGGCTTCGTTTTTTGCCATCTTCATGGCAAGTTCTGCGTTTTCTTTTTTCCTTTGGATGGCGCGGAAATCCGCTCTGTGTTTGTATGCGTAGTCGATATCAGATTGGTAGTCCAATTTGTCCGGTAAGGTTTCTGAAAGCGGAGTTGTTTTTTGGAAAACAGTGTCCTCAGGGAGGTTCAAAGAACGAATCAGCTTTCGTCTGGCTTCTTCTTTTTCGGCACTTGCTTGTGCCATTTGGCCTTCCACTTGGGAAAGTAGGGCATTCCATTGGTTTACTTCGAAACTTTCCGAAAGTCCAAGCCCTTGTTTACGAATTGTGAGATCTCTTACATTTTTTGTATTCTTTAACAATTGTTCGAATGTTTGGTATCCCGATTCTTTGACGGAGTAATTCCAATAATCGACAAGTGTGGATACCACTTTGGAAGCAACTTGGTCTTCCATTTGCTCCCGCATAATCTCTGTTTGATTTTCTAGAATTTTTTCCATATTCCTTTCATTTGCACCAAAAGCATTTTTGAGTAAGTCTTGGGCAATGGTGACAGATAAGGAATCCGTATAAAGAGGAGGGAGGCCGAGTGCTGTAAATCCAGCAGGAGTTTGGTTTGGATTTTCAAACGCGTTTGAGTCAAAACGTTGTGATCTTGCTTCCAGTTTGAAGTAAGTTCCTGTTGTGAACAGTTTTTCAATCCCAGCACTATAGGTGTTGGTTTGTGTTTTGGTTCCCGTAAAGATATTGTTTTGGTTAAAAGGGAACTTCTTTTGGTCGATTTCCGCTTTGGAAATCGCACGCCAAGAATACTTGGCTTCAAATTTCATCAAATTGGTATCAGCTTTTGCTAATTCCAAACGTGCTTGTAACACTTCGCGGTTGTTTTCAATTGCATACCGAACCGCATCTTTTAAACTTAAGGTAAACCCTTTATCATCCGATTCGGCGGCAAGAAGGCCGAAGGAAATGAAGAGAACCAATGCACTAGAAACCCATGAACGTTGTTCCATACTCTTAATTCAGACTCCTCATTTCCCCTGCAAAGTTGTTTTTTTTGAAAAAAACCCTTATTTTTTAAGGGCCAATTTCATTTTATCTCCCACTTCCCCAATATGAGCACAAATACTCACACCAGCATCTTGCATGGCAGCAATTTTGGAAGTGGCAGTTCCCATTCCCCCAGAAATGATCGCACCGGCATGGCCCATACGTTTTCCCGGAGGAGCAGTTTGACCTGCAATGAAACCAACAACTGGTTTTTTGACATGAGCTTTGATGTAAGCAGCAGCTTCTTCTTCCGAAGTTCCACCAATTTCACCAATCATGACAATCCCTTCTGTATCAGGGTCTTCGTTTAAGAGACGAACCGCTTCTACGTGGTTCATCCCTGGAACTGGGTCTCCCCCGATTCCGATACAAGTGGACTGGCCAAGGCCTGCCGCTGTGAGGGAAGCAACGGATTCATACGTTAAGGTTCCAGAACGGGAAACGATTCCGATGTTTCCTGGCGTGTGGATAAAACCTGGCATAATTCCCATTTTTACATTGTAACGAGGGTTAATCACACCTGGGCAGTTTGGTCCTACAAGTTTTGTTTTGGAGTTTCGTAACACACTGTACACTTTTAACATGTCGTGAGTTGGAATTCCTTCTGTGATACAAACCACAAGAGGGATTTCGGCAAAAATTCCTTCTAAGATAGCATCTGCAGCAAATGGAGGGGGAACAAAAATAACAGCAGCGTTTGCTCCGTCTTCCTTCATTGCGTCTTTGATGGTATTGCGTACTGGAGCAGTTTTTCCGAACTCAGAAGTCCAAATTTGTCCACCTTTTCCTGGTGTAACACCTGCCACTACTTTTGTACCATATTCCAACATTTGTGTTGCATGGAAGGAACCTTCTTTTCCAGTGATCCCTTGTACAACGACTCTTGTATTTTCATCTACTAATACAGCCATGTTTTTAGTTTCCTATTTTTTGATTAGGGAGACAATTTTGTCTGCCGCGTCACGGAGTCCTTCTACTCCCACAATGTTCATACCAGATTCGTTCAGGATTTTTTTTCCTTCTTCTGCGTTGGTTCCTTTCAACCGAACCACAACCGGTACCGATACGTTTACTTTTTTAGTAGCTTCGATGATACCAACCGCAACACGGTCACATCGTACGATTCCACCAAATACGTTCACAAAAATTCCTTTCACATTTGGATCGGAAAGGATAAGTCTAAATCCGTTTTCCACAGTGGTAGGGTTTGCTCCACCTCCCACATCAAGGAAGTTAGCAGGTTCTGCACCAGCAAGTTTTACGATGTCCATAGTTGCCATCGCAAGACCGGCACCATTTACCATACAACCAATATTTCCATCTAACTTCACATAGTTGAGGTTATATTCTTTTGCTTTTACTTCGTAAGGGTCTTCTTCCGAAATGTCACGGAGTGCTTCGTTGTCTGGGTGACGGTAGAGAGCGTTTTCATCCAAGTCCATCTTACAGTCACCTGCAATGATTTCGTTTTGTTTGGTAAGGATGAGAGGGTTGATTTCCAAAAGTGCTGCATCTTCTTTGATGTAAGCATTGTAGACAGAATTCACTAAGGCAGTGAATGATTTTTGAGCTTCCGCAGGGATTCCAAGTGCAAACGCAAGTTCTCTTACTTGGGAACCTTGGATTCCAATCCCTGGATCAATTTGGATTTTGATGATTTTTTCAGGGTGAGTTTCAGCAACTTCTTCAATTTCCATACCACCTTCAGTGGAAGCCATGATAATGGTTTTGCGAATTGCTCTGTCGAGAAGGATGGAAAGGTAATATTCTTTTGCGATTTCAAGTCCTTGTTCTAAGTATACTTTGAGGACTTTTTTCCCTTCTGGACCCGTTTGTGGAGTGATGAGTTGCATTCCGAGAATTTTCTCGGCTGCTGCTTTGGCATCGTCTTTTGTCTTTGCGACTTTCACTCCGCCACCTTTTCCGCGTCCACCTGCGTGGATTTGGGCTTTTACCACCACTACTGGTGATTTTTGGACAACTTCGCTGTATGCCTTTTCGAAATCACCGACTGTGTCGATGACCTTTCCGAATGGAACGTTGGCATTGTGTCTACGTAGGATTTCTTTGGCCTGGTATTCGTGGACTTTCATGGATTTCCTTATGTCATTGGTTCGTCCGAAAGCTTTCGCCAACGGATCACTAGGGTAAGCCTCAAGGGTTGGGTGAGATTGTCAAGACGGATTGAAAGGAAGTGAACAAAGAGAAGAGTGGGAAGTGAGAGGTGAAAGCTATGGATGATTCCGATTTCCTTTTTTACACCCTAAGTGTTTCTTCAGGGTTTTTGGGCAGTCTTACAAAAAATCGTGAACCTTTTTGTTCTTCACTTTCCACAGTGATCTCACCACCGAGAACTTCAACTTGAGATTTGGTAATAAAAAGACCAATTCCCCTCGCATCTTCATTGCGGTGGAATGTTTTGAACATCCCAAAGATTTTGTTTCCATGTTTCTCCAAATTGATGCCAAGACCATTGTCTTCGACCAAAATGGTGATTTGTTCATTTTTTTCTTCGATTCCTATTTTGATCCATGCACCTTGTTTCAAACGAACATATTTTACGGCATTCGACAAAAGATTGAGTAAGATGCTTTCTAAATAAGCAGGGATGGTCCTTATGGAAAGGCCTTCTGGAATTTGCACATCTACTTGGATCTTTCGTAACTCAATGGAACCACTCAGGATTGATAAAGTTTTATCCACTTCTTTTTTTAGGGAACAAATTTCCATAGGTTTATTCAACGTTTGGTTGATAGAGATGATATCGTTTAGATGGGAAATAGTTTCTTCCAATTGGATGGAGGAAGCATGTAACATTTCGATTAGATTCTTTTTATCTTCCTCTGATTTTGATTCTTCCAATAATTGAATGAGAGAAGTGAAATTGGATGAATGTTGTCTTATGTTGTGAGAAATGATGTAGGCAAAGTTCTGTAATCGATTGTTTTGGATGCCTGTGAAATGTAACATTCGATTGGTGTTCTCAAGTGCTTCAATTTCTTCGGTGATATCAAATCGTATGGATAAGTATGCTTCAATTTCGTCTTGGGAATTGTACAATGGGTGGATAAAGGTTTGTAGCCAAAAATAATTGCCATCTTTGGATTTGTTTTTAATGACCCCTTCCCAGGTGTTTCCATTTTTGATCTGCTTCCATAGCCCTTGCCAAAATTCTTTTTTATGATAATCCGAACTTAAGATTTTATGGTCTGATCCAATGATTTCGAATTCCTCATACCCAGAAAGTTTAATAAACTTTGAATTAGCTCGAATGATGGTCCCTTCGGGATTTGTGACACTGACAATGGCAGATCTTTCAATTGCATTTAAGACAGAGGTTAGTTTACGATTTTGTTGTTCGATTGTATTTTGTGTATTTTTTAATTCGCTGATATCTAGAAAACTAGCAGTTGCTCCTTCTAAATTACCAAATTCATCAAAAAGCGGAGTTGCATTTACATTTAACCATTTTAAGTGACCATCTTCTGAGATGATTCCATGTTCACAATTGTAGACTGTAATTTGTTTTCCAAGGGCGATTGCTAACGGAAGTTGGTCTATCGGGAATGGGCTACCATCTTCATTGATTTGTTTCCATTCCTTTGCACTAAAGTATCGGTTCTCAATTTTTTCTAATTCCAAATCCAAAATTTCGGAAGCACTTTCGTTTGCATAAAGGATTTGTCCTTCCCGATTCACAACAACAACACCATTGATCATTGTTTTGAGTAAACGATCTAGTTTTGTTTCTTTTTGCCTTAGTATTTTTTCTGCCAGGATGGCATCAGTTAACTCTTCCATAGATATTGTATAATGGATCGAATCCAATCGATTGAGTTTGAGTGAGTAAGTTGGGTTTTGGATTCCATAAAAGTGAAACGTATTTTTTGCTATCACTTCTTCCCATTGTTTGTGTTCTTTCCAAACGGATTGGATTTCTTGGAATAATTCTGTTTCAAATAAAAATGGAAATAGTGATCCAATGTTTAAATCGAATCCCCCAAGATTAGCTGTCCTTTGGATTTCCTTTGCTTTGGTGTTCGAAAATAACAAAGAATTTTCTTTTGCAAACGTTTGGGTTTTTGATTCAAATAAAAAAACAGAATAAGGCAATTGGTTAGCAAAAGAATAGAAGAACTCTGAATGATGGACTGTTTCGTTCATAAGGAATCAGGTACCATTCCTTACGAATCGTTACCATCTCAAGAACCATGGGACGAAATAATTGGTGAAGAACTGTGATTTTTTCGACTAAAATTTATTCCAATAAGGCGAAAGCCTGACGGAATCACAAAAACTTCCAATTGATTTTGTATCGAGTAAATCAAAACGGTTTGCATTATGCGGGGAGAGGTAAATTTCACCATTCTGACCAATGGCACCACCACGGTAGGAATTTGAACTTGGATTTGGCATTAACACTTTGATTTGGGAGTTATTGGAATCGATGGAGATAAAATTTGCATAATTTAAGGGAATCGGATAGAGTTTTCCGTTAGGTGCCAGTACAACTCCATTAAACATAGCAGTGGAGGCACTTGGAATGGTTCCCGCATTCACAACATTGTCATTATCTTTTGTGTCCACATAATATACTGTTGCAGCATTATAAGGAATAATATAGATACGGCCGTTAGGTGTGTAAATTCCTGAAATATAATTACTGGCACCACCAAACGAAAATGGGATTGTAGTGACTGTTTCTGTAAATGTGTCGAGGATATGGATATTGGTTGCTGTATGAGGTATAAAGTATATTTTTCCTTCAGGAGTTAACACACCATTGGCGAAAATTCCTCCACTCACTGGTGTTGTCACTGAACCAATGGTTCCTTTTATCGTGTCATAATACCGGATCGTTGATTCCCCACTGGGAACGTAATAAATTTTTCCATTGGGAGCAAAGACTCCACCATTATAAGCAGCTCCACCCATAGAAATACTTGTGATACTCGTCAAAGTTTTGTTAGTTGTATCAAATTTGAAAAATGAATTATTGGTATGAGGGGAAAGGTAAATGATACCATTTGGTCCTAAGGTTCCACCAATAAAATCCACAGCTCCTGGAACCGAAACAGCTAAATCATAATTTTTTGTTTTGGGGTCAATGGCGACAATTTTCGGTGAGTTATAAGGTAAAAGGTAAACATTACCATTGGGAGCACTGAGAGCACCTTGGAAGGCGGTTGATGCCGTACCCACTGCGGAGGCGACTGTATTTCCATTGTAATTCGTTAAAGTTTCTGGGCCACTCGAACCAAGAGCAAACTGACTTTCTACTTCTTGTTTCACTTGGACCCAGTTTTCAGGCAAGTGGGTTTCTTCGTAACCTAACGAACATGCGGGAATCCGAACTTTGTAACCACAAAGGTAACTTCTGTCATTCACGGCAAAACGTAAGAGTAAGGAATTTAAAAATGAATCCGAGTTCACATCACAATTGTTAGAGATATTTCCATTTGAACAATGGGATAAAAAAATGACAAAAAGGAACAAAACAATATTTCGGAGCATAAAGGTTCTAAATTGGACGTTACAGGTAACTGCATTCGAATCGCAACCAAGTTTAGAAAAATCCAACCGATAGAATGCGGATTAATCCTTAAGATTTTCGACTTTACATTGTTAAATAGAGGATGGAAAGAGTCTCCAAGGTTTCCTTTGGGAAAACCTTGGAGAGTAAAACGAAATATCCTTACGGAACTTCCGAACAATAAATTCCTACGACACGACTAGTGACAAGATGCCATTGCGTACAAGTCGGATCACCAGTTCTTGGTGGGTTTTCAAGAGAAAAATCTGCTCTGATTCCATTGTCAATTGTCGTAAATTGAACAGTTGCAGGGTTAGTAGATTCAGTGTATCCTCTATACCAACCACAAATACCTCCAAAATTATCCCAGAATTCGAATCCATAGACTCCTGGGTTGTGATAAATAGCTGTATTGCTTCCACGGACATAGCCAGTAGGACATTTAACCGTTGACACGAGTTGGTTTGCCGCATAGTCCGCTACAAATATGTTCACGTCACAAGTTTTTAATTGGCAAGATATGGTTTCTACAGCGCTTCCCCCGCACCCTGCGACTGGATCTAAGCAAGTGCGATTACGAGTTCTTGTGCCAAGACCACATTTTGCGCTACATCCTGTCCATTCTGTCCAAGCTCCCCAACCTGAGGTTCCAGCCAAAGTTGTTACGGTGAGTCCTATGTTAGCCGGTCCACGGTTGCCAACTTCGTCGTATCCCGCTATACAAACATGGTAAGTTGTATTTTGAAATAGACTTCCGATCACGGAGGCGACTTGAGCGTTAGGTACCAAGTTATTGATATTTGGTGAATACTTCCAAGGTGCATTTTGGCATTCTGATTCATTGGTGATTGGATTGATCGAAACTCCAATTTCATAATGGTGAATGTTCCCGATCAAACCATCATCCCCAACATTCAACCAAGAAAGTTGGATTTGGTCCTGTGAAATTCCTGTTCCGATGAAGGAAGTAACTTTGGCCGGAGAAATGAGATCCGCTTCATTAGCTAAAATTTGTAGAAAGTCATTTCCCGTTCTTGGACCACCGTAACAAGTGGAATTAGAATCGACAAAACTCAATTCCAAAACGTAATTTCCTGCTACATCCGGAATGAAAGAAGCATTTAATTGGTTGCCATTGGTAATTTGTGCATTCGTTAAATTAGAAGTAGGTGGTTTTGCAACGATTGACCATTTATAAACATAACTTGCAGGGTTTGCAGAACAAACTCCAGAATCTGGGTCATACGATTGGGAACCGTTTAGGTATACGGTGGCAGTTGCCATCGCATTCAATTGATCAGGACCTGCATTTACAATCGGTGGTAAATTTCCTAGCATTGTAGTTGCAGAAACAACACCATTCCATCGACTTTTGTTTCCCACTTCGTCAAAGGCTCTTACACAAAAATAGTAACGAGTATTTGCGCTGAGTTGAGTTACAGAGAAATTGATTCCAGAACCTACTGCGACTGAACTGATTGCGTTAGTTACCTCATGCCCATTGTCACAATCAACATCTGTATTGATCACACTTGCTGACCTTCGAATTTCGTAAGAAGACGCATTGCCCGTGTTTCCATCATCACCGACAGCGGTCCAAGCCAATTGGATGGTTTCATCTGTTAAGGCTGTGGCAGTAAGTGTTGTGATGTCTGCTGGTCGAATCGTATCACTAACAGCATAGGTTGTTGCAGAAACATTCGAAGAAGCCCATTCATTTCTATTTCCGTTATGATCATAGGCTCTAATGCAATAGAAGTAGGTTGTACTAGGAGAATGTCCATTTGCATCCCAAATTTCCACAGAACCAGCGTTTTTCGGAGTCAATGTGTGAAAGATCGTACTTGCTTGTGAACATTTTGCATCTGTATCAATATTGGAAGTTGCTCTACGAATTTCATAAGCACTGACTTTACCATAAGGTCCATCGTTACCTGGAGCGATCCATCGTAAACGAACTCGAGTGGTGGACATGGCAGTTGCGGTAAGCGTTGTGATATTGCTAGGTGGTAGGGTGTCAATGACTGTTACTGTGGAAGTTGCTTGGAAAGAACCAACTGTCACTTGTACACCGGCGATTCCTGGAGCAATTGCTTGGAACACAGAATCAGAAAATTCACCAACGGGAGATCCACTAAGAGCATTTCCAGTTGTAACAAAATTAGATTGTACGTAACGAGGTGAACCTTGGTACTTCGCTAGAATCGAAAATGTAATTTTTTCATCTAAATACATCCTTGCTTGGAGGGGGATGACAGCCAAAGAGTCAATTTGTGGGTTGTATTCACCATTGGGAGTTTGGTCGGCAACGTTTGGAATTCCATCCCCATCAGAGTCTGGAAACGAAGCTGCATTTGGCGAAGAAGGATTATTTGGATTGAATCCATTGTCAACTTCCCAAGCATCCAAATAACCATCGTTATCTTTATCGGTATCATAATTATTTACGAATGCAGGGTTTCCTGAACTTGCCGGATACAGAAACATATCGGAACTAGGTCGTGTTGTATTGTTTCCATAACTATCAACTGCCAATACTTGAATTTGAATTCCTGCTTGTACCATTGCTTCATAAGGAATGAGAGCCGAATACCAATTGCCAGGTTCCGGTGTCATTTGGATCGCAACAGTACCTTTGCCAATCGGACCAGTGATGAGATAAACGGACATAGTGTCCCCATCTGGTTCAATGATTTGGGCTCTGACTCGGTATGGTAAAAAAGATCCACCTGGTTTAAAATCATAAAAAGCACCTACGATGTTTGGTGCTCCATTCCCTGGAGGAGGAGTTCCACCACCAAAGATTGAAAAAGTTCGAGATTGGAATTGGATTTTATCAGCATTAGCAGTTGTCAGACTACCATCCCAACCACCACTCACTCGACCAGATTGGTCAGAATCGGAAGTTGAGGAATTTATGAATCCTTGACCTCTGGTTTTTGCTAAATTGAGTGCTTCAATTTTTTCTACGTTTTGCGTTAGGGTGACCACCACGTCTTTTTTGAAGCGATAGGACGGAGTGACTTCGTAGGCATCAGTTGTAGGAATATATCCGTTCGGCAAACTATTGTTTGTAAATTCGTATCGTTTGATGCTAAACGTTTTTTCTTCGTCCATGGCTCCTGGAGGAATCAAGACTTGAAACTTACCATCTTCGGATACGATGGACTTTCCTGATGGACCAACAGTTGTCGATCCCATATTTAAGGCCGTGGTAGCGACCAGGCCAAGTGATTCTAATTTTTTGTCAGCTTCTTTAGAAAAATCTAAAAAAGCAATACATGAAACCAATAATTGGCTCATGAGTAAGGTCGAAATGATTTTTTTCACTTTGATTTTACTTCCCGTTTTCGAATTGTTAAACGCCTTTTTCCATGACGAAGTAAACTTTGTCGAACTTTTTCAGAAGAGTCTGTTAAAAAAAGGTATAACAAACATTATGTATAGGGTTTTCCCACTGCGTAATTTTGGATTCTAGTGCAAAATGAGCTGCGATCGACTCGGATCGACATTCGGATTGCAATTAAGGAATCGTGTTCATTTTTGCTTTGTTAGTGACAAGTCTTCCTTCTGCAAAACAGTCTCGGAGAGGGGATGGATGAAACTAAAATATGGATTGTTAGTGGAACATTTCTATATTGGTCTTTTTAAAATCTTTTTCCCTGTGCTATTTATGACGGGAAAAAAATTGGGATCTCGGTCTGGGTCGGTGAGTAATAATTTAACATCACGTATTCTTTCATAACATTCTTTCATGAACAATTGGTGTCCACATCCAAGTAAATGGTAACCTTCATGAACTAACGTTGAATTTGGACTCGTGAATAACAACTGTATGGTGGAAATATACTTGGCTTTGATATACCCTCGAGTGTTTGTATTTCCTTCTACAGCTCCTTGTAATTCTAATTTGAGACCAACACCAACAAAAATTCCGAGAGTGACAATTTCAAAAACAATGTCTCCCCAAGTCCGGGCTTTTAAATACAATAGACGATCACATTCCTCAGACATTCTCATGTTCATCATGTATTCAAGAATGTCTGTTCCATAAAAACCAGGTCGTTCCGTTTCAAAAAGAATTCTCGGGATTGCTTTTAATTGGTAGAGTTTTAATTCTTCGTTCCAACTTTCAAAAAGAGTGGTGACATCTTGGTCCAAAATTCCTGTTTCTTTGATGACACAAACTCGGAAACTCGCGGGTTCTCCGAAGTTTATGGAGTCTCTTATTTTCTCTTGGTGGAACCCAACGGTTGTACAAGTTGAGAGAGAAAGAAGAAAGAAAAAAGAACCATAACAAAATTTGAATTGGGAAAACAAATGTAAACGAATCCTTTAATAATCAGTAACACATCGAGTTCGAACGGTTCCGTCTGATTTTAGAGTTGGTCCACCACCAGAACCTCCAAAATCAGTGACATATGCTTGTGTGGATGGTGATCCAAGGACAGGGCTTGACGACCAAAAAGAAGCAGAAGCCGTATTTGGAAAAAACAGGGAATTAAAACCTGGAGTTCCGAAATTAAATCGGTAATCTTTGAGTGAAATTAATTCATTCGCGTTGGGAAGTCTCCATGTTTTGCCAGCAAGTGATAAATTTTGGCAGTAATTGATGGCCGCAGACCATACGAAGGCACTATCTGTTCCTCCACTACAACTGGCAACATTGGGTTGGCCTGCTGTACATTTCTGCCAAAGTAAACCTGAATCTAAATCCAATATTGTTCCGTCCAATTGGTCGATGAAGCGTTTGATAAATGTATTTCTCGGAGTCGCAACACAACGTAAGTAATGCATGTCTGTATAATTTCCAAATCCAATGGAAGATTGGATATAAGTAGGATAAAATGCTCCCGTACTTGCTGCATTGGAAGTATTGGATTTATAATTAAAACTGGCAGTTTGTGGGAAGTAGGTCGAATTGGTAGAAGGATTTTCTGTTGTGTGGTCAAACGTGGTTAGGTATTCTTCCATCTCTGGGACACGCCAATCTGTTCGATCGGCAAATCCTGAACCAGCATTTAAACTTGTACATTCAGTTTGTGCTCCTGTATATGTAAATGTTTCTGTACCGGGAGTAATACATCCAATACCTGTTCTCCCTCTGTGACAACTTGTCCATACAAGTCCTGTTACTAAATCGGTTGTGATCTCAACGCCTGAGACAAGAGTTGGTCCCACAAAACTTGTGTTAATTCCTTTTCGTAGATGGCCATCTTGGCCTGGGATCACTGTACATGTTGCATCAATATTCCCAGAACCATCATAACATACTGTGATATTGGTTTTTGGAGGGGTTTTACCCATCCATGCAGGTTTGTAGACACAACTTGCACTGCCTTTTGGGTTACTCGCTGTGATTGTGAATTGGACTTGGTTTGCCTTCCAACCATTATAAGTGCCTTCGAGTGAATTTGAAAAAAAGGAAAAAACCACACCAGGAGGAAGAGGAGGATTACTTGAAAAACTAAGTCGATTCCCATCAGTTTCAAATGCTTCCAAAAAAAAAGTCCCATTTCTTTTGGGAATCAGAGGAGGACAGATTAAATAGGTTGGTGGATTTACTTTTAATACCACACCACAATGTGGTGACTCATCAAAATTAATATAACGCAACAGTAAACTGTCTTTGTATTGATCTGATTTTGGATCACATAAGTTTTCTAAATCGGACTGATTGCAAGAGAAGAGGGTAATCACACAGATACAAAGTAGAAATAACCAAATTTGGAACTGTGTCATAAAATTAATGCTAAACGGTAATTCTGATAACTTCCCCTTTAGGTCGGAATTTCATCAACAATTTTCTGTCTAAAAGTCTCAATTTGTGATTTTAATAGTTCAATTCGATTTGTATCAGAAGGGATAAACGATGTTAGTTGTAACGTTTTTTCTGCCTTGGGTAAGTTGCCAATAATGAGGTACAATTGAACAAGTTGTATTAAATTTGATAAATGTCCAGGGTTACGCAATCGGATTCTCTCACCCATATCAATGGCCTTTCCGTATTCTTTTGTTTGTTTGTAAGTAAAGGATGCCAAATAAATTAAATCTGTGTCACCAGGGTATTCTTCTAAGTAGGTGTTTAATTTTTCCGCAGCCAAGTTGTATTCTTTCATACGTACTAGGAGGCGAATGAGCGCCCTTTGGATTTCTCTATTTTCAGGGTTGATGCGATTTGCTTCTAAAAGACTGGTTTTTGCCTCTTCCAGTTGGTCCAATTTGATTTGTGACTTTGCTTTACGCATCAATTCATATGATTCTTTCCGAATGGCCCTTGGCGGTTGGCTTAGATTTTCTTTAAAGGTAATTCGCATCAGACTTAAATCATCAGTCAGTTCTCCCATAGAAAGAATGGATTGGTAAATTTCTTTTAACTGACCATTCCCTTGTTCTACATGTCGCAAAAATAATTCCTCATCATGGTTGATCTTTCGGGCTGTGGTTTCTGTTACAAACTCGATGTCATCCCTTCCATCGGAACCAAGGATGAGTACGTCTCCAGGAATCAATTGTAAAGTAGAGATTTCGAGTGATTTTTCAGAAAAGGGTGTTCCCAGTTTTCGGAGTTCGGAATTGTTTTTGATAAATTCTGCAGTTCCCTTTCTATACAATACAGACCAAGGATGTTCAGCATTTAAGTAATACATAAGACCAGTTTCGTCATCAATCAGTCCCATTACCATGGATACTAACATAGAACAGTCGAAACTTTCAAAGATATGATGGAGCTCTTGGTATGCGTTTTTAATCCAACGTTCAGCATACAATAATTTTACAGACTCAACAGCATTGGATCGCTCCAAGATGGATTGTACAGCAGCTCCAAGTACGAGTACACCGCCAGCACCTTGTAATGATTTTCCCATGGCATCTGCATTGAGAAAAAACGTATAATCTTTGCCTCGTAATGTAATTGTGCGTGTGATACATATATCACCACCAATTTCATTTTCCCTTCCATGGAACAAAAAGGTCTTTTTCTGTTTGATCAAAAAATCTGTTTTTACATGGGTACCAATGGTTTTATTTAAACTCAATGGTTTGATCAGAAGTGAAGTTAAAAAATAATCACCATCCTGTTGTTTTTTTAAGGTTTCGACGGTTTCCAAACTGTTTCTCAATTCGGAAGTTTTTGCCTCAACTAATTCTTGTAAGTTTTCTCGAATCCTCCCAACTTCTCTCGTTGCCTTTTCATAATTCTCTGCAAACAAAATAAATTCTTTGTCGATGGATAAGATGGGTAGGGCACCTCGGCCACCAGTAGCAAGGCTATTTGCTGATTCATTAATTTGTTCCAATGTTAAATTAATGGATTGGAAAAACATATAAATCAAAATTACAGCTTCGACAAATGTCATTCCAATGAAGGCAGTAATTTTGAGTAAACTTGCATTGCCAAAGGAAATGAAGACTGAAAGAACACTGAGGGATAATAAAATCAATATTAACAAAAAGACAAATTTGCCCTTTAAACTTAGGATACCATAATTTTTGTGAATGGAGACATCTCTGTAAGCTAAGATTTTTTTGATCTCAACTCTTTTGTTACCTGTAAAATAATCGGAGATGATGTAGGAAAAACCTCCATAAACAAATACTGCAGAAAGCCAACCAATGGAAACCAAAACTAACTCGTAGATTGGGTGGTGGCAAATGATATGGGTGATGGAAACAGAAACAAAAACCATTACCGCATAACGAATGGCAGCATACATGTTCTCCTTTGGTAAATGGATGAGTGTATTCAAATTGTTTTCTAATTCTAATATATCTTTGTGGCGAATGGTGTCGTTGTGTCTTAAAAACAGATTTAGTTTTTTTAAATCGTTACGAAATCCACCATACCCAAGAGGAGTGAGGATTCCAAACTCGATGCTATGTCCGACAGCCGCGAGGAAGGTGGCAAATATAAAAACGTACACAACTTCAGGATGGTTCTCGGTGGAAAACTCTGGAATGAGTGCTGATCCAAAAAAATAAGCATAAAAAGCACCAAAAAAGGCACCCTGAAGTGAGAAGAATACAATGGCAAAACTGTAAGAAATGAACCTGTGTAAGAATTTGAATAATTGATCAAAGAATCGACTCATTGTGATCCCCAAGGAAAACAAATAATAAGGTTGTCTCGAACCTAAGTAAACATATTTTTAGGGAATGTGAAAAAAAGTTAGATATCTCATTAAAAAAAACTTTCAACAAGATCCATACAAGTTAGGTTTCGCCAATGGAATTAAAAAACAAAAGAATTGTAGTTACGGGTGCAGGATCAGGGATTGGAAAGGAAACCGTCTTGCAGATGTTAAAACATGAAAACGTAAAAATTTTAGCCTGTGACTTGAACGAAAAAAATGTAGTGTCTCATCCCAATGTAATTCCTTATAAATGTGATGTTTCAAAACCAGAAAATTTAGATAAACTCTTAAAAGATGCTGATAAAAAATTAGGTGGGATCGATATCTTTTTTGCAAATGCAGGTTTTGCGTATTATGAAATCATTCCAGAGGCAAGTTGGGATCGTATCGATCGGATTTTTCGAACGAATGTATACTCTCCTTTTTACACTTTAGTGAGTTTGAACAAACACAGGACTTCTCCTTGTTTATTTGTTGTCACTGCTTCTGCGATGAGTCATTTACCTCTTCCTGGTTATGCTTTGTATTCAGCAACTAAAGCTTCTGTTCGATCCTTTTTGGATGCCTACCAATGTGAACTAAGGCCAGGAAACCGTACGATGATTGTTTACCCGATTGCGACTAGGACACAATTTTTTGACTCGGCTGGGAACAAAGTCCCGGTTCCATTTCCAAGCCAAACGGCTGAAACCGTTGCAAAACAAATTGTAAATGGGATTTTGAGAGACAAAAAGGAAGTTTTCCCATCCTTTTTGTTTCGATTCATCCAAATCTTGGATCGATTCTTATTTTTTCCGCTTAAAATTTATCAAAAAATAGAGGCGGTAAAATTGAATTCGCATAAATCTTAAGTCTACTGCATAGTGGACACTATGCAGTCTTCCGAGGAAGGATCAAAGCCTAATATTTCGACAGAGGTGGGAGACCATCTCAATGTCGAAGTTGATCTTTTAAAAACAATCATGGACGTAAGTTCCACTGCGATTGTTTTACTGAACCCACAAGGCCAGATTCTTTATGCAAACCCTGCATCTGAGTCTGTTCTTGCCATTAAACTCAAGGACATACTTTCTAGAACTTATGATGCACCACAATGGAAGAACACTTCTCTTGATGGTGGTCCATGGCGAGAAGAAGACCAACCTTTCAATATTGTATTAAAAACGAAAAAACCAGTCACAGACATTCGGCATGCGATCGAAGATTCGTTTGGTGTCAAAAAATACTTATCCATAAATGGTTCCCCTGTTTTTGACGAGGTGGGAGAACTCCGATCCCTTGTATTTTTAATTACCGACATTACTGAAAATGTTTTAAAACAAAAAGCATTAGAAGATAGCGAAGCAAAGTATAGAACTATCACCGAACTTTCGTTAAGTATGGTATATGATTTAGACATCAAAACGGGTGTGAACCAATGGGCTGGTGCCATCCAAGAAATTACTGGTTTTACTCCTGAAGAGTATAGAGCCATTGGTTATGAAGCTTGGATGGTCCTCATCCATCCAGATGACAAAGAGAAAGCCATCCAATTATTTGAAGAGGCAATGGCCAAAAAAACAAAGTTTTCCTGTGTGTATCGTTACCGAACCAAAGATGGAAAATATGTATATATAGAAGATAATGGAATCTTTTTATATGATGTAAATGGAAACGCCTATCGAATGTTTGGTGCAATGATCAACCGAACTGAACAAATTGAAGCAAACTTAGCACTAAAAGAATCTGAGTCTAGGCTTCTTATGTCTTTGGATGCTGTCAAAATGGGAATTTGGAGTTGGGACATTGACCAGCGAAATATTTATTGGTCTCCCCAAACCTATGAGATTTACGGACTTGATCCAGATGGCCCCGCGATCACTGTGGAAAGGTATCTCACTTTAAATGATCTAGATGATTTACAAAAGGTCTCAGCAGAAATCCAACTCTTAAAAGATGATCCTTCCAGGTCTGGATACAAAATCCAACAACGGATTTTTCATGCGGATGGAATGGTTCATTGGGTAGAGTCTCGCGGAAATTTAATCCGTGATAAAGATGGAAAACCAGTTCGATTGATGGGAACTATACTCGATGTAACAGAATCAAAATTGGCAGAGGAAGCACTCCGAACTTCCGATGAAAGATTCCGTGCTTTTTACCAATTTTCGACAGAAGCGTTTTTGATCTTTGATGAAAATTCACTCAGAGCAAAGGATTCTAACTTTGCCTTTCAGAATTTATTTGGATACTCAAGTGATGACACAAAAAATTTAAAAATCCGATCTTTACTTACACCAGACTCACTCCAAAAAATTAGAGAGAAAATTGCGGATAATTCGAGTGATTCGATTGAGATCCTTTGTAAGAGAAAAAATGGGGAAGTGTTTCCTGCTTTAGTATCCATCAAACGGTTTAAATACAACCAAACAAACTCAATCGCATATAGTATTTTTGATTTGAGTCCTCTCAAAGAAGTGGAAGAACTCCGCCAAATCAATTCAGAAATACGTGAAAAAAACAAACTCATTGAAAAACAAAAAATCGAACTGGAGATGGCGTTTGAGAATTTAAAACGCACCCAGGAACAACTTGTACAATCCGAAAAACTCGCAGCACTCGGTCAGTTAATTGCAGGAATTGCCCACGAAATAAATAATCCAATTGGTGCAGTTAAAGCTTCCAATCAAAATATGATGGATTGGCAAAAACGATATGGGATTGCCTCACAGTTGTTTCGAGAAGCGATCCTGAGTGTACCTAGGGAAGAACAAGTGATTCTCAAAACGATTCTTTCAAACCTAGACCAACCAATCGAATTTTATACAGGAAAAGAAGAAAGGTTACGGAAAAAGAAGAACAAAGAAATTTTAATCCAACATGGGTTTAAATCAGATGATGCTGATGAATTTGCAGAAGCTTGGGTAGAATTAGGGATTGGAGAATTAGAAGACAAATACATACCACTCTTCAGGTCTCATTATCTAAGAGTATTCTTGGATTATTTAGCACTTGAAATCCAATTCCGTCGTAACACTCGTTCCATCCAATTGGCAGTTGATCGTGTTTCTAAAATCATGTATGCATTGAAAAACTTTTCACATTTTGATTCTACTGGGAAAAAAATCAAAGCATCCATACAAGAGACGATTGAGACGGTTCTTACCATTTACCAAAACCAATTGAAGAGGGGAATTACCGTAATCAAAAATTACGATGAGATTCCACCTATAGACTGTTATCCTGATGATTTATTACATGTTTGGACTAATCTAATTTATAATTCCTTACAAGCCATGTCCTTTACTGGAAAATTGATGATCACAATCAAAGATTGTGGATCCGAAGTTTTGGTATCCTTACAAGATTCCGGTCCAGGGATTGATCCAGGGATCCGTTCCAAAATTTTTGAACCATTTTTTACAACCAAACCTCCTGGAGAAGGAAGTGGACTTGGCCTTGATATCGTGAATAAAATTGTAAAACGACATGGTGGAAGGATTGATTTGTCTTCCAAACCAGGTGAAACTATATTTTCGATTTATTTACCAAAAGGTCATTCATGATCGATGGCTTGTGAGATAGCTGTGATGAGTTCTTTTTCGTCCCAAGGTTTTTTCAAACAAGTGACAAGCCCAATTTCTTTTTCCAAAGCAGTTACTAATTTTTCATCGGCAAAACCTGTGATGATAACTTTTTCGATGGATGGAAATCGTTTGTGAACTTTTCTTAAAAATTCATCTCCATTCATTCCTGGCATGGACCAATCAGAAATAATAACAGCAACAGAATTTCCTTCTTCTTCTAATTCTATAATTAAATCCCATGCTTCGTTGGCATTTTCTGCGGTTAGGTATTTGAACCTCTCTCCGAAATGGTGTTTTACTTGGGATTTCATGCTCAGTAAAATGATGGACTCATCATCTACGAAGAGAATTCCCTTTTTCCCATTTTTATTTTCAGTGAGGATTTCCACAGGACAAAGTTTTATCCGTTCTCTTTTAGATTGCAAGTAAATCTTGCCAAAATCCTAGAATTTCTACACTTGGGTCTTTATGACAGCTTACCCAACTTTACTTTCTCCATTATCCCTTGGATTCACTACACTAAAAAACCGAACCATTATGGGTTCTATGCATACAGGCCTAGAAGAGGCTCCGAATGGATACGAACGTATGGCGACTTTTTATGGGGAAAGGGCAAAGGGTGGAGTTGCTCTCATCGTCACGGGTGGTATTGCACCGAATGAGGCCGGACGTGTTTCGAAAGGTGGCAGTGTGATGGACACGGAAGAAGAAGCATTGCACCACCGTGTTGTGACTGATGCAGTCCACAAAGAAGGTGGAAAAATTGCCATGCAGATTTTGCATACAGGCAGATATGGATACCATGACAAAATAGTAGGAGCTTCCAATTTACGTGCTCCCATTAATATGTTCAAACCTCATCCCTTAACAGAAGAAGAAATCTGGAAAACCATCGAAGACTTTGTTAGATGTTCCGAATTAGCTAAATTAGCTGGTTATGATGGAGTGGAGATCATGGGTAGTGAAGGTTACCTCATCAATCAGTTTATTGCGAAAAGGACCAATAACAGAACAGATGATTGGGGAGGGAGTTTTGAAAATCGTATCAAATTCCCAATTGAAATCGTAAAAGCAGTCAGAAAACGAGTAGGAACTGATTTTATCATCATTTACCGTCTGTCGATGTTAGACTTGGTTGAGGAAGGTGGTAATATCGATGAAGTTTTACACCTTGCAAAAGAAATCGAGAAAGCGGGTGCCACCATTATCAACACAGGAATTGGTTGGCATGAAGCAAGAATCCCAACAATTGCGATGATGGTTCCAAGAGCTGCTTTTACTTGGGTCACTGCAAAAGTAAAAGGTCACGTGTCGATTCCACTTGTGACTTCCAACAGAATCAATACTCCTGAAGTAGCAGAATCTGTTTTATCTCGAGGGGATGCTGATTTAGTATCGATGGCACGTCCATTCCTTGCTGATTCCTTTTTTGTTGAGAAGGCGATGGCGGGAAAACCGGAAGAGATCAATACATGTATTGCCTGTAACCAAGCATGTTTAGATCATATTTTCCAAGGAAAAACGGCAAGTTGTTTGGTGAACCCAAGAGCATGCCATGAAACCGAATTGAACATTCAAAAAACGGGTCATGTGAAAAAGGTAGCAGTTGTTGGTGCTGGTCCCGGTGGCATGTCTTGTGCAAAAACACTAGCGGAACGTGGACATTCTGTAACACTTTTTGATGCACAACCAGAGTTAGGTGGGCAATTGAATATTGCTAGGCGTATCCCTGGTAAAGAAGAGTTTAAAGAAACCATTCGTTATTTTGACACTATGTTAAAAAAATATGGAGTTGAAGTGAAACTCAATACCTATATCACAAGTGAATCATTGATCGAACAAGGTTTCGAAGAAGTGGTCCTTGCGACAGGTGTGATCCCAAGAATTCCTGAGATACCAGGTATCAATGGACCAAATGTTCTTAGTTATGTGGATGTTGTTTTAAAAGGGAAACCTGTTGGAAAACGTGCAGTGGTAATGGGTGCAGGTGGTATCGGATTTGATGTTAGTATTTTACTCACTGATCCTGGTCATAGTTTTACAACTGATAATTACCTCAAAGAGTGGGGGATACGAAAAACGATTGATAAAGATGGGGGACTTGGTTCCAAAGAAACACCAACAGGTGTTCGAGAAGTGACTATGTTAAAACGTTCAAATAGTAAATTTGGTGCTACCCTTGGAAAAACAACTGGATGGATCCATAAAACATCTTTAGAGGACAGGAAGGTAAACCAAATTTCAGGAGTTACCTACAAGGCAATTGAATCAGATGGAATTGTAATTGAGGTCAAAGGGGAAACTAAGAAAATTCCTTGTGATACAGTTGTGATATGTGCAGGCCAAGATCCAAACCGTGCTTTACTCGAACCCTTACAAAAAGCAAAAATCCCCGTACATTTAATCGGGGGTGCCGACCTTGCTTCTGAATTAGATGCAAAACGGGCGATTGACCAAGGGACAAGACTTGCCGTTTCCATATAATGAATTAGGGGATTGATCAATACTCTGAATCAAACTATACAATTGAAACCTTTAAAGATGTCGGTTCGGAATGCAGAATTTCAAATCATTTCTGCACTCCGGACCAATCGAACCAAACGTAGTCAGGAAAAAGAAGTTTTTGTAGAAGGTACAGAGCCCATAAAGCAGTTGTTAACTGCTGGTTGGAAAATCACTCGGATTTTGTTCCGAGAAAAAACTGCCTTGTCTTCCTGGGCAAAGGAAGTGATTCAAAACCAAAGCGATGCAAACATTTTTGAAGTGAAAGATGAATTGTACTTAGAACTTTCCGAAAAAGAAACTCCATCTGAACTCATCGTAACTGCCAAAATCAAAAACCAATTGGACCTAAATGGACTGATTCAAAAAAAATCCCTCTTACCAAATGAGAATCCATTCTATCTATTATTTGATCGGCCAAGTGATTACGGAAATTTTGGAACTTTGTTACGTTCTGCGGATGCATTTTTAGTCGATCTCGTGTTTGTCATCGGTCATTCCATTGATGTATATGACCCCAAGGTGATCCGTTCGAGTTTAGGGAGTTTGTTTCATACACAACTTGTGTTTGTTCCCAATTTTGAAACGTTGAATCTATTTGTGGAGTCGGAAAAAAAACGAAGTGGACTCAGTGTGATTGGCACCGATTCCAGCGGTGAGTTTGATTTACGAGAGAAAACGTTAACATCCCCAATTTTACTGATCTTAGGGAATGAAAAAAAAGGGATGAGTGTACAATTACAATCCCTCTGTGACTCAATGGTTAAAATTCCAATGTTTGGTGTCGTGAACTCACTCAATGTTTCTTGTGCTGGTTCCATCCTACTTTGGGAAGTCACCAAAGGAAGGGGATCACAAAAGACAAATCAGTGTTAACGACAGGTGGCTATACTTCCATCTGGATTGTATTTTACACTCGCACCAGAAGTAAACTGAATGTATTTCACTCCATCCACACATACTTCGTCATAACCAAAGTATTTAGCACACCCTCTAGAAATGGAACCACAACCAATGAAAAAAAGTGTGGATACTAAAATCAGTCGAATCGGTTTCATGGGTATCATGTTTTTACCTCAATTCCTTTTTCTAATGGAATTTGGTTCCAAATGCTTTCCAATTTTGCGAAATGAGCAGTGAGTTGGTTTTTATGATACAAGACAATATTGGATTTTTTTAAATTGTGTAATGATTTGGGAATATGATACAAAACTTCTTTTGTGCGAATGATTTCGCCTTCCCAATCAATCAAATTTACTTTTTTCAGTTTTGCAAAAAGGATTTCTAATTGTGAAACAAATGTTTCTTTTCGTAATTCAGAAGCAATGGTAATTTCTGGAAATTGGTTTTCGATATGTGATTTAAATTGGGACAATAACTGAATGATTTGTTGTTTTTTGATTTTGGTTTCTTTTTCCAGTTTGAGTAATAAAAAAGAAGTTAGGTTTCCAATCGTAACTGTGTAGTGTTTTCCCAAAGTTTCCGCAACTAGTTTCACTACTTGGTCTGCTGGCATCTCATTCGGAATTTCAAAAGGTTTACCATACTTAATGTATAGTTTTGTTTTTTGGTAAGATAAGTGATCATAGGTAAGTGTAAAACTATTAAAATGAAGTTTATCAATCTTTGATTTGATGTGGTAAGCTCCACGTTTTACTTGGTTTAGAAATCCATCATGGTTGTATGTGCCTTCTGGAAACATAAACAAATTGCGACCTTTTCGAATGTGAGTAACCATATCTGTCCATTCACTATCCACTTTGTCACGAAGTTCCCCTTTTTTAATGAGTTCTCTCGCATTGTCACGAAACGGGCGTTTGATGGGGACTGCTCCAATATAACGTAATAAAATCGGTATGATATTTGTAGCATCGATGAATTTGAAAATCCACTTCATGATTCCTTTTGCACGAAATTCTTTTTGTAAAAACCCAGGAAGTAGGATATCTTCTCTGGCAGGGATGATCATTTTGATTTTAGGATTGAGTCTTGGGTAAACCATGGAAAGGGAGACAACGTCAGCTTCTGATACATGGTTACACAGGAGAGCAGAGGGATAAGGGGCTTCTAATTCTTCTTTTGTTTCTGGGAAGTTTTCTTCTATGGAATGGAAAACAAGTCCTTTTGCTAAACTTACGAGTTTGATGAGAAAGTCATAAGGGATCGTATGTTTTTTGGGTTTCATTGAGGTAGGTTTCTTTTGGAAAGGAAGAAAAGTCAATAGCAATCTCTAGAGATAAAAAGGCGTTTGTTTTCGTTTCCATCCAATCGTAAAACGCATCATTTGATGATTAAAGAACAGTTCCACAAAATTCGGAATGTTTCCGACCAAACTGTACAATCTTCTTTACAATAGAAATTTTAGATTGTGGAATGCCTTCACTCATGTCTGGATTCAGGGATCAAATTCTATGAAAGGAAACAAACCAGTTTCCATTCTATTCATATCCGTTGTGATGGTTTTTTCCACCTACTTAGGGTATCTAGGATGGTTGGAATGGGAAAACTTAATTTCCATTTTTGTTTCGTTCTTTGTTTATATTACCAGTGTCCTTTGTTTGTTTCGGATTTTAGGAAAATGGTTGGTTCTCTTGTCCCTTTCTTTTGTTTCCATTTGGGTTCTTCAGTTTGCCTTTCGTGCAGAACTCAAGACTTTAAAATCCGTATGGGAAGTGCCACCCGAAGGTTTTCCAAAAAACGAACCCAGGAATGGATTTGAATTTTTGGAGTTAGAGGGGTATACACTCGACAAGAATTTGATTCTATCGAAGTCGATCCAACATAAGTCCCGCGATGCCAAGGGGAGGGACACGAGCCATACTTCTTTTTATGAGATGATCCCACTTATGTCAGATAAGGACCCGTCGGAACCAATTCGATTCTTCTTTTTGGACCAAAATTTGTTTCGTTTCCACAATTGGTTAGAACTTGGGGTGAAACCCCGATTTGCCAAAATCTTACCAGAGTCTATGGATTTCCCCATTCTCCTACAAACGTGGGAACAAAAGTATCCAGAAACCCAAAAAGGGAATGTTGTCTGGATTTCTCTTTATGAAACAAAGGAAGATTATGTCCAATCCACTTCCTCCTTCTTTCTTTTCCTCTCTCTCATTCCTTCCGGGATTTGGTTTTTGGTTGGGACGTTTTTCCTTTTGAAACAGATGATGGGAGGGGGCATCAGAATTTTCGTTCATTTTATGAACAAAAATTCCTTTACTTTGTTCAAAGACTGAACACATTTTGACAAAGAATGGGACTCAGGGGGCGAAGCTATGCCTGGGATCCACTCAAAAGCTGGCATTCCTTTTCCACTTTGGTGTCCAAACCGGGCACAACTTCCTCCATGAAAGAACAATACGAATACAGTGACCACCACCTCAAGTTACTTCAGTTACTTGATGAGAACCCTAATTTATCACAAAGAGATGCGTCTGATGTGTTAGGACTCAGTTTAGGAAAGGTGAATTATATTTTGAAAGCTTTCCTCGACAAAGGGCTTATCAAAATGAATAATTTTCGTAATAATAAAAACAAACTCGCATACACATATTTACTCACACCACAAGGAATCGAAGAAAAAGCAAGGATGACTCTTCATTTTTATGAAAAGAAAAAAAGAGAATACGAAGCTCTTCGGGCTGAAGTAGAGAAGTTAGGTGAAAGTTTAGAAAGTTTAGGCTAAATCAATCAAATTTGAGTCTTAACTATGACTGATGGTTTCGATTTGATACCATGAATCGATCTCGCAAAAAAAAGAATTAAATACCATATTATGATGCAAAAACAATCCAAAATCTATGTAGCTGGCCATAAAGGTTTAGTTGGATCTGCTATTGTAAAAATTCTAAACCAAAATGGGTTTTTCAATGTAATTGGTAAATCTCATTCCGAGATGGACTTACAAAACCAGTCCCAAGTATTAGAATTCTTTCAAAAAGAAAAACCTGAGTATGTATTCCTTGCTGCTGCAAAAGTAGGTGGGATACATGCAAATAATACCTATCCAGCCGAATTTATTTTTTCAAACCTACAAATCCAAAATAATATCATCGATGCATCATATCGATTTGGAATCAAAAAACTTTGTTTTTTGGGATCCTCTTGTATTTATCCTAAATTTGCCAAACAACCTATGGACGAAGGTCAACTTTTAGATGGAAAGTTAGAGCCAACAAACGAACCTTATGCGGTTGCAAAAATCGCCGGCATTGTAATGTGTCAGTCATACAATCGTCAGTATGGTACAAATTTTATCTCAGTGATGCCAACAAATTTGTATGGCCCAGGGGATAATTACCATCCTGAAAACTCACATGTGTTACCAGCACTCATTCGAAGGTTTCATGAAGCAAAGATGAACAAGTTACCCGAGGTTGTGATTTGGGGCACTGGTAAACCTCTGCGTGAATTTTTGTATTCGGAAGACATGGCAAGGGCCTGTGTATTTCTAATGGATAATTACGATGTAACTGGTGATCCTAAAGGTGGTGAACATGTCAATGTTGGTTCAGGGATTGAAGTGAGCATCAAAGAACTTGCAGAAACAGTGAAGGAAGTTGTTGGTTACCAAGGAAATTTGGTTTTTGACCTAACAAAGCCAGATGGAACACCTAGGAAATTACTCGATGTTTCCAAACTCCACAAAATGGGATGGAAACACCAGGTGGAACTAAGGGATGGGGTTAGTTTCGCGTATCAAGATTATCTAACGAAGATATGAAAACAACCCTTTCCGAAAAAGAGATTGAATCTATTGTAGACTATTTCTCAAAAGTTCCAGAAGTTTTGGCAGTCTTTCTTTTGGGTTCAGCTGCAAAAGATACGATGAGACCAGGTAGTGATATCGATTTAGCGATTCTCCCGTTCGAGGGAATATCCATTTCTGGAACTGAGTTGTTAAAGTTCGCAGGTGATTTAGGTTATCAATTAGGACTCGACTTCGATTTAGGAGAGATGTCTTCTCGGAACCTAGTATATTCGAAAGAAGCAATATTTTCCGGAAAAGCAATCCTAGTAAAGGATAAACCTAAAGTAGAGCTTAGAACTAATACACTTATATCCATGTATTTTAATTTTCAAATTGAACGTCGAGAAGTCTTGAATGCCTATCGAAAATGATGACATTATATTGAATAAAATTGCAATGATTCAGCGAGGAATCAAACGAGCACTGGAAGAATTTAATAAAAATCAAAGTTTGAGTAATTATACAGAAGTAGATGCATTAATACTAAACTTAGAACGGGCTTGTCAGGCAGCCATTGATTTAGGAATGCATCTGATTTCTAAAAATAAATTGGGGATGCCTCAATCAAGTTCCGATGCGTTCCGTATCTTGGAGTCAAATACGATTATTTCTGCAGCCACTGCAAAATCATTAATTGGCATGGTTGGTTTTCGAAATATTGCAATCCACGAATATCAAAAATTAAACATAGATATTATTCAAAAAATCATGAGAAATGACTATTTAGTCTTTGGAATCTTTTGTAAAGAACTTGGATTCGAAATCCATATATAATTTAATGAAATCTTTTCAATGAGCAAAAATGTTTTTGTATCCACTTTTCCGTTTTGCCGTACCTCACCAGTCGCATTGGATCTTTTAGTATCCAACGGTTTCACAGTGACTGTAAACCCTCTTGGACGAAAGATGAAACCGAATGAAGTTGCAGAAGCTGCAAAAAATTTTGATGCACTCATAGCAGGTACAGAAGAGCTTACCCCACTCATCGAATCGACGAATATTCTGAAATTCGTTTCTAGAGTTGGAGTGGGACTTGATAGTGTACCTCTTGAACTCTGTAAAGAGAAAGGTATCTCTGTCGCTTATACTCCGGATGCTGTTTCTCCAGCAGTATCGGAATTAGCAGTGAGTCTCATCGTGGATACAATGAGGAGGGTTACGTATGCCGATCGGGAAATCAGAAAAGGTGAGTGGACAAGGCCATATGGAGAAAGAATTGGTGGTTCCACGATTGGTATTTTAGGCTTTGGAAGGATTGGAAAAAGAGTAGCTTCGCATCTTTTAGGTTATATGCCAAAAGAAATCCTTGTATGTGATTTAATTGATCAAACTGAATCCATTCGTGTGTTGAATGAGGTTTCTTCTAACCTCCATCATGTGAACTGTAAATTAGGGAAAAATTGGGGTCACTCTACCAGCAAACAAGTTGATTTAAATAGTTTGTTGGAAATGTCTGATGCGATTACGATTCATGTGCCATTGACTGCGGAAACAAAAAACCTAATCAATTTTAAGAATATGTCACTCATGAAGTCAAGTGCCGTTTTAATCAACACCGCAAGAGGTGGAATTGTAAATGAAAACGATTTATATAAAGTATTAAAAGAGAACTTAATTTCTGCAGCGGCTATGGATGTTTTTGAAGAAGAACCATATAAGGGACCACTACGTGATTTGGAAAATGTCATTTTAACTCAGCATATGGGTTCTTGTTCCAATGATTGTAGGGAAGATATGGAGAGAGAAGCGGCAGAGAACGTGGTTGGTTTTTTTGGTGGTGGGAAGTGGGAGAAGGTGGTTTAAGGGATGGTGATAGTGGTTGGTTCTGGAATCATAGGATCTTGGATCGCTTATCTTTTGGCAAAAGCTGGTTTCGAGGTATATGTATTCGAAAAGTCAGAAAATGCAGGTGATGGCATCAGTGGACGTAATTCTGGAGTTTTACATTCTGGAATCTATTACGATGAAACTTCTTTGAAATCAAAGTTTTGTTTTCGCGGTTATGAAGTTGCGATTCCTTTTTTCGAAAAAAATAAGATACCTTTTTCTATATGTGGAAAAGTAATAACGACGGGATTATCAGATACAATTGAAGAAGAAAAAGACAAACAAGTTGAAATCGAAAAACTTTTTGCGAATGGCAATCGATTAGGAATCCCTGACTTAGAGCTCAAGTCTAATCCTGGTTACCATTGGAAACATGTTTTGGGTAATACTGCACTTTGGATCCCAAAAACAGGTATCGTTGACGTTCCTACTTATCTAAAAGTATTATGGAAACTGGGAGAAGATTCCGGTGTAAAAACATTAAAGAACAAAAAGGTGATTCGAGAAAACGGTGGAGTATTTGCTCTGGACTTACAATCAAATGTTAAAGAAGAGCTTGTAGCAGACTATTTTATTAATGCATGTGGATTATATTCAGACGAATTAGCTTCAAGTGACTTAATGAATCATAAGTATGAAATAAAGCCTAATAAGGGTGAATACTTTCGATTAAAAAAACAACTTCCATATGAAACGTTAGTTTATCCATTACCATTAAAAACGTCCACGGCGTTGGGTGTTCATTATACTTTTCATTTGGGGGGAGATGCATATGCAGGTCCCAATTCGAACTGGGCTATCTCGAAGGATGATTATAAGATGAACACACCGAGAAACGTTTATTTTGAATCTTTACGTAAGATCACAGATTTTTATAAAGAAGAAGATTTGAGCGAGGGATATGTTGGATTAAGACCTCGTTTGTTTTTGAATGGAGAAGCTTTAAAGGATTTCGTGATTCAAAAAGAATTGAATTGGATCCATTTGTTAGGGATTGAAAGTCCTGGACTCACCTCTTCTCCAGCGATAGCTGAGGAAGTTGTAAGGATGGTTGGATAAATCACTCCCGTGAAAATTTCGATTATGATATTAGATGAACTATATCGTAGATTTTGGAATTCAATTCAACAACGCAGAAAACAGCAATTGTTTTTATTGTTTGTTTTGATTATATTCACCTCTTTTGCTGAAATATTTAGTATAGGTGCAGTATTTCCTTTTTTAGCTGCTCTTACAAATCCCTCTCAGATTTTTAATTTGGAAGAACTTCAGTTTTTGTGGAAAGTTTTAGAAGTAAATGAGCCTTCATCAGTATTGCTTTATGTAACATCTGGGTTTATACTTGCGTCCTTAGTTTCTGGAGCAATGAGGCTTTTACTAATTTATGCAACTACTAGATTGTCTTTTGGTATTGGTGCAGACATAAGCTACGAAATATACAAAAGAACACTTTTTCAACCTTATTACGTGCATATTAACCGCAATAGTGCAGAGGTGATTACTGGAATTACTTCCAAGGCAAGTAGCGTTGTCACTCAGATTATCACACCTATTTTGACTCTGCTTTCTTCTACAGTTATTTTATTATTTATCATTGGTGGGTTGTTGCTGATAGATCCAAAGACAACTTTGATTTCTTTTTCGTTCTTTATAATGCTTTATATTTTTGTTGCATTGTATTCAAAAACAAAACTCAAAAAAAATGGAGAGATCCTTACAAACAATTTAACCACTGTTCAAAAATCTCTCCAGGAAGGTATGGGTGGGATTCGCGATATTTTGTTAGATGGAACACAAAGTTATTTTTTGAATACTTATCGTGTCTCAGATTCACTTTATCGAAAGGCTTCTGCTGAAAATTATTATTATAGTGCCAGTCCTCGGTATGTAGTTGAATCATTGGGAATGGCTTTGATTGGAATCTTTGCCTACCATTTCGGAAGATCAAATGATTCGCTTATGGCTGCACTTCCGATTTTGGGATCGTTAGCCATTGCTGCGCAAAGGGTTTTACCTATTTTACAACAAAGTTATTATTCTTGGTCAAATTTAAGAGCTGGTAGGGAAAATTTGTCGAATGTGGTGGAACTTTTGAATCAATCGATCAAAACGGCGAATTCAAATCGATCACTTGGAAAATTAACGTTTAATCATGATATAAAAATTGATAACTTATCTTTTATATATGAGGAATCCAAGAAAGAAGTAATTTCTAATGTGAGTTTAACAATTCCAAAAGGCAATAGGGTTGGAATTGTTGGGCAGACGGGAAGTGGAAAAAGTACACTCATGGATTTACTGATGGGTCTGCTCGTCCCTACTAAAGGTAATATTCGTGTAGATGGAATTGAGTTGAATGACGAAAATATAAGACTCTGGCAAAACAACCTAGCACATGTTCCTCAAAATATCTTTTTGTCAGATTCTTCCATCGCCGAAAACATCGCCTTTGGTTACAGAAAGGAAGAAATTGATTTTCAAAAATTAAAAATTGCAGCGAAGAAAGCACAAATTTCTGAACACATCGAGCAGTTACCAGATGGTTATGATACATTTGTCGGAGAGAGAGGTGTAAAACTATCAGGTGGACAAAGGCAAAGAATTGGTATTGCAAGAGCATTATACAAAGATGCGGAAGTAATTTTTTTAGATGAAGCAACCAGTGCATTAGATAATGACACGGAAAAAGCAGTAATGGAATCGATTGATTCGTTAGATAAATCGATTACGATTTTCATAATAGCACATCGGTTGTCTACGATCGATGGATGCGACCAAAAAATTGAGTTATCCGAAGGGAAAGTGATCCAACAAACATGAAAAACCAAATACCTTATGGAAGGCATAGTATTGATCAAGCTGATATTGATGCAGTAGTATCGGTTCTTAAATCTGATTTTCTTACACAAGGACCCCTTGTGCCGTTGTTTGAAAAGATGGTATGCGAATACGTCGGTGTTAGAAACGGAATTGCCGTTAATAGTGCCACTTCAGCCCTTCATCTGGCATGTTTAGCACTGAATGTAGGCCCTGGTGATATCGTATGGACTAGTCCCATTTCCTTTGTTGCAAGTTCCAACTGTGCCTTGTATTGCGGTGCAGATGTAGATTTTGTAGATATTGATCCTGTTTCTTATAATTTGTCGGTAGATGCACTTTCTTTGAAATTAGAAAGAGCAAAGTTAGAGAACAAACTGCCAAAAGTGGTAATCCCTGTACATTTTTCTGGTCAAAGTTGTGACATGGAGAAAATCTTCGCACTAAGCAAAGAATATGGATTTCGCATCATTGAAGACGCTTCCCATGCAATTGGTAGTACTTACAAAAATCATAAAGTAGGTTCCTGCAAGTTTAGTGACATTACTGTGTTTAGTTTTCATCCTGTGAAGATTATTACCACTGGGGAAGGTGGTATGTGTACAACAAGTGATGACGAATTAGCAAATACCATTTATCGACTTAGAAGTCATGGAATCACAAGAAACCCTAAAGAAATGACAGAACCACCCGATGGTCCTTGGTATTACCAACAAATTGATTTGGGTTATAATTACCGAATGAATGACCTGCAAGCTGCTTTAGGTGTCTCACAATTAAAAAGGTTAGATTCCATTGTTCAGAGAAGGCAAGAGATTAAAAACTATTATGATAAGATATTAATTGATGTTCCATTGATTTTACCAAAGCAAATGGAATACAATCATTCCTCGTTACATTTATATGTAATCCAGGTGAAAGAAAAGGAAATGTTGGCTGATCGCAAGGTGGTATTTGAAAGATTGAGGGAAGGGGGCATCCTTGTGAACGTACATTACATTCCGATTTATCGCCAACCTTACTATCAGAAAAAATACTCGTTTTTGCCTTCTTCTTTCCCGAATGCAGAATCTTATTACAATCAGTGTATTAGCCTTCCCATATATCCAGAGTTAACGAATGAAGACATGGACCGAGTGAAAGAAACTTTGATTACTCCCATTGGGCATCAGGTATTGTTTTGACGAATATATGTATCATTCCTGCGCGTGGCGGGAGTAAAAGAATCCCTCGCAAAAATATCAAATTGTTTCATGGAAAACCCATGATATCTTATTCAATAGAAACTGCCATCCAATCGAAGTTATTTGACAAAGTGATTGTTTCAACAGATGATTTAGAAATTGCAGAAGTATCCAGACACTATGGTGCTGAAGTTCCATTTATGAGACCGAGTGAGTTGTCTGATGATAACACGGCAACGATTCCTGTGATTGCTCATTCCATTCAATGGATGAACAAGGAAGGTATTCAAGCTGATTGTGTAGCGTGTATTTATGCCACGGCTCCTTTTATTTTGAAAAATGATTTAATCAGTGCGGAAAAGAGTCTCCGTGAAGAGAGATGGGAATATGTATTTTCTGCTACTTCCTTTGGATTTCCCATATTCCGAGGATTTAAAAAAGATTCCGATGGAAAAATCGAAATGTTTTTTCCTGAACATTTTGGTACTCGTTCCCAGGATTTACCAGAAGCCTTCCATGATGCCGGACAGTTTTATTTTGGAAAACCAAGTGCATGGCTCGAAGGAAAAAGGATGTTTGACAAGTGGTCTTCCATTGTTGAACTTCCGAGATGGAGAGTACAAGATATAGACACACAAGACGATTGGGAACGAGCAGAAGTTATATATAAGATGATTAGTAGTATGAGCTGATTTTGAATTGAGAATTCAATAAAAACGAAGATGGCAACTTTGATTTTTACAGAAGCACTCCTTACCACAGGACTTGGTCATTTGGGAAGGTGTACGGCACTTGCCGAAAAACTTTTGGAAGAAGGTGAGACTACCGCTCAAATGGTTCTTCATAGCGATCAAGCCGCTACCAATTGGAGTTTTCCATGTCAGGTTCAGTCCATCAATTGGAAGGAAAAAAAACAGTTAATAGAGTTTCTGGATGGGTATAACCAAAGAACAGATCTAAGTGATTTCATTTTTTACGTGGATTCTTATTTAGCGGATTTAGAAATTTACAATACATTAAAAGATTACTGCTCTGAACTTATCTGTATTGATGACGACTGCCGTATTGAGTATCCCGCTGATTCCACAATATTAAATCCTGGTTATCCTGGCCTTTATTTGGATTACAACACTGAAAAATATAAAATTTTAACTGGTAAAGACCAGGTTTTACTCAGAAAACCCTTTCGAGAAAAATTTGAAATCCCAAAGAGAAATATCCCCCCCCATAAGATTTTGGTGACACTCGGTGGTAGCGATCCGCATTTATTTTCCGAAGAGATCCTTTCTCTATTAGTAAAAAACTTTCCCGCACTAGAGAAACATTTAGTTGTTGGTCCTGGGTTTACGAACGAAGTTACTTTAAAAGAGTTATCTGATAAAAATACATTCTTTTACAAAAATCTTTCAGCCATTCAAATGCGGGACCTAATGATCCAAATGGATTTTGCGATCACCGCGGGTGGGCAAACCACATATGAATTGGATCGATGTAAAGTTCCAATGGTGATGATTAAAACTGCAGAGAATCAGGAATTAAACATTCAAGGTTTTGTGGAATTTCAAAAAAGTCAAGTTGTAAGCGAACCAAAAGAACTCGTAGGCATACTAAAAAACAACTTCATTCAAACATCGGATATTGATTAGGTATAAAAAAATGGACCTACACCTCCGACCTGTTTCCACTAGTGACTGTGAACTTCTGTTTGGTTGGGTTAACGAACCTGAAGTTAGAAAAAATTCGTTCTCTCATCAAATGGTTGATTTGGAGAGCCATAAAATTTGGTTCCAAAAGAAAATAAACGAGGGTCTTCCTTGGTATATTTTGGAATTGGCTGGGCAACCTTCAGGAGTCATTCGATTCGATTTATCGGAAAATGGTTTCAAAATTAATTTTTCTATTTCGGCAAGTCAAAGAGGAAAGGGATTTGGAAAAGAAATTATCCGATTAGGACTATCAGAAATCACAAAAAATCCTCAGAATAGCAACTTTGTTTTTGGTCTGGTAAAAAAACAGAATATTGCATCTGCTAAATGCTTTCTGTCCAATCAGTTTTTACAAAATGATTATGACCAAAATACGTATATTTTTCAAAAAAAACTCGGTTAACCTATGATAAAAATATCCAATGTTCCCATTTCGAGAGATCATAAACCTTTCATCATTGCTGAAATGTCTGGCAATCATAATCATTCTCTTGAGAGGGCTTTTGAGATCGTGGACGCTGCCGCAGAGTCTGGAGCACATGCACTCAAATTACAAACATATACTGCAGATACAATTACGATAGATAAATCAGAAGGTGAATTTTTTATTTCCGATCCAAAAAGCCTTTGGAAAGGAGAGTCACTTTATAATCTCTATAAACAAGCTTTTACTCCTTGGGAGTGGCACAAACCAATTATGGACAGGTGCAAAGAGAAAGGAATTCTTTGTTTTAGTAGTCCCTTTGATTTTACCGCAGTTGATTTTTTGGAAGAATTAAATGTACCTGCATACAAAATTGCTTCTTTCGAAAACGTGGATCTTCCTCTCATCAAAAAGGTAGCAAACACTGGTAAGCCAATCATTGTTTCGACTGGAATGGCAACTGTGCAAGAAATTGCCGAGGCAGTGGAGACTATTAGAAGCACCGGAAACGAACAAATTATTCTTTTAAAATGCACAAGTACTTATCCGGCAACTCCGGAGACTACGAATATACTCACAATCCCGCACTTACGTGAACTATTTGGATGTGAAGTTGGTCTTTCAGACCATACAATGGGGATTGGAGTTTCTGTGGCAAGTGTTGCCTTAGGTGCGGTTGTGATCGAAAAACATTTTACTCTGAATCGGAAAGATGGTGGAGTAGATTCTACATTTTCAATGGAACCAAAAGAAATGAATTCCCTAGTCATTGAGACAGAAAGAGCCTGGCAGGCATTGGGAAAAATCAATTATGGACCTACCGAAAAGGAAAAAGCATCGTTAGTGTTTCGAAGGTCTTTATATGTCGTGGAAGATATAAAAGCTGGCGATATGATCACTGAAAAAAATGTGAGAAGCATTCGACCAGGTCTAGGGTTACCACCTAAGTTTTTTGATTTAGTGATGGGTAAGAGAGTGAACCAAGATGTGAAGAGGGGAACTGGTTTAAGTTGGGAGATGTTGGGGTGAAGGACTTACCTTTAATTCCATTTAGCTCAATAGCAAAAAATATCCTTTAAGAATAAATGAAATTTTGTAAAACTTGCCTACAACCTGATACAAGACCAAATTCTGTCTTTCATAGTGATGGGATTTGTCCTGCATGTAAATACCATGAATCGTTAAAAGACGTAGATTGGGAGGACCGTAAAAAGGAACTGGAAGCAATTGTTAATTTCGGACACGCAAACAATCATTCAGGATATGATTGTATCATTGGTGTTAGTGGTGGGAAAGACAGTTTAAGACAAGCTCTCTTTGTTAGAGAGACTTTAAAAATGAAGCCACTTCTGGTTTCACTTGGTTATCCTCCAGAACAAGTCACACAGCGAGGTGTTGATAATATATCCAATATGATTTCTCATGGTTTTGATTGTGTTACGATCAATCCAGCACCTGGGATTTGGAGAGACCTAAAACGAAAAGGTTTTAGGCAATATACCAATAGTTTTCGTTCTACTGAATTAGCCTTATTTAGCAGTGTTCCTAAATTCGCAATTGCCTACCAGATCCCGCTTATCTGGTGGGGGGAGAATTCCGCCTTACAACTGGGTGAAACGGCTATATTGGGAAAAAGTGGAAGTGATGGTAACAACCTTCGAAAGATGAATACATTGAATGGAGGGGATATAACTTGGCTTCTTTCTGAAGAAGTTAAAAAAAATCAAATCCTCCAGTATTGTTATCCTAGCCCAGAAGAAATGGAACAAGCAAATTTGCGGATTACATTTCTTGGATACTTTTGGAAGGATTGGTCACTATTGAATAATGGAAACTATTCGGTTCTCCGTGGGTTAGATATTCGCGATGAAAAACCTTGGGAAATTGGAGATCCATACGGTATTACTTCCTTAGATGAAGATTTTGTTACATTCAATCAAATGATCAAATACCTAAAGTTTGGTTTTGGACGTATCACTGATTATGTGAATGAAGAAATACGAAATGGATTAATGACACGGGAGGAAGGCATTTCATTGGTTCAAAAATATGATGGGACTTGTTCTCCGTATTATATTGAAAAATTTGCAAATTACATTGGCATCACTGTTCGAGAATTCTGGGAACAAGTGGATCAATCTGTGAATACGGATTTATTTGAAAAAGTTTCACTGGGTGAATACAAACCAAAATTTACGGTAGGTATTGGAATTTGAATTCCAAACTTAAAATTGGTATCATTGATTACGGAGTTGGTAATACTTACTCCATTTTCAATGCACTTTCTTTCTTAAATTATTCGAAAGTTTCAATAACTGACAAGGAAAGAGAGATTGAAGCAATGGATGCGCTCATTTTTCCAGGAGTTGGTGCTTTTGATGAAGCTTGTAAGCAGCTTGCAAAAAGACAATTAGCACCAGTTTTGAATGAACAAGTTCTAGTGAGGAAAAAACCCATTCTTGGAATTTGTCTAGGTATGCAACTCTTTGCAACAAGTTCAGAAGAAAATGGACAACATGAGGGGCTTAACTGGATTCCTGGACAAGTGAAAAAAATTGATACAAATAATCAATTTCCCGTTCCACATGTCGGATGGAACGATATAAATATAGAAAAGGATGAACCATTATTTAAAAATAATGCCGATCATGTTCACTTTTACTTTGATCATAGTTATCATTTCGAATGCGAACCAAAATTTATCTCTTCTTGGTGTGATTATGGTACAAAAATCACAGCCTCTGTCCAAAAGGATAATATATTTGGAGTACAATTCCATCCGGAAAAAAGCCATATCAGTGGTTTAAAACTTTTTAGAAGTTTCTTATCTTCCATATAGAATATGCTTAAAAAAAGAATCATTGCAGTAGTCATCGTTAAAGATGATATCGTAGTACAAAGTATTGGCTTTCGTAAATATTTGCCTATAGGTAAACCAGAAATCGCATTAGAATTTCTTACTTCATGGGGTATTGATGAAATTGTCTATTTAGATATTTCTGCCACAAGGGATCAAAAACAACCTAACTACGATTTGATTCGTAAAGCGGCAAAAAAATGTTACGTTCCGCTTACCGTTGGTGGTGGGATCAGGAGAATGGACCAAGTGCATGAGTTGATGAGTGCTGGTGCCGATAAAGTTTCAATAAATCATATGGCTTACAATGAAATCTCCTTCGTAAAAGAAGTTGCACTGGCTTATGGGAATCAGTGTGTAGTTGCTTCCATTGATGTTGTCAAAACGCCAAGTGGTTACCAGGTGTACGATTACACAAAAAAAGAAGCAACAGAATTGAATCCTGCCGATTATGCAAGGAGACTTGCAGACAATGGCGCTGGTGAAATTTTTTTGAACTCAGTGGATCGGGATGGCACTTATTTAGGTTATGATTTTGATTTGATTCAATTGGTTACAAATTCAGTCCATATACCAGTGATTTGTTGCGGTGGTGCAAGAAATGCATCGGATATGGTTCACGTTTTTTCAAAAACAAATGTTTCTGCTGCTGCTGCTGCTAACTTTTTTCATTTTACGGAGCACAGCGTTAACGTTTCAAAATCCATTGTTCGTAAATCTGAAATTATACGATTAGAAACTCATGCAAATTATAATGATAATGATTTAGATTCTGAAATGAGACTCACTAAAAAAGATGATAAGATTTTAGAGGAAATGCTTTTTCTTCGAATTGAAAAAGAAATTATATGAAGATTTGCAATCGTTGTTTATATTCTGAACATCATCCACTCAATATTACATTTGATGAAGAGGGAGTCTGTAGTGGATGTCGAATCCATGAAGAAAAAGACTTACTAGATTGGAATGAGAGATTTCAAAAATTAAAGCAGATAGTAGAGAATTACCGTAACCAATCAGGAAATAACTACGATTGTATTGTGCCGGTAAGCGGAGCTAGGGATTCTTATTTTATCGTACACACTGTAAAAAATGTACTAGGTCTTAATCCTTTATTAGTTACATACAACAAACATTACAACACCGATCTTGGAATTCGTAACTTAGCCAATCTGCGAATCAAGTTTAACCTTGATATCATAACACTTACTGTAAGCCCAGAGACAGTAAAAAAAATTACTCGTGGCACATTTCGAAAAATGGGAAGCATTTATTGGCATTGTATTGCGGGCCAAACTGTTTATCCAGTGCAAGTCGCAGTAAAATTTAAAATCCCATTGATCATTTGGGGTGCTCACCAAGGTGTTGATCAAGTCGGAATGTTTTCTCATCTTAATGAAGTCGAGATGACTCGGAAGTATCGAAAAGAACATGATTTAATGGGTTTCGAAGCAGAGGATTTAATCGATGAATTTGATGGAATTGATGAATCTGATATTGTTCAGTTTCGATATCCACAAGATAAAGAAATTGAGCGAATCGGGGTTCGTGGAATATATCTCAACAATTATATTCGATGGGATAGCAAAGCACAACATGAAAAAATGATCGAGCTTTATGATTATGAAACTGGTGAGCAAACACGAACCTTTGATACTTACAATGATGTTGATTGTTTCAATTATTCTGATGTTCACGATTATATAAAGTTTATTAAACATGGCTATGGAAAGGTGACAGACCATGTTTGTCGTGAAATACGTCTTCGCCGGCTAAGTAGGGAAGATGGAATTAAGTTAATCAAAGAATACTCAATGAAAGAACCTAAAAATCTGAAGCAATTTTTAAATTGGATTGGAATGACTAAAAATGGTTTTAAATTTATGTTAGACCAACACCGAAATTCTAAGATTTGGTTTAGAAATGAAAATTGGGAATGGGAGCTAAAGAATCCAGATCCGTTTCAATGTGAAAATAGTAGAAAGTCTGAATTAGAACAAGTTAGATTGGATCTTGTCGAAAACGAATGTAAGTTTAGATATACCCAAAATAAAAGACCAGATTTTATAGATGATAATTACATTCTTATTGGAAAAGGATTCTATAAGTAATTGTTCCATTTCTCCTTCGATATTATTTTTTCAGAACTGACATATGTTAGTTCTATCTTTGCTTTGCTAATCAGAATTTTTTTTCAAAAGGTTTATTATGTAAAACTTACTAGCGAAAAAATCGAATCCTTTGCAAATTTTTTGAAAAAATTTGGGATCATTCCTTTGCCGATTGCAGACTTAAAAACGATTTCAACATTCGCAGATGCAGATAGTGACCCTAAAGGATATGCCTGGGCTTGGTTAGATAAAAAACTAAAACACTTTGAGTTTGAAAAATTAGGAAATTTATTTCCTAATGTCAAAAATTTGGATGAAAAAGTATCTATTTATCTTTTGGATTTTGTTGCATTAAAGCTTACTTCTTTAGGAAGTAAGTTAATTTTTTGGCATGAAAACTATCCAGATAGAAAAATCATTTTTATTAGCTTCTCTTTTGATGATCTGGCGATTCCTAAACTTCCTGATAACTGTTTAAGGCTGGTGATACCAATTCCAGGAATTCTTAGTGTTTTTCCTTTTGTTTTGAAAGTTATCTTTCGTATCTTTTCTAAATTGCGAAGTTTGGTTTCATTTAAGCCAAAGTTACAAGGAAAATTTCGTCCAGAATCTCATTTTGACTGGGGAATATATGAGCATGTCTATGTGACTCATTCTGGTTTAAAGTATGGGAGTTTGTATGAAAAGAGCTTATACTATACTGAAACAGATCCCTTTTTTGAACCAAAAAACTTAGTTCACTTTGACTATTCTGGCTACAATTCACCTTCGGAAGATCTACCTTGGTTTAAGCTGACACCTGCAAAAAAGTTAGGTGTAAAAGATGTAGTTTTCATCAGTCTTAAGTTAGTATTCGTTCTAAATTTTCTATCAATAAAATTGTCTTCTCTTCCTTTAAAGATTCGAATATTGATCCTTGCATTGAAATTTCGTGCACATAGAATAGATCTCGGACAATTTAAACAACTGAAAAGAGCTTATATTGATTATGATATTCTTTGTCCCAAATCGTTAATTTTAGCCTTTGAGTCTTATAATATCCTTACTATAGGGGTTCAGGAAAGGTATATTTCTGCTTATTATAAATCTACAACAGTAATATTGGATCAATATCTCATTTCCTCTAACGAGAGTCGATTGGTAATGGAAAGATCTAGAAATTATCTCTTCGCTAAATCTTTTCCGGTTGGGCAATACAGAACAGATGAGTTTTTCAGAAAATTCCCAAATATTTCAAACGAAGATTCTGTAGGTATTTATAAGAAGAGAATTTTAGTGTTAGGTTTTCATAGCGACATGACTTGGATAGAAAGTCAGGTTAATCCGCTTCTGAATTGGCAAGCCCAAGAGCATTTTTTAGATGAAATTATGACGCTTGCAAGTGAATTTAAAGATTCACTTTTTACTTTAAGATATAAATTGATTGATTGGTTGGAGTTACCATTTTTTTCTCAGATAAAGAATCGGTTAAAGGAATTCCAAAATATCAAAATTTCCAAGGAATATGGTATTTCATTCTATAGTTACTATTTAGTTAAGAATTCGGATATTGTCATAGGTAAACATACATCTCTCCTTGATGAGGCAATTTCCATTGGAAAGCCAACATTGGTTCATGACTATTCTCATAATATTAAGTCAGTTATTTGTGACACATTTGATTATTTCGGATCACGTGTTATTTGTAAAAATTTTGATAGTTTTAAAGAACGATTTAGACTTTTAGTAGAAGATGACATTGATCTAAAACGTGAGATCAAGGAAATATCTACAAAACTTTACGGTGGCTTATCTGATGGTAATGTAAAAGAACGTATCCATTCGACCATTAAGTCAATTTAGATTGAAATAATTAATATAATTTTTTAAATACTTTTCTACAGAATAATTTATGAAATACAATTCTAAAAATGATTATTGGGTCGACCCAAAAACAGGAAATCCTAGATACGATTTTGAAGAGATGTATAAAGATCTTTCGGATCCTTGGGGATGCGAAGAGAAGAATAGTTCAGTTACCAATCGATTGTTTTTGGAACTGTTGCTAGACGAAAATTCTTCTTATAAACGTATTTTAGATTTGGGATCCGGAAAAGGATCTCTATCTCACTTATTTTATCAGAAATATTTGGCATTTTTAAACACTCGTAATTCGGTGAACCAATCTAACTCAAAGATTGAACTGAACCAACCCTCTGCTTTTGAAATGTATGGTCTTGAATATTCCGAACTAGCTGTTAATGAAGCAAAAAAATTAAATCAGAACATAAAATTTCAAACTTTTGATCTCTTGAATTCGACTTCCATACCATATCAAGAGATCGATTTAGTGATTCTTTCTGAAGTTCTTTGGTATCTCGTGAGTGATCTTTCTGCTGTATTTAAAAAGATTCATCAATGTATGAGAGTAAATCAGGAAAGAAATAGTATTTTAGCAATCCATCAGTATTTTCCTGGAAACCAGAAGTATTTTCGGAACTTTTTGGATGGCGAATCTGGGTTCGATAGTTTTATAAAAAAGGAAGGTTTATTTGAGACTCTAGAAAAGGTCAAATTCTTTCATAAGAATGGTGATTGCGTTCTGCTTTATAAATTAACCAAACTATGAATATTTTAGCATTTATTCCAGCAAGGGGTGGATCTAAAGGGATACCTGGAAAAAACTTATACCAAATAGCAGGGAATCCATTACTTTTTTATACCATTGATCTGGCGAAAAAAATAGATAAAAATGTGATTCCGTTTTTATCAACGGATGATAACGAAATCAAAGCTTATGGAAGATCATTAGGTTTAATTGATGATTATCTGAGACCAAAGGAATTAGCAAGTGATTCCTCCGCTACGATTGATGCAGTGATGCATGCTTTAGAGTGGTTTCAGAAATCGGGTGAAGTGGAATTTGATACTATCCTACTATTGCAACCTACTTCGCCCATTCGAATTTTAACAGAAGTGCAAAATGCAATCCATAGGTTCAAAGAAAGTAAAATGGAGAGTCTTGTGAGTGTGACTTTAATGCGAGAACATCCATTTGAATGTATTAAGTCCGTTGAGGATTCATGGTCTTTTTTAGAGAAACCAAATAAAAAAGTTACGGGAAGACAAGGTTATACAGGAAATTATTACTTTCTGGATGGATCATTTTACTTAGCTACGGTTGAGTTTTTAAAAAACAATAAAGCTTTTGTTGTCGAAGGAAAAACCCATTTATTCGAATCAAAGTTACGTTATTCGATTGATATTGATGAATTAGAAGATATGGAAATTGCCGAGTGCATTTTAGAAAGGAAACTAAAAATATGAAAAATATACTGTTAATTGGTGGAGCAGGTTATGTTGGATCAGTGATCACCGATTTTTTACTGAGAAATGGCTATAAGGTTACTTGTTTTGACGGATTTTTGTATGAGAACCAACGTACTGTAATACCCTATATTCTGAATGAAAACTACAAATTTATTTCTGGTGATCTCTGTGACGAAGATGCCGTAAAAAAAGCATTAGTTGGAATCGATTCAGTCGTACTACTCGCAGGTTTAGTTGGTGATCCAATTACAAAAAAATACCCAGATTTATCTAAAAAGATTAATGATGATGGAATAATGAATCTTTTCCAAGTTATGAATGGGAAGGGAATTGAAAGACTTATTTTCATTTCAACTTGTTCTAATTATGGTCTGATTCAAAATGATGAGCTTGCTGATGAAAACTTTGAGCTTTCTCCGCTTTCTTTATATGCAAAAGCGAAAGTTGCCGCTGAGAAAGAACTATTGAGTGAAAAAAATAATTTTGACTATTCTACTGTAGTTTTGCGATTTGCAACTGCCTTTGGATTATCTCCAAGAATGAGATTTGATCTTACCGTAAGTGAGTTTACTAAGGATTTAATTTTAGGAAAAGAATTACTTGTATATGATGCTCATACTTGGAGACCTTATTGCCATGTAAAAGATTTCGCAAGATTAATTGACATAGTATTGAAATCTCCTAAGGAGAAAACTCATAAAGAAGTTTTTAATGCAGGTGGCGAAATCAATAATTTTACAAAACAAGGAATTTTGGATATTATTTTAAAGTATCTGCCCAATTCAAAAGTTAGTTTTAAAGAACATGGAAGTGATCCACGTAATTATAAAGTTAATTTTTCAAAAGTGAAGTCAGTACTCGGATTTGAACCTAAATACACAGTGGAAGATGGTGTAAAAGAATTAATTGAAGCATTTCAATTGAATCTTTTTAAAAATTTAGAACATGATATCAACTTTCATGGGAATTATACAATCAACTATCGATGATAAAATCGTTTTTAGATCTAGTTAGAGATCATTACAATTCGCCTGATGAATTCATTCCCCTCCATGCGCCTGTATTTCGTGGGAATGAAATTCATTATGTGACTGAAACTATAAAGTCCACCTTTGTTTCATCCGTTGGTGCGTATGTAGACCAGTTTGAAGTGATGATGAAATCGATCACTGGTGCAAAATATGCCATTGCTACCGTAAATGGAACGGCTGCACTTCATATTGCGCTTCATAGTTTAGGAGTCTCTGCGGGAGATGAGATCATTACGCAAGCTTTAAGTTTTGTTGCGACTGCCAATGCCATCAGGTATACAGGTGCAGATCCTGTTTTTCTTGATGTTGATTTAGATTCCATGAGCCTTTCGCCAATTGCGTTGTTATTGTTTTTGGAATCTGAGTGCGAATTTAAAGAGCAAATTGTTACGAACAAACGAACAGGAAAACGAATCAAAGCCATTGTTCCAATGCACACATTTGGAAATCCTGGTAGGATCGAAGAAATTTGTAATATAGCGGAGAGATTTCGATTAGATGTGGTTGAAGACTCCGCAGAATCTCTGGGAAGTTATGTGAAAAGTAAACATACTGGATCTTTTGGTCGTTTAGGTGTATTTAGTTTTAATGGCAATAAAACCGTTACTTGTGGTGGTGGTGGTGCTGTTGTTACGGATGACGAAAGTTTAGGAAAAAGATTAAAACATATAACCACAACGGCGAAAGTTCCACATCCTTGGGAATATTCTCATGATGAATTAGGATTCAATTATAGAATGCCCAATCTAAATGCCGCACTTGCATGTGCACAGTTGGAGCAGTTAGATGATTTTTTAAAAGAGAAAAGAGAACTTTCTCTAAAATATATTCAGTTTTTTGAAAATACCAACGTAACTTTCAAAAAAGAAATAGAAAATTCGGTTTCGAATTACTGGCTAAATACAGTTGAGTTTCAATCAAAATCAGATAGAGACAAGTTCCTGGCTGAAACCAATGGGGCTAAAGTGATGACACGTCCTTCCTGGAATCCACTAAACACATTACCCATGTATCAAAATTGTTTTTCTGATTCATTAAAAAATACGAATCACATTGCTGATCGTTTAGTGAATATTCCCAGTGGAGTGAAATGGAAGGAATCATACTAATCGGAGGAGGCGGTCACTGCAAATCAGTGATTGATGTCATTCGAAAAGAAACTAAGTTTGAAATTTTAGGAATTGTTGATTCCAATTTACCACTCGGTCACTTGGTTTTGGATGTGAAAGTATTGGGAAATGATTCCGATTTAAGTGAATTATCTAAAAAATGCAAAAACTTCCATATAACAGTGGGCCAAATTCAATCAAACATAGTTAGGAAAAAAATAGCCAAAGAATTAATGGCATTGGGTGCAGAACTCCCAAATATTATCTCTCCTAGTGCTGTTGTTTCCTCCTATTCAAAGTTAGGAAAAGGAATCACTGTTATGCACCAGGCGACTATCCAAGCTGATGCAAAGATAGGAGATTTCTGTATTATCAATGATCATGCACTCATTGAACATGATGTTCATATCGGAAAGTTTTCCCATATTGCCACTGGGGCCATTGTCAACGGAAATGTTGAGATCGGTGAGAACGTCTTTATCGGAAGTGGAGCAGTCATTGTCCAAGGTTCGAAAATCCCTGATGGAACTTTTATAAAGGCAAACCAATTAGTCAAATGAAACAAAAAACAATAATTATAGCAGAAGCTGGCGTAAATCACAACGGTGATCTTAAAATTGCCGAAGAACTCATTCAAGTGGCCGCAAAAGCGGGTGCCGATTTTGTGAAATTCCAAACCTTTCAGTCAAACTCGATTTCTTCGAAACTTGCAGGCAGAGCGGAATACCAAAAGGCAAACATGAAAGAAGATGGATCACAAATCTCTATGTTAAAGAAACTAGAGTTGAATTATGAGATGCACCAACATTTAATTCAAGTTTGTAAACAAAATAAGATTCAATTTTTATCTACTGCGTTTGATTTACCTAGCATAGATTTACTCATCCAACTAGGGATCAAACTTTGGAAAATTCCTAGTGGCGAAATTACAAATTATCCCTACTTGAAAAAAATCGGCTCTCTTAACGGGGATGTGATCCTTTCCACAGGGATGTCTAACCTCGGTGAAATAGAAGCTGCTCTATTGGTTTTAGAAAATGCTGGAACTAAACGAGAGAATATCACTGTATTACATTGTACCACTGAATACCCTGCTCCGATGAATGAGGTCAATTTGCGGGCGATGCTTGCGATTCAAAACGCATTTGGAGTTAAGGTTGGTTATTCAGATCACACGGTTGGAATAGAAATATCGTTAGCTGCAGTGGCTCTTGGGGCAACCATGATTGAAAAACATTTTACCCTCGATCGAAATTTGCCAGGTCCAGACCACAAAGCAAGCTTAGAACCTAATGAATTGAGTGCATTGGTAAGCGGTATCAGAAATATTGAGCTTGCGTTAGGTGACGGTGTGAAAAAACCTTTTCCTTCCGAAATAAGAAATATGACAATTGCCCGTAAATCTCTCATTGCAAAAGAGAACATTCGCAAAGGTGAGATTTTTACTGAACAAAATGTAACAACCAAAAGGCCTGGAAATGGAATTTCTCCGATGCGATGGGATGAGGTAATAGGAAAAACATCCCCCAAAGATTTTTTAGAAGATGAACTGATTGAGATATAAACAAAAGATATTTTCTCATTTTATAATCTTCAATTTAAAGAGTCATCTGCTATGAATAAAAGAATTTGCTTTATCACTGGCACTAGAGCAGAGTACGGCTTACTCAAAAGATTAATGAAATTGGTTGATGATGCGCCGAATTTTGAATTACAAATCATTGCGACAGGTATGCATTTATCCCCGGAATTTGGACTTACCTATAAGGAAATTGAAAGTGATGGATTTCGAATCGATAGAAAGGTAGAAATTCTATTAAGCTCTGATTCTTCTGTAGCCATTGGAAAGTCTATAGGTCTAGCTTTAATTTCTATAACAGAAGCACTAGAGCAGATGAATCCAGACTTGGTATTTCTAGTGGGAGATAGATATGAAACTTTGGCATGTGCTATAGCTGCCATGGTAACAAGGATTCCTATTGCTCATATACATGGTGGTGAAAGAACGGAAGGTTTGATTGACGAGGCAATTCGTCATTCCGTGACAAAGATGTCCTATTTGCATTTTGTAGCGAATGAAGAATATCGTACACGAGTCATTCAGCTTGGTGAAAGTCCTGAGCGAGTAACAGTATGCGGTGGTTTAGGTGTCGATATAATTCAAAACATAAAATTATTCTCACTTCTAGAGTTGGAAAATTCTCTAAATTTTCAATTTAAAGATAGAAATTTGATGGTTACGTTTCATCCTACCACATTGGAACATGATACGTCTGAAGTTCAATTCAAAGAACTTTTGGAAGTGCTAAAGGAGTATGTTGGAGAGGGGAATGGGGTTATTTTTACAAAGGCAAACTCAGACACCAACGGTCGAATCATCAACCAACTGATCGATGATTTTGTGAGAGCGTATCCAGATCATGCGATTGCCCATACTTCACTTGGTATCCAACGGTATTTATCAGTTCTGAACTTTGTTGATGGAGTCATTGGAAATTCTTCTAGTGGTTTATTGGAAGTGCCAAGTTTTAAAAAGGGAACTATCAACCTAGGTGATCGTCAAAGAGGAAGAATTATGGCGACTAGTGTAATCCAAGCTGATTGTGATTCTACATCGATTCGGTTAGCTTTGCATAAATTGTATAGTAACGAATTTCAAGCAAGTTTGAAAAATACAATTAATCCATATGGAGAAGGTGGTGCTTCTGAAAAAATATTTGAATATCTAAAGAAATTAAATTTCGACAACTTAGATGTTAAAAAACCATTTTTTGATGTTAGGTATCAGCTGTGAGAATCCTTTTTATAGGTTGTGTTATTTATTCTAAAAACATCTTAGAATTGTTAGTCGAGAATAAATATAATATTGTGGGAGTTATTTCCAAGGACGATACAGGGTTCAATTCTGATTATTATGATACTTCTATCATTGCAAAGCAGTACAATATACCTTTTATTAAAACGAAAAATGTAAATGAATTACCTATTCTCGAATGGGTTAGGGAACTAAAACCTGATATCGTTTATTGTTTTGGATGGAATAGTTTACTTGGAAATGATTTCATTCAAATCCCAAAGAAAGGTGTTGTTGGATATCACCCAGCTTCACTTCCACAAAACAGAGGAAGGCATCCCGTTATTTGGGCGTTAATATTAGGACTGACAGAGACAGCCTCAACATTCTTCTTTATGGGTGAGGGTGCCGATGATGGAGATATAGTGTCTCAGAAAAAGATAAAGATAGAGAAAGAAGATACTGCAAGCACACTATATGAGAAGTTAATTCAGGAGTCTCGGACACAGGTGATTGAATTTACAAATCAGCTCATAAAAAACCAATTAATTGCAAAAAAGCAAGACCATAGTCTGGCAAATTCCTGGAGAAAACGTTCCAAGGTTGATGGGGTTATTGATTTTAGAATGTCCGGCGAAAGTATTTATAATTTAGTCAGAGCATTAACGAATCCGTACCCCGGTGCTTTAATCCTTTATAAGGGTGAGGAGTATCCTGTTTGGCAAACAAAGATAGCAGAAACTCCTTATTCTAACTTTGAACCAGGAAAAGTTTTAAAAATTTCTGAATCTTCTATTCTAGTAAAATGTGGCTTATCAACAGACGCGATATTACTTGAAAATCATGAATTGCCAGAGACTATACAAGTAGGTGATTATCTTTGAATCAAAAATCAATTATAGTTTTTACACCACATCCCGACGATGAAACGTTAGGTGCAGGTGGGTTTTTATTATCGAAGAAAAAAGCTGGATATGATCTTATTTGGCTAATTATGACACATATGAAGGAAGAGTTTGGTTGGACCAAAGACCAGATCAATCGGCGTGAAGCGGAAATTCAAAACGTATCACGAATGTTCCCATTTGACTATGTGTATAACTTAGGTTTGGAGCCTACCGGGCTTGATAAATACTCATTTTCTGAATTAATGAGTCCCGTATTGGATATCGTAAAAAAACATCAGCCAGAGATTGTTCTATTACCATCGGCTCAGGATCCGCATACGGATCATAAAATCACTCATCAGATAGGAATTTCTGTTACCAAGAAATTTAGAAATTTAAATATAAAATCTATCCTTGAGATGGAGATACTATCAGAAACAAATTTTGGTGAAATTGATTCTATCTCGGCAAATTTATATGTTGATATTTCTGATTTTTTCGAACGAAAGTTGGAGATATTAAAGGAGTATGAAGGTGAACTAGGGGAACATCCTTTCCCTAGAAGTTTAGATTCTGTTAAAGCATTAGCAATCTTGCGAGGATCTCAGAGAGGCACGAAGTATGCTGAAGCTTTTCGAATTGTTAAATCTTACGAGTAAGAGAAATAATTAAATGTCAAACATTTGGCAAAAAGCGCTACTACGATCAAGCGACTCCATTGAAAAAGCGATACAGAATCTTGAATTAACGGCACTACAAGTTGTGTTAGTTGTCGATGATGGAAATAGTTTACTTGGGACCATTACAGATGGTGATATTCGCAGAGGGCTCTTGAAAGGAATGGATATGAATGCCTCTGTTCAGGGGATCTTAAATCCAAATTCTTTTGTAGTTACTCCTACCATGAGCCGAGAGTTGGTTTTGCAACTCATGAAAGCCAATAAAATTCATCAAATACCCATTGTTGATGAAAATCGAAAAGTATTAGGTTTACATGTGTTAGATGAGATTCTCCTTCCTGAAAAAAGAGAGAATGTGTTTGTGATTATGGCAGGAGGGAAAGGAGTCAGACTTCGTCCTTATACAGAAAATTGTCCGAAACCTTTATTGCCTGTAGCAGGAAAACCAATTTTAGAGCATATCATTGAAAGAGCAAAGGCAGACGGCTTTCAAAGATTTATTATTTCTGTTCATTACCTCGGACATATGATCGAAGAGTATTTTCAAGATGGTAAAAAATGGGATGTTGAGATTCAATATTTAAATGAAGATAAACCTCTAGGAACGGCAGGTGCACTAAGTCTTATCACAGAGAAAATTAAATATCCGTTTTTAGTTTCCAATGGGGATGTATTAACCCATATTCGATATAGTGATTTATTAGAATTTCACCATGATCATAAAGCAGTGGCAACAATGGCAGTGCGTATGCATGAATGGCAACATCCTTTTGGTGTAGTTCATACCAAAGGTGTTGATATCATCGACTTCGAAGAAAAGCCAATTTATAAAACTCATGTCAATGCGGGAATCTATGCTCTTAATCCTGAGATATTTAGTTATTTGAATCAGGATGAATATACAGATATGCCAACACTCTTTAGTAAGATAAAGGCAACCAAAAAGAAAACAATAGTTTATCCGATGCATGAATCTTGGATCGATATTGGGCGACCAGATGATTATGAGTCAGCTGATCAAGTTTTTCAGTAAAATTAGTAAGGATTATATGAATCAAAAAAAAGTCATCATCATTGGCGGAGGAACAGCAGGTATTGTTATTGCAAATCGACTTCAGGAGAAATTTGCGGTAACAGTCATTGATAAAAGTGAGTATAAAGCATATCCATTACTTTATCGAGTTCCATTAATGATCGGTATTTTATTCAGAAGAAAAAATTCGCAGTATATTCATAAGACAGAGTTTGATTTAGCCAATGGTCGTAAAATTCCATTTTATCAATCGAATTTGTTAGGTGGAGCCTCAGTGATGAACGGGGCTGTACATGTTTTTGGTTTTTTATCCAAATGGATACCAATACTTAAGCGATTCGAACTTGAAGTGTCTGATTTAAATGAGAGTCACGAGCTACTTTATTCAGACAGCAAAGTAGTGAAAAATAAAATTACCATTAAAAAAGCTCCACTTAACTATATAGACAATTCATTTTTAGAAACTTTAAATGGTCGAGGTATTCCTCTCGATAATATGAGTGTTTCTGAGAAGGAAGCATGTGGCCCAATTTATAATACAGTTCGCACATTCTTTAGAACTTCGGTTTTATCAGTATTGGGTAAAAAGAAGTTTAAGACAATATTAAATGAAAAAGTCGAACGGATTCTTTTTGATGAAAACGGAAACGCCAAAGGGGTAAAAACGAATCGTTCCACTTATGATTCGGATTTTGTGATTTTATCCGCAGGTGTTATGGGCAGTTGTTCTCTACTTTTACAACAGCAGTTAGATCCAAATTCCAAAATCAAAGATATGCATATCGGTAAAGAAATCCAAGACCATACAAACTTAAGAGTAAATGTTTTTGCCAATCATCCACTGAATTCCCTAAACGAAGTATATGCTAGTTTTTGGAAAAAAATGTTTTTGGGAATCAAACATTTTCTAGGAATACCAACTGTAATGAGAGGAACAGGTGCCACTTCTGCGGCTTATCTAGACCTTGATAAAGATGGTGAAATTGATACGAGGATTCAAATCCTTCAATTTTCTGAATCGGGTAGGCACGGAAGTAAGGGTTCTGTATTTAACACATCTGAGCCAAGTTTTTCAATCTCTATCAATGCAATACATCCATTGTCAAAAGGTTTTGTTTCATTTAACAATGGTGAATTGAAAGTAGATCCAAAGTTTTTATCTACGGAATCCGATATAACTCTCTTGAAACTTGCCATTAAGTATTGTATAGAGCTTTTAAAATCACCACCGATACGGGATCATGTAAAAGAAATTGATCAACTTGATTTGATGGAAAAAGATCCAGACAAATACATTCAGGACACAATGTATAGTGGCCACCATTTGATCGGTGGATTACATAATTCGATTACTTCAGACTTTGAAGTAAAAAACTGTAAAGGTTTGTATGTTTGTGATGCGAGCGTATTTGATCAATTTGTTGCAAGTAATATTCATTCGTCTGTTGTGTTGCTCGCAGACATGTTTGCAAAGAAATTTCTAAATAAGCAAGGATAGGGATTCATCAGTGCCTGGATTTGAATTAGTCGGAAAAGAAGAAAGAGAAGAGATCAATCAGCTTTTTGATGATGGTGGCATTTTGTTTGCTCATGGATTTGATGCGATTCGAAATGGTCGATACCGAGTTCGAGAGTTTGAAAAGGCTTTCGCTGAAAAAATAGGAGTAAAGTATGCGCAAGCTGTATCATCAGGGACAGCCGCAATCAAAGTAGCTCTTTTTGCAGCGGGAGTCAGACCTGGTGATGAAGTGATCACCCAAGCTTTTACATTCATTGCAACGGTGGAAGCAATTATAGATTTGGGTGCAAAGCCAATTTTAGTGAATGTTAATGATACTTTAAACTTAGATCCAATCGAATTAAAAAAGGCCATTACCCCGAAAACAAAGGCAATTGTACCTGTACACATGTTAGGTGTAGCATGTGAAATGGATAAAATCCAAGAAATTGCCAATGAATATAATCTCGCAATTATCGAAGATAATTGCGAGTCGCTCGGTGCAAGATGGAATGGTAAATACTTAGGAACAGATTCACTTGCTTGTGCGTGGAGTTTTGATGCAGGAAAAGTCATTATCACTGGTGAAGGAGGGATGGTGACCACTAATGACGAAGAAGTTTACAAACTTGCCAGGGAATATCATGATCATGGTCATGAATACAATGCAAAATTTCCGAGAGGAAGAGATACGCATAGAATTCGTGGCTTCAATTATCGGATGAGTGAACTTCAGGCTGCTATCGGTTTAGCACAATTGAAGAAACTAGATTTCATTGTTTCAAAAAACACCGAAAACTATAACATATACTTTGACGCTTTAAAAGAGCTTCCTAATATTTCTTTTCGAAGAATTCCAAACAAATCGCAACCGCTATGTGATTGTTTGATCTTTCAATTGGAGACCGCAGAAAAGGCAAAATGGGTAGTAACAGAAATGAATCAGCAAGGATTGGGAACAAAAAACGTTCCAGATGCGATTGAATGGCATTTTGCTCGTTATTGGGATCATATGTTGGTTGAGTTGGGTATGTCAAAGAAGGAATTGATAGATACTATGGAACCCTCTGAAAGAGAGTTAAACAGAAGTGTTGCCATACCGATTCTTGTTAAGATGGATAAAACCACCATAACATCTAATGCAGAGAAATTGGTATCAATTCTAAAAAAAGTGAATTAACGAAGACAGATGCCCAAATATGAATCCATTATTTTTTTTGTAGAGACTCCATTTACAGATAGGGATGAAAAACGTTTTGGGATTAAGGAACTAAGTAATCAGGGATTTCAAGTTGAGGTTTTTCAGTTAGAAGATATATTTCATAAACGAAAATACGAGGCCTCAAAACAGGGGAACCAAAAAGAGTATATTACATACTTCTCTACAATAAAAGAATTAGAGAATGCTCTAAGGATAAGAAGCAAAAAAGTCCTGGTTATTTTGTTAACTGGTTACCATCAAAATTTATTGAAATTGATGCTTAGACTTGGCATCAACTATGCGATACATTGTACGAATAAAATTCCGTCTCCTTCAGAAATTGATAGTGAAAGTAAATATTTTAAGATTAAACAAAAGCTTTTTGAAGAAGGATTTTCTTCGCTGTTGAAATCAATTGGGCGTGCTCTGCTAAAGTCTTTAGAAGCATTGACTAGAAAAACTCCCTTGGCTCCAACATATGTGATTGCAGGTGGAAGTCGATCAATTGAACATTTAACAAAGGAAACTCTAGATTCCACGAAAATAATTTGGGCGCACAGTTTGGATTTTGATTTGTTTTTGCAATCGAAACAAACCAGTCACAATTCATTTCCCTTTTATGATATTTATGGAAACTTAGTAGAACAAATTTACTTTAATAACTATATTGTATTCTTGGATGAGTATTCTCCCTACCATCCCGATAATGATTTTTTTTTGATACCACATGCAGATAAAAAAGAGACTTATTATCCAAGGTTAGAAAGGTTCTTTCATTATCTTGAGAAAAAATACAATGCGAAGGTGGTGATTGCTGCCCACCCAAGATCGGAATATCAAACTAAGGAACATTTTAAATCATTCGCAATCATTAAAGATCGGACTTTGGACCTAATCAAAAACTCCCACTTTGCTCTGATTCATTCTAGTACAAGCATTAACTTCATAAATCTCTTCGAAAAAGAGGCAATTTTCTTTAATACCTCTTCCATGCGATGGGTATACAAGAAGGCAACGAGCGTTTTTGCTAAATGGCATGGGAAAGTTCCTGTAGAAGTGGATATAAATACTGATTTTGGACAAATTGATTTCGATAAAATATTGAATACTAAGATGAATTTCTGTGACTACCGAAATTTGTACATTAAGAAAGTAGACTCAAAGTTGGATTTCTCTTGGAATATAATTGCTGAAGCGATTCGAAAATAATATGATTCGTATTTCAGATTATCTGATTTTGCTGCGTTTAACTATTAAACACTAGTCTTGACATTTCTGAATGTAGCGAAACCATAGAAAAAATAGTGATAGGAAAACAGTCGTAGAATTGAATGTTCGAATTTGAAACAGCTTGAAAGATTTAACTTGTTGGTATGTAGTTTTTTAGAAGGAATAAATGAAGATACTGGACTGTACATTACGAGATGGTGGTTACTACACCAATTGGGATTTTGATAATGATTTAGTTAAAGTCTATTTCGAATCCTTTAACCATTTGCCAATCGATTTTCTTGAAATTGGTTATAAAGCATTTGCTGAAAATTACTATAAAGGTGAATTTTACTACCTTCCACTTTTTCTGATTAAGAAAATCAAGTCAATCAGTAACAAGAATCTAGCAATTCTGCTGAATGGGAAGGATCTTTTTGAATCTAATATTGAGGCCTTATTGCTACCTTGTGTGGGTTTGATAGATTTAGTAAGAGTAGCAATTGATCCAAAAGATCTGAAAAAATCAATAACATTAATTAAGAGTATTAAATCATTAGGATTTAAAGTCGCTTTGAATGTGATGTATATGTCAAAGTGGAAAACGATGAATTCATTTATGACAGATTTACCACTAGTAAATGAATCTTGCGATTTTTTCTATATGGTTGATTCTTATGGTAGTGTATACCCAGAAGATGTAAAAGAGATTACTCAATCTGTTAAATCAATATTAAATATACCGCTCGGTTTCCATGGTCACAATAATTTAGAGATGGCTCTTATAAACTCCCTAACAGCTCTTGAATATGGTGTTGAAATTATAGATTCTACTGTTACCGGAATGGGTAGAGGTGCTGGAAATTTAAAGACGGAGTTGATTTTAACACACCTTTCATCCAAAGGTTTATTAGAATTTGATTTTAATTATCTATCCAATTTGGTCGATAAGTTTAGTCAATTACAGAAACTCCACAATTGGGGGACAAATTTACCTTACATGGTCTCTGGTAGTAATTCTTTACCACAGAAAGATGTGATGGAATGGATAACTAAGAGATTCTATTCTTTAAACTCTATTGTTGAAGCCTTACAAAATCAAAAAGGCAACTTACTTGATAAACCAAACGTCGAAAGATTTAAACCAGAAAATAAATTTGAAAATGTCTTATTGATTGGTGGAGGAAATTCGGTTCAACAACATTTTGAAGCTATAAGATCATTTATTTATGCAAACAAGAGTTCGATGAGTATCGTACATGCCAGCTCAACAAATGCATACTTATTCAAAGATTTAGATTTCATACCACAATACTTTTGTCTTGTTGGAAATGAGGGACATAGATTGGAAAGAGTTTACGACAATGCTCCTTTCAAGGGAATTTGCATTCTACCGCCACCTCCTAGAAAGTTAGGCATATACAAACCCGAGATTGCAAAAGATAAAATTTTTGAAATTGAGCAATCTACAATAAATCACCCGATAAATGATACACATACTATTTTGGCATTTGAAATTTCATCAATTTTGGAAGCAAAAAATGTATATTTAGTAGGTTATGATGGATATCCAAAAGAAAGTATAACTTCCAAAATGCACGAGATGTTTATTGAGAATCAAAATATTTTCAATCTAGTCAAAAATCGATTCAAATTAATTTCGCTACTTCCTACATTGTATGATGTAAAAATTACCTCTCTCTATTCTTTGATTGAATAAATGAATAAATTAGAAAAATTTAAATATAAATGCATAAGCGAAAATACTCTAGGGTATTTCTCAAAAACGACAGACAGCAGTTTAATTGAAGCTTCAATTTACTCAGGTTTCGACTTTGTTATTATTGATATGGAACATGGGCCTATTCAAACTGAGATGTTAAAACATCACTTAATGGCAACAAGTAGAAGTGAGCTAATTTCAATTGTAAGGGTAGATTCATTTGACTCCAGTTTAATTGGAAAAGTCCTTGATTTAGGTGCGGATGGAATTCAAATACCTTCAGTAACTAGTGTTGATCAAGTTTTGGAAGTGATAAAACTATCTAAATTTTATCCAATCGGTGAAAGGGGAGTATGTCGGTTCGTGCGAGCGGCAGAATATTCAAACCAAGATAGGAATGTGTATTTTCAAAAATCGAACGATTCGATCATTGTAATTCAATTAGAAGGTAAAGAAGGAATTGAAAATTTCGATGAAATAGTTCAAATACAAGGTGTAGATATAATATTCGTAGGTCCTTATGATTTATCCCAATCACTCGGGATTCCTGGACAAATTGAACATCCGATCATTATCGAAAAAATAACTGAATTACAATTAAAAGCAAAAGCAAAAGGAATAGCCTTAGGTACTTTTTGCGACACTCCGCACATGTTAAAGCATTGGAGAAATTTAAATCTAGGTTATTTAGCTTATTCTGTAGATATAGCAATATTTATGGAAAAGCTTAAAGAAATCAATTCCTTGAGGATAAAGAAAGATCTATGAGAGTAACCGCATTATTGACTGGAAGAGGAAATAATTCTCTCAAGGATAAAAATGTTCTCCCAGTCTTCGGGAAACCATTATTGTATTACCCTGCTACAGAAGCTAAGAAAGCTGAATTAATAAATGATTTCTTTGTTAGTAGTGATTGTGAAAAGATTTTGAGTGCTGCACATCACTTAGGTTATGAAAAAATACTCAGACCCCCTGAATATGCAACTCCAACAGCTTTGCATTCAGATGTTATAAAACATTCATTGGAAATAATGAAGTCAATGGATCGATTTCCAGATATACTAGTTGTGTTACTAGCAAATACTGTCATGGTTAAAAGTGAGTGGATCGTAAATTGTATAAATGAGATTTTGAATGATCCGAGTTTAACAGCTGCAGTACCGGTTTATTCGGACATGGATCATCATCCGTATCGAGCTAAGATGGTTAATAACGAAGGTAATTTGGAACCATTCTTTGATTTTTCTGGAATGGCAATATCATCAAACCGCCAAGAGTTACCAAAGTCATATTTTTTATGCCACAATTTTTGGGTATTAAATCTACGTAGTATCAAGGAAGGAGTAGGTTACCAACCTTGGACTTTTATGGGCAATCGAGTAAAACCATTCGAAGTTGCAAAAGCTTTTGACGTGCATACAATTGAAGATATTGAAATTTGCAAACAATGGCTCATAGAAAATAATTTGGTTCCTTCTTAATGTTTGAATCTTTTAGACAAATTATTTGGGACTTTGATGGGGTAATTTTGGATTCCAATCCATGGAGAACTCTTGGTTTTCGCGAAACTCTAAAGGATTATCCAGAAGAAAGTGTTCAGCAATTGATAGATTTTCATGAAGCGAATGGTGGACTTTCAAGATACGCCAAGTTTGACTATTTTTTCAAAAATATTTTAAAGATTGAGCTAGATAATGACAATTTGAATGTTTTGCTTGAGAAGTTCAGGCTTATTATGTTAAAAAATTTAATTGATGAAAATTTAATTATTAACGATAGCATTCAAGCAATAAATTTACTAAAGGATAGGGATATGTTCATTATATCTGGCTCCGATCAGTCAGAGTTGAATTATATTTGTGAAAAACTTAATCTAAGAAAATATTTTAAAAAAATATTAGGTTCTCCTCTAACAAAGAAAGAAAATATAAAAAAATTAATTCAGGAAGAATTGATTGATCCAAGTTTATCATGTTTAATTGGTGATTCGCATAATGATTTCGAAGCGGCTACCGAATTTGGAATTCAATTTTACGGTTATAATAATGAAAAACTGAAAGGTTTAGGCAATTATATTGAATCTTTCAATGATTTGCGGAACACTGATGGTCTAGGATAGGAAAAATATGAGTGAATTGAAACCCAAAGTTTATAAAAAGCATAATAGTTTTGATAACATTTCTTCGAGAATTAAGGAAGCTGTAGAATATCAAAAAATGCGTTCTATAAGGGTATTACGAGATTATCATGATGGTAAAATTCCTATTCAGCATTCCATTAAAAATAAAGCAAATTTTACGGGAATCTTAAAAAGGGTAGAAAGCGATTTAACAAGTGAAATTAAAGATCCGTCGCATAGTCAATTTGAAATATCTCCATTTGCGGCAGAAGAAATGTATACTTACTCTGATGAAGAATTGATTCGTTTCTTTTATCATAGATATAGATATGAAATATTTCCGCAAAATTTTGAGTTAGATAATTATCCTCCCGCACTACAAATAGAACCTTCTTCTTTATGCAATTATCGATGTGTCTTTTGTTATCAGACTGATTCTAATTTTTTTAAAAAGACAAATCCATCGATGTCGATGATGTCATTTGAATTTTTTAAAGAAATCGTAGATGAAATAAATGGCGAAATAGAATTTGTAACTTTAGCTTCTCGTGGTGAGCCATTGATGGCTCCAGATATTTCAAAAATTTTAGAATATTCAAATGGAAAATTTTTAAATTTAAAACTTAATACTAATGCATCTTTACTTACAGAAAGCAAAATCCATTCATTATTATCTGGTTCTGTAAAGACTTTGGTTTTTTCTGCCGACGCCGCAGAAGAACCGCTTTACAGTCAATTGAGAGTAAATGGAAAATTGGATAAAGTTCTTAAAAATATTGAACTATTTCGTACTATAAGAGAGAAAAGCTACCCCAATACGAAAATCATTACAAGAGTTTCAGGAGTTAAAGTTACCGAAAAGCAAGATATGGTTTCAATGGAAAAAGTTTGGGGTGGGTTGGTTGATCAAATTGCTTTTGTAAATTACAATCCATGGGAGAATATCTATGAATCGTCAGCAAATGGGCAAACTAAGCCTTGCTCTGATTTATATCGAAGAATGTTTGTATGGGCGGATGGTACAACAAATCCATGCGATAGTGATTACAAATCTGAACTTAATGTCGGAAAATTTCCAGACCTAAATATCAGTGAACTTTGGCAGATGAGAAAATACACTAATTTAAGAGAGGCACATAAATCGGGTAACCGACAACTAGTTCATCCATGTAAGGGTTGTGCAGTAGTTTGATTCCAACTGAAAATAGGGTGGCTCTAATCACTGGAGGGAGTTCAGATATCGGTAAGAAAATTGTCCAGAAATTCCTTGAAAATAACATCAAAGTAATTGCTCAATATAATTCGACCGATATCAATATTGAAAATAAAAACTTGAAAACTATCAAGTCTTCGTTCAATAAAAAAAAAGATTTAGAGGATTTTGTCCAGACTGTCTTTGCTTGTGAGTCGAATATTGACTTTCTAATCAATGCAACAGGCATTATTGAAAATCGTAATTTTCTAGAATGTTCTCTGGAAGTGATGAACGAAGTATTTCAAGTGAACTTCTTTTCACATGCTTTCCTGATGCAAACTTTTTTCCCTATTATGGTTCGACAGAAATTTGGAAGGATTGTCTCATTAAGTAGTATTGGATTAAAATTTGGTGGATCAATGAATTCGGCATATTATAGCGCATCAAAATCTGCCCTAGAAGCGATAACCAGATCCTATGCAAAATTTGGAGCCCAATCGAATGTTCTTTGCAATACGATTAGAGTCGGTGTAATAGATACAAAAATTCATAAAAACAAAGATATGGCAGAGAGATCGAAAATGATTCCAGTGAATCGATTAGGCAGACCTGAAGAAATAGCTGAAATGGTTTACTTTTTGTGTTCAGATAAAAGTGATTTTATCACTGGACAAGAATTTGCTGTAAGTGGCGGGGAATAAGTTTCCATTTTAACTAAACGATAAAGAATGAATTCTGATTTAATTCCTGAGTATTTGCAAAAATATTATAAACTCTTAAGTAATTTTGTAACCAATGCTTCAAAGTCTTGGTTATATTCCACTTCCTTTTTCTTCTCAAAAGTTGGAGTCTATGATGCTTATCGAAATTATAGAAGGATTGGTTATTTTTTTAAAATAAAGCAAATATTAAGATATTATGCATTTTCTTACTTAGCTTTGTTCAAGTTTGCAATCAATAAACTCATATTTTTTTTATCTAGTGTAAAGATCTCGATAAATGCAGATAAATTGGTAATTATAGACACCTATGCGATTGTAGACAATCTTGTAAAAGGTACGAAATTAGCATCTGACTATTTTCCAAATTTGGTAGAAACTTTAAAAGTAAGAGGATTAGATTATGTAATAATACCTCGTTTTTATGGTTCAAATAATCCTTTTAGTTTTTGGAAAGTTATTAAAATTCTAAAAGAATATGAGGGCAGGGTTGTAACTGAGTTTCAATTGCTTTCCTCTTTAGATTTATTAAAACTTTTTTTCTACATAACTGTGTATCCTTTTCTTATGCTAAATTTATTACGAAAAGTTAGATTAAGTGAGGAAGCACTTGATTCAAAATTAGTTTATTATTTTTGGTCAGATTTAAATGGATCTAATTTTTTTGGAACTGTCAGGTATCTTTTTGGGCTAAAACTTGCGAAAATAATTCCTCCTAATTCGAAGGTTATACAATGGTATGAAGGACAACCATATGAGAAATGTTTGAATCGCGCTTTTAGATATAGTAAACTCGAAGTGAAAATATATGGGACTCAGTTTTTCATTTTTCCACCTGAGTTATTAAATTCATTCATTGATAGTAATGAATTTCGCGAACATTTACCGGATATTATTTTGGTTAATGGCACACATTATTTGGATAAAAACACAGAAATGAGAGTCGGTCCATCTATGCGATACTCTCGTTTGTTTAAGACTGAAATATTGGAGTCAAAATCTGAGAAAATATTAATACTCCTATCATACTTTCATGAAAGTAATATTTTCATACTAAAACTACTACAACAATTGGGGGCATATTCAGAAGAAATTTTCTCTATAAAAATGCATCCATCAACAAATATATCAGAGATTAAAGAATTTTTACCAAAAAACTATCAAATTGTATATGATAATATTTATGACTTGTTTTCTAATCACGGCCTCGTTTTAGGAGTCTCTACAGGAGCACAAGTAGAAGCGATTGCATGTGGGTTGCCTGTTATTGTTATTTCAGAGAATGGAAAAAGTAGCTATTCTTATCTTCCTGATTTTTGTAAAGGTGTATTATGGGAAGACGCGTATGATTTAGACTCTTTTGAATCTGCGAAAAATAAGTTATTCAATGTAGTAAGAGATAAGCAAGAACAAAGATTAAACATGATTCGCAGAGTAAGAAATGAAATGTTTACTGAACCAACCAATGAAAGAATTGTTGAAGCATTCGAACTGAATTAGGATTTTAATTTCCTTTAATTAATAATTAGATAGTATATTTGTAATCTAAAATAAGGAACCAGATATTGTTATAAATAGAGGCATATAATTTCTGTTTAAAAACATAAAAGTTTTAATCACTGGTTATATTAGATTTAAAAGAGTTTAGCTTACTGTATGTCTTAAAAAATGGGAACTGATGTTTTTCGGATTTCTTTGGATCCATTAAATAGTCCGATAAGGAATTCAGGTAGCCTTTGAAAGCACATTCTATAATATAATCAATGTCCTTTATTTCGAATATCACACAGAGTCGAATTAAAAATTGAGAGATTATATCAGAACCAATTCGGCAAATACTAATGTATTCATTTGAACATTCAATAAATGTTTGGATTTAATTTAAAATTATATCTATGAAAGGTTTTATTCTGTGCCAAGAAACGTGTCTTAGGGTCATCGAATTTTAATTTTAAGTGAAAGAAAAGAAAAACTGATTGAAGGAAAATTGAAGCGAAAACTATATTAGGAAAGCTTCAATTTGAATCTTGTTGCTAAGCAAATTTTTCGATTTCAAAATTGCACTTTTTGCTAAACTAAGAATTTCAAACATAATTTGCAAAATGTAAAAAGCTCTATATATTAAATAGCAGATTGAACTTTTAAAAGATTAAAACTATGGAATCAGGAAATATTTTTCTTAAAAGCTAGTATGAATAAACCAAAGATAATCATCATGTCTGGGGGACGAGGCAAACGACTTGGGGAAATAACTGAAAAAGTTCCAAAACCACTCGTAAAAATAGGAAATCAAACTATATTAAGAATGAAATATGAAAATTATTATAAACAAGGTTTTCAAGATTTTATTTTTTGTATCGGTTATAAAGGTGAAATGATTCGCAATGAAGTTCAGTGTTTTGAAAAGCAGGGGCAGATTGAATTTTCAGATTCTGGTGAGGAAGCAGGTATTTTGAAACGTTTGCAAGTTGCATTGCCGCTAATGACAGAGAGAATTATTTTAACTTATGGAGATACATTTACTGATTTGGATTTAGATGATCTTGTATCTAAGCATCTAGAAAGTAAGTGTGAAGCAACTATTGTAGTAGCTCCTATACAGAATCCATTTGGTTTAGTAGACTTTGATAGTAAAAATCTGGTGACTAGTTTTAAAGAAAAGCCAGTGTTGAATTATTATATTGGATATGCGGTTATTGAAAAGACTGCTTTTGATTATATTCCAGATAAAATTTTTAATTTACCAGATGGTCAGGGATTAGTTACTTTTTATAAAATGTTAATTGCAATTGAGAAATTAAATTCTTATTTTCATAAAGGATTGCAGATAACTTTCAATACTGAAGATGAATTAAAAGTTGCAAAAAAGCAACTTATACAATTCTACACATCAACTTAGGAGCAACAAATATGGGAAAGCGTATATTAGTTACAGGTGGTTCTGGATTTATCGGTTCGCATCTTACAAAGAAATTATTTTCATTAGGTGAAGAAGTCACCGTTATGGTGAAGTATAAAAGTTTAATTGATAATGTTAGGCTAAGTCCAATATGGGATCAGATAGAAGTTATCGAAGCTGATTTAAAGAATATCGATTCATTAAGACAATTGAATGGAAGAAAATTCGATCATATTTACCATATGGCCGCTTATAATCACGTGGGTGATAGTTTTCTGCATGTAAACGAAGCGCTACTGGCAAATGCTGTTGGAACAGCTAATTTGTTGGAATATGTAAATGACTTTGAGAAATTTTTATATATGTCTACTTCTGAGGTTTATGGTTATCAAACTAGTGTGCCATTCCAAGAGGATATGATTCCATTCCCAGTTTCGCCTTACTCGGTAGGAAAGTATGCCGGTGAGTTATATGCTAGAATGAAAGAGCATCAGACCGGCAAAAGAATCATAACGGTTAGAGCATTTAATACCTTTGGTCCTTACCAGAGTGATCGCGCAGTAATTCCTGAACTTATAATTAAATGTTTACGTGGTCTTCCGATTGAAACGACTAAGGGTATTCAAACTCGAGAATTCAATTATGTAGAAAACATAGTCGATGGTCTTATTTCTGCGATGAACAGTGAGTATAAATATGATGGAACTTTTAACATTGGCTCTAATAGGGAAATCGCAATTAAAGATCTTGTTAAGATGATACATACTGCATGTAATTCTAAGTCAGAGTTAAGAATTGGTGCTTTACAGGATAGGCCAACTGAAATTTGGAGAATGTGTGCTGATAACAGTAAAGCATTAGATCTTTTTCAGTGGAAAGCTGAGATAAGTTTTGAAGATGGGCTTCAAAAGACAGTAGAATGGTTTAAAAAATATATTGCTGTATTTTACGATAAAGATTCTAATTTAAATTTATTATAATGATATCTGTAATTTCTCCAATATTTAATGAAGAAGATAATATAGTCGAATTATGTGATCGGCTAGTTAATGCCTTGAAGGAAACCAAGGAAGATTATGAAATCCTTTTGGTAGAAAACGGAAGTTGGGATAATTCATTAAAAATCATAAAGGAACAAAGAGCAAAAAACAATAGAATAAAGTTTGTAAGTCTATCGCGCAATTTTGGCCACCAAGGTGGGATTATGGCCGGCATATATCATGCAAAAGGTGACGTAGTAATATCACTAGATGGAGATTTACAACATCCTCCTGAACTTATACCCGAAATGATAGAATTATGGAAAAAAGGTTATGATGTTGTTTTTACTATTAAGAAAGGTAAAGTAGAACATGATGATTGGAGATTTATTCCTTCAAGAATTTTTTATAAGTTAATGAATTTCTTTTCAGATGTTAAGCTTTCTTATGGTCAATCGGACTTTCGATTAATGGATCGGAGGGTTGTTGAAGTTATAAAGCTTATACCGGAAAGAAATATGTTTTTGCGAGGTATTGTAGAATGGGTCGGTTTCAAACAAATTGGCATTAAATATAATACTTTGCCAAGATCCAAAGGAGAATCTAAATTTCGTATCGGGAATTATGTAAGATTTGCATTTGATGGTATATTTTCTTTTTCGATACTGCCATTAAGATTTATGTTATACTCGGGATTATTTATAGCTTCCTTGTGTGTAATTTATATTATTTTCATATGTGCAATATTTTTATTAAGAATTAATGATCTAATATCGTTTATCCCTCCTGGTTGGGGATCACTTGCGGTAGGTTTATTATTTTTCGGATCAGTGCAATTGATTTGCGCGGGAATTTTAGGTGAATATATTGGAAGAATCTATTCACAAGTTAAGCAAAGACCAGATTTCATAGTAAAATCAACATCTGACGAGAAAGGTTAAAATGGTTGAATTATTTCTAAAAAACTTCCCTAAGAAAAGAATAAAATTGCCAGATCAGTACATGGAAATTTATGAGAAGGAATACATTATCAATAGGACTGGTTCTTCAATATTTAATAAAATTGCATTATATTTGGAAAGTTGGATGCATCGAAAAGTTGCGTCTTGTACGGAAAATGTAAGTGATGTTTTAGAATTAGGTGCAGGATCTTTGAATCATTTGAAATATGAATCTAGGTTTAAACATTATGATGTAATTGAGCCTTTTAAGGAATTATTGAATGAGTCAAAACAGAGTAAAACAGTAAGATCTATTTTCTCAGACATTTCAGAAGTGGATAAGAAGCAAAAATATGACAAAATTCTATCTGTAGCTGTTCTTGAGCATTTGTTGGATTTACCTAAGCAAGTTTTTCATTCATGTATTCGTTTAGCAAAAGGTGGAACTTTTGTCGCAGGAATACCTAGTGAAGGTGCTTTGTTATGGTATCTTGCATATAAATATGGAACTGGAACTGGATTTAAAATTCGAACTGGACTTGATTACGAATTGTTTATGAAGTATGAACATGTAAACAATGCTCATGAAATTGAATCAGTAGTTAGATATTTTTTTAGAAATGTAGTAGTTTATCGATTCCCTTTTCCATTTTTTCATTTTAGCTTGTATTCGGTAATTGTAGCGAAGGAAGTCAATGAGGAATCTTTAGCAGAATATTCAAAGTTAAGTATGGAAAGCATATATTGAGTATCCTAATAACAGGGTCGACTGGATTCATTGGCTCTCATCTAGTATCTTCATTAAGAAAAAAAAATTATAAAATTTCTGAATATGTTGGTGATATTCGGAATATTTCTAAGTTCGTTCAGAAATTCGATACTGTAGTTCATTTGGCCTCAGCAACTGGTAATATTCAAATGCAACGAAATAGAAAGGATGGATTTGATATAAATGTTATAGGTACTGCTGAAGTTTTAGAATATTGCAATAAAATGAATGCTTCATTAATTTTTGCTTCAACATGTGGAGTGTATGGAGAAACAACTGCAGATTCTCTTTTGAGAGAGGACATGGAATTAAATCCATTAGGCGATTATGCAATGTCAAAATTTTTGGCAGAAGAGTTATGTAGACGCTCCCAACTAACATCGCAATCAAAAAATTGTGTTGTTTTGAGATTATTCAATGTTTATGGAAGAGGGCAAAGAAAAGGTTTTTTAATTCCAGATATACTTGAATCAGTTGAATCAGGTGGTAAATTAAAACTTCGAAATCCAAATGCAGTACGGGATTTTGTTTATGTGAATGATTGTGTCAATGCAATTATTCTTTCTCTTAATTTGAAAGGTTTCCACATATTAAATATATCGTCAGCTAAGGCGGTAAGCAACATAGAACTAGTAAGAGTAATGGAAAGTATATTGAATAGACCTATTTTAGTAGAAGTATCTTCTTCGAATGAACACATAGGATATTCAATCGGTGATAATGGACTGGCAGCGAATATATTAAATTGGCACCCTACCTTTGATTTATATCAAGGGTTATCTGAAATATTAAAGTATGAAAAGTAAATTTCAGGACTTAAAATTGAGAGAGAGAGTATTTTTTATTACACTTTTCTTAATTACATTTTGTTATTTATCGCTTTTTATGTATCAGATTGAAGATGACTCCGAGTTAGGATATCTCGATCACGATCTAGTATATCAAGTTGAGAGATTTGCGATTTTTGCAGACAAAACACATGAAACTTTTGGTACTGCGATTTATGACTATGGATTAGAACTTTATTATTTAAGTCCAATTTTGGAGGCAATGTTTAATATTTTTCCATCTGAGAATAAAAATATATTAGCTTATAAGGTTTTAACCTACTACCATATCTTGCTAACTTCAATTGCAATAGTATTGCTTTGTATTATTCTTTATTCGGAGCAACTAAGAATTTCTTTTTTGAGTATGTTTTACTTATGTGTAATGAGTAGTGCTTTATTTGTATTTAATTCTACTTTTATAAAACCAGATCCAAACACCGTTTTTTCATTAATTGTAGTAACTTCGTTTTTCTTCTTATCAAAATATTTTGAAAAAAGTTGGTGGAAGATGATTTTAGTTATTCACCTAATTGTTCTAGGTTTTTTGATTAAGTGGTGGTCTATTTTTCTACTACCAGTTTTCTTTTTCAATTACAAGTTTAGGATTCATAATACAAAAGGGAATATTAAAAAAGAATTCGTATTGCTTTTCGCAAGTATGTTACTTTTTGGAATTTTTGCAGGAATTGTCAGGGGATTCTCATTTTTATCGATTTTAACATTTATATCATTTATATCATTAATTTTTAGTTCTTTTGTATTACTTGGCAAAATAAGAAAGTTAAGTTTGTTTTTTTATTTTTCTCGGTGGATAGTATTGGGTTTTGTAAATGTTGGGTTTTTTTTATTCACCAGTGATTTTTATAAGACTTCTGTCGATTTCTATTCCCAAGCAGTTCATAAGCCGTCATTGAACTCTCCAAATTTAATGTCATTTGTGATACCTAATATTAAAGCATGGACAATTGGATCTTTTGAATCTGGATTTCTTTCACTCCCGATTTGTATTTTTGGATTTTTAGCATTACTTAATTTTTTTTATATATATCGGAGTAATATAGTATCTAAGACTCAGAGGATTTTTTTTCAATACCTCGTAATAATTCTGTTCTTTTTGTTTGCTTTCGTTTCAAAAGTAAATGAACCAACACAAGCAATGCTGTTTCCATTCATATTATTTGTATGTTTTCTTTCATTTACAGGGGAAATTAAGAGCAAATATCTTGCTTTTTCTGTTTATTTTTTTGGATTATTCATTTGCTTTGATAATTTATTTCCAATCGTAAAAGGAGATCATCATAAAGGTATTATAACTTTATCAGTCAATAGAAATGGTTACCATAATTATATAGATCAGTTTCGTAAGGAGTTAGAGTCTTATTTAAATTCAAATAATTCTATTTTTGTAACTGATTTTATAGTTCCAATTGAAAAATCTAAAACGAAATGGATATTTCTAGATTGGGGTGCGAATTTAGCTGAATTGGATAAAGTAAAATCTGGTGATTATGTTTTATGCAGTTACGTTTCGAAAGTTTATCTAGAAGATTCAAGGAAATTCCTGAAAATAAAAGACTTCTTAATTCCGCGGCCTATTAGGATTTATGGAACTAAAATAGAAGAAATAAGTTTGTATCAAAAAAAGTAAGTAGGATATTATGAAAAAAATTCTTTTAATCGGAAATATGGGCTACATTGGGCCTGTGCTTTTAAAGCATTTAGTGAATTCGAAAAACGATTATGAAATATATGGTTATGATTTGGGTTTATTTGGTCATTGTCTATTCAATGCGGATGAACATCCAGAGTATTATCTGAAACAGCAGTATTACGGAGATGTTAGAAAGTTTGAATATGAAATCTTGAATGGTTTTAATGCAGTAGTATATCTTGCTGCTATATCCAATGATCCAATGGGAAAGGAATTTGAAAAAATTACGCATGAAATAAACCATAACAGTGCATCAAAAATCGCAGAAGAGGCAAAAAAGAGAGGAGTTAAAAGTTTTATTTTCGCTTCATCATGTTCTGTCTATGGCGAGGGAGGAGAATTCGCCAAAGTTGAGTCAGATGAGCTGAATCCACTTTCTGCCTATGCTATCTCAAAGGTTGAGGCAGAGAAATCTTTAAAACATTTAGCTGATTCAAATTTTACGGTTACGTGTTTACGTTTTGCGACAGCATGTGGAGCCTCTCCTCGACTTAGGTTAGATTTAATATTAAATGATTTTGTTGCTAATTCGATTTTAAATAAGAAAATACAAATACTCAGTGATGGTACTCCATTGAGACCTTTGATTAATGTTAAAGATATGTCGAGAGCTATGGAGTGGGGAATCCAGAGATCTAATGTCGAAGGAGGAGAATATTTGGTCATCAATACAGGTGCAAATGATTGGAATTTTTCTGTATTGGAGTTAGCAGAAGAAGTTTCAAAAATATTGGGTGGTGTTCAGATTTCCATCAATAAGGATGCAGCTCCAGATAAAAGGTCTTATAAAGTAAATTTTGATTTGTTTAACAAACTTAGTGGTGAATATTCATTGAAAGAGAAGATCGAAGACACTATTCAAGAGTTAGCAAAACAAATAATAGATTCAAACTTTCGGATTCAAGATTTTTATCGTTCAGACTTGATTCGCTTAAATGTTTTGAGGAAAATGATTAACAAGGGAGTAATGAAATAAATCGATGATATTTTCTGAAACAGGAATAAAAGGATCTTATGTTGCAGATCTAAAAAAAATTGAAGACTCAAGGGGTTTTTTTGGTAGGGCATTTTGCACAACTGAATTTTCTGAATTGGGCATTACGTCAGATATTAAACAAGCAAACTTATCTTATACTTCTAAAAAAGGTACGATTAGAGGTATGCATTTTCAAAAGCATCCCTATGAGGAAATGAAAGCTATACGTTGTATACGTGGATCTATTTTTGATGTTGTTTTGGATTTAAGACCTGAATCGGAGACATTTAAACGTTGGTTTGGAATTAAATTAAGTGCTGAAAATTATAAAATGCTAATCATACCCGAAGGTTGTGCTCATGGATTTCAGACATTGGAGAACGATATTGAAGTTTTTTATTTAGTATCAAAAGAATTTTCTCCATCTCATGATGCAGGAGTAAGGTTCGATGATCCTGCTTTCCAAATTCATTGGCCACTTAAAGTTTCAGAAATTTCGGATAAAGACAAATCTTTTAAGGATTTTCCATTATGAAGGTGATGATCCTTTCTGGAGGTTTAGGGACAAGACTTTCCGAATATACAGATGTGATTCCGAAACCAATGGTTCCCATTGGTGGAAAGCCAATCCTATGGCATATCATGAATCATTTTGCGCGTTTTAATTATAATGATTTTTACATTGCTCTTGGTTACAAAGCAGAAGTTGTAAAAGAGTATTTTTTAAACTACCGATCTTTAAATTCTGATTTTTCAGTGAATTTAGAAACAGGCAAAATCACCCATTATAATTCTCCTAAAGTAGATTGGAACGTTACCTTAGTCAATACAGGAGCTAACACTATGACAGGTGGGCGACTATTGAGAATGAAAGAGATCATTGGAAATGAGACATTCTTACTCACTTATGGTGATGGACTTTCGAATGTTGATATTGATAAACTAATTCAATTTCATAAATCTCATAAAAAAATGATTACGGTGACTGCGGTTCATCCTGGTGCTAGATTTGGTGAATTGGAAATCCAAACAGGTAGAGTTATTAGCTTTCAAGAAAAACCCCAAACAACACAAGGATGGATTAATGGCGGTTTTTTTGTAATTGAACCTAGTTTTTTTGATCTTCTGGAAAATGATCAAACGATACTTGAAAAATCTCCACTTGAAACGGCAGCTAAAAATGGTGAACTTATGGCATACCAACATGAAGGTTTTTGGCAGTGTATGGATACAAAACGTGATAGAGATCATCTTGAGGAATTATTTCAAACGGGGAAAGCACCTTGGCTAAATTAAAACTACTAGTTATCGGGGGAACTGGTTTTATCGGTTCTCATATTGTGCAAAAAGGGATCGATAGTGGATTTGAAGTCACATCTCTCTCTCTAAAGAAAAAAGCAAATATTGATAAGGTAATTTCGATACAAGCAGATCTATCAGATCGCGTATCGGTGCGTTCAATCCTTTCAAGTGAGAGGTATGACTATGTGATTCATTGTGGTGGTTACATCGACCATACATTGTTTCAGAATGGTGGTCTAAAAGTAATATCCGACCACTTAACTTCTCTTTTTGAATTAGTTTCTGCCTTAGATAGAACAAACTTAAAAAAGTTTTTATATTTGGGGAGCAGTGATGAGTATGGAAATGCCCCTTCGCCACAAAAGGAAGAATTTCGTGAAGATCCAATTTCGCCATATTCATTTGCTAAAGCATCAGCTTCACATTTTTTACAAATGCTTTGGAAGACGGAAAAATTTCCAGCTTCGGTCGCAAGATTGTTTTTAACTTATGGGCCAGGGCAAGATGATAAAAGGTTTTTACCTCAAATTATCAAAGGTTGTTTGAGCGATTCTGTATTTCCGTCATCACTCGGAGAACAAAGTAGAGACTTTTGTTATATAAGTGATACAGTGGAAGGTTGTTTCAAAATTTTAGAAACAAATGAAGCTAATGGCGAAATTTTTAATATTGCCTCTGGTGAAAAAATCACAATAAGACAAATCATTGAAAAAGTAGTATCGATCATCGGAAAAGGAAAACCAGATTTTGGAAAAGTTCCTTATCGCATTGGTGAAAATATGTCTTTGGTAGCTGACATTTCAAAAGCTAAGCGAATGCTTCATTGGAAACCAAATACGAGCCTAGACATGGGTCTTAAAAAAACGATCGAATACTTTCAATGAAAAAAACAGATTTAGGATTACCAACGCCTTTGGTAAGTATCTTAATGAATTGTTACAATGGTGCTGAATATTTAAAAGAAGCTATAGATAGTGTAATTGCACAGACATATCAAAACTGGGAATTAATATTTTGGGACAATCAATCCACAGATAAAAGTGCAGAAATTGTTCGCTCTTATAACGATCCCAGAATTAAATATTATTACGCACCAGAACATACAAAGCTTTATAAAGGTCGGAATTTAGCAATAGAGAAGATTACTGGTAATTACATTGCGTTTCTTGACACCGACGATGTTTGGAAAAAAAATAAACTAGAACTGCAAATGTTAGCATTTGCTAACTCCGATTATGATCTAGTCTGTTCAAATTACGATTTAATTGATCCGAAATCCAGATTTATCAAAAGAGCAAATCGGTTTAGCAAACCCTCTGGATTTATCACCAAATATTTGATAAATGAATATTATATCGGAATCCTTACAGTCGTTTTTAATGTTACTTTATTAAAAGAGAATCACTTAAATTTCAATCAATCTTATAATCACATTGGCGATTTTGATCTATTTTTGAAAATATCAGAGAGTCATAAAATTCTATATATGAGTAACTCTCTAGCCAGTTACAGAATACACGATAATAATTTCTCCTCTAAAAAGGAATTCGAGCTCTTGCGCGAAATCAAAAAAATGATTAGGGAAATTTCAAGTAGAGATTTCTATTCTAGTAATTTGAATTTAATTTCAAAACTCAAATTGGTTAGGCAATTTATGCTACTAAAGTTAGTCATCAGAAAAGGGAAACCAGTAAAGGCATACAATATCTTAAGATTTGTATGTTATGATTTGGTAAAGTTTTTTAAAT
>NZ_NPDM01000007.1 GCF_002812085.1 Leptospira levettii
GATTCGATTCCTCTCAGAATCATGCGAGTGTGTGGTTCTATTCCTGCTACAGTTTCGATTTTCCTTCTCTGCCTCCACCCCCTCCACCACCGGAGCCAGAACTACTCTTTTGTTTTTTGGGAATGGTTTCATATTCAATTTCATGGTGTTTGCAATGGGCACAATTTCGTCGGACTTCCACTTTCCCCGAACTACTGTAAGTTGCTTCTGATAAGACACGGCTGGATTTACAAACGAAGGTTTCAAATTTACATTCTGGACAAACTTTGATTTTAGGAAACGAAGTGCCTTTGTAAATGTATTCTGGATCGATGTTACGAAATTTTAAGATGGAGTGATTGTGACAAGATTGGCAAATCCAAACATCATAGTCAACAGAGTTGACAACTTCTTCCGAGATTTGGCCATCCGACAAATGTTTGTTATCTGCTTCTTCTGAAAGTTTAGTCATGATGGATCCACATTTTTCACATTTTCTCGGAATATTTCGAATCGCTTGTAATCGCATGTTTAACTTTTTCATTCGATGGTCGCCAAGGAAGAGAAAGTAAACAATGATACTCGCGATGATGAGAAAGATAGAAACAGGAAAGAGAGCCTCTCCAAGATAAAGGGATAGGGTTGTGATGACTAAAATCAGTGGGCTAATGACAATTCCATAGTAGAGGATAAAATCTGTTTTGTGAACGATGTGGTATTTGGCAGTGGGAGATGGCAAAATCCAAACGATGAGTCGTTGTAATAGATTTAAAAAAATGAAAAGACCCAAATACCCAAGAACAAAAGTTGATTTAAAATGAAAGGATTCTTCTTTTTCAATTCTTTCTGTTTCTTCATATTTTTCATTTAAAAGTCTCGATTCTTCATCAGTGAGAAAGAAATTAGAAGTTGTATTGTATGTGTCTATCGTCTGTTCTAATATTTGTTTTTCTTCTAAGGTGAGGTCGGTAAATTTTTTTCCTTGGTAATCATATAAATTTGTGCGTGTTACTGCACTGTTATCAACGTTCTCGGTTGGATCAGAACTTCCATCAGAAGGAATGGTGCTTTCCTCTTGTTGAGAGATTAAATTTTCAACAGCGATTTCTGAGTGTTTGAGCTTTTGGATCAATGCTGCAACAGTCTCGACATGACCTTTTTGGAAGTTGTCTTCTTTAAAAGAAGGAATTGTATAAGTATCAATGATCCTTTTGACAGTCGCATCAGGGAGGTCACCTTCAAGTCCATATCCAATTTCAATTTCGACTCTCCTTTGGTCGATGACGTGTAAAATCAAAATTCCATTGTCTTTCCCTTTTTTCCCAATTTTCCAATGGTTGAAGAGTGCCACTGCAAAATCTTTTGGCACATAACTACCGATTGTTGGTAGTGTTACGACTGCAATTTCCAGCCCAGATGAACTTTCCTCTGCGTTGATCATACTGTCGATGGTAGAAGTATCTGTTAGGACTCTGGCACTATCTTCGATCCAACTATTTCGCAATTCTTTAGGGTTCGGAACTTTGGCGACAAGTGCATCAATGGATTCTTCATTGGTATCTGAGCACTGGACTGTTAGTATGAGAAACAGTGAGACCACAACCAAGGAGACCTTGTTCAGAAAGTTTTGTGAGTGTCTAATCCTAGTCGGATTGGTTTTGGAAAGGAATGGATAGTTGGTATCTGTTGAAGTCAAAAGAATCACGATCTGGAAAAACTAATTGAGATTCGTAGGTTTGTCAAGTATGAGTTAAAGGAGAAAGATGAGAAGTATTTTGAAAATGCTTCTATTGAGAAAAGACATTAGAATAAAAGCATGTGTCCACTTCCCTCACAAAGGAGAGCTACAAGGAGCATTACAAGTATAGGAAAAGCTACGGGCAGAGAGTATTTTTCCGGAAGCAGACCTGATCCCTATACCGAGGGTATAACGATTTGTTCCAATTTGAAATCCAGATGAATTCCGAATTTCCAAAATTTTTCCATTGATCACACTTGATAAACTACCATCCAAACTGATAGTAGGTGAAGTGGAGACATTGGTGTCCAAATAGGTTTGCATATTGGAAGGGACTTCAATATCTTCAGTAAATGTAATTTGGATGATCGATGGCCATGCTGTAAATGAAGATTGGTCAAATGGATTTACAGCAAATACATCGAAGTAATTTGGTTCAAAACCAATCTGATAAAATTCAAGATTATTGATTCGTGGTCCAGCTAACGTTTGATTGGAAACTGAAATGATGCCAAGTTCTGGAATGGATAGAGTGAATGTAAACAATTCTACATTGGATTGAGACACTCGAATCCTTGTATCACCAGTGGAAACTTTCATATAAAACCTCCCACCATAGTTAAGGTCTACCGAATCTAATAATCCTTCGGATGGGTTGGAACGGCTCAAAATGGTAAGTGTGCCATTCGAAACGGCAATACCGTTTGAATCTATAATTTGACCTGTGATTTGGATGGATTGGGGGGAGAGAGCTGCAACAATTCCAAGGATTGTTATTGGGTTTGGTTCGGAAGAATCTTCAGGGTTCACAACTGTTTGTACAATTGGATTTAAGATACAAGAGAGTGATATACTAATAAAAAAGAGAATCGTTAATCGTTTAGAAAGGAATTTCATATGGTTACTTCGTTCTTCCAGATAAAATTTAGAAACTACAAGGAATTGAAGGTTCATAACAAAATTGAACCTTTCGTGGAGTTAACGATATACCTGTTGATGATTGAATTGCATCCGTCACTTGAAAGTTATAACGTGTATTCATTGTAAATCCTTCTGCACCAACAAAAGACATTTTGTTGTCTACGATGCCAAGTGCTTGGTACCCAACTGAGGGAGACGGTGAAATCTGTATCGCATTTTGGATAAAGGTAAGGTTGTTTGATTCAACATTTGCTGGTGCCATATTGAATATTAGCACAATGGATCCTAAGGTGGAATAATAATTTTGTTTATCTAAACTGACTTCATTCATTTCACCATCGATAAAATATAATCCAATTAATTCAAAAAAATCTGTTGGAGATGTTGCACTGATCAATTTTAAATTTGAGATTTCAATGCCTAATGATGTATTACTCACTTCTGCGGTGATCGTATTTGGCGATGAAACATTCAGAGTGAGTGTAAAGTAAGGTACCTCATTTTGCACTACATTCAGAACGATTCTACCCGCAAAGTAAGGTATGTAAAAACGTCCCCCCGAATCTGTTGTATACATTGGAATATTTGCTTTCGATTGAAGTGATGGATTGGAAGGATTGAGTGATAGTCCAGCAACAGCTACACCAAATTCATTTCGGATTTGCCCTGTGATCAAACCAGTTTGGCCATTCATACCTAAAAGTCCAAGGAACGCATTGTTATCTTTGGTTTCAGGAGGTGCAAGTATGGAATTTACAATAGGATTGAAGTAACAATTGCTAAAAGTGAAAAATGAAAGGTAAATTAGAATGGTTTGAATTGGTATCTTCATTTTCCATTTCCTAGCTCAATCTATTGATAAATGATATTATGAAAAACATGGTATGTCAATAAATTATACTATTATATTGTAATGAGGAGCTTTACGGAGGAGTTAATAAAGTAAATTTTACAGATCGAGGAGTTAATGGAACATTTGTAGCAGAATAAAAGCCAGGCCCAATTTGAACTGTATATTCGGTGCTATAAACAGAAACGTTGGTCATTAGAATAATCGTATTTGGTGGTGATAAACTTGGACTCATGATGCTCATACCAGCTGGAGAAACAAATATATTATTAGCTACTAAACTAGATAAAGTTGACAAATCCCATTCCGGTACTGAATCTGAAAATGTAAGTGTTAGATTAGGATTCAATCCGAAATACGATTCGTTGTTTGCGGGACTTGTGCTAACCAAATCGAAGGACACTGGTTTATTTCCAGGATTGTACATAAATAAACTTTCAATTTCATAATTAACTGGATCGACAGTTTTTAATTGGATCATAGGTCCACTGACATTGATTGTGAATGTCACAAGATCTTCTCCTAATTCTGTAACACGAATTTTTGTATCACCTTGTCCTATGCTTAAATAAAACCGACCAGACTTATCTGTGGTTCCTGAACTGTCTATTCCGAATACATTACCGTCAGATGACACCACGGTATATTCTTTATTTACTTGTGCGACTCCAGAACCGTTCCGAATAATTCCTGTGACATAAATGGAGGAAGATAATCCACTTAAACCTAGTAAGAAACCACTCTTATTTTCTTCATCTATATTCGGATTCAAAAGATCATACACAAAAGGATTCAAATAACAATTTTGAAACAAAAGAATCGGTATCACAAAGATATAGAATCTTTTTCTGAGATTACGAAAAGAGAAATTGGGTAATTGTATCGAACTAAGATTCATTTAATACTTCACTCCACTATTTTTTCTTTTTCAAAGCTTCTAAATCTTTTTCAAGTAATTCGAGTTCGTATTTTTCTTCCGCTTCTTTTAACTCTTGTTCGGTTTTAATTTGTTCAACAGCTTCTTCTTTGATTCGATTGATTTCCGAATCCGAAACCATACGATATCCATTCCCCTCACAAACATCTACGATAATTGTTTTTCTTGTGATCGTAATTGCAAATCCACCAAATAGAGTGATCGCAAGGTCTTTCCAAGTTGATGTTTGGCGGATACGAACAGGTCTACTATCTTTGGGCAAAAGAACATTCCAATCAGGTTCTGAGAATCTTAAACCACCAAACAACCAAAAATACTCTGGGTATTCTTGGAACGTTTGGCATTTGGCTGATTCGGGTGCAAGAGTGATCATATTCCCATCGGCCACAGAAGTAAGAACAAATGAATCTCGCAAACTATGTGTGACTTTTGTTCCTTCATTTGTTTTTGATCGATTTAATGCTTCTTGTTCTGCGAGAGCTTCACGTCTTTTACGGATTTCTTCTTGTTTGGCTGCGATTGCTTTTTCTTTTTCTTGTTTTCGTTTCTCTTCCTCTTCTTTCCTGATTTTTTCTTCTTCTGCTTCTGCTAAGTCTTTATAGAGAATTTTTAAAACTGATTTTTTGGAAATCACCATATGTTTTCCATCTTGTGTATCAATTTCAACGTTTTCAACGTTTTGATTGGTAATGATACCTTTCACAGACTTTCCTTGTTTCAAAAGAATTGTTTGAACGGCATGAAGAGGTAAAAAAAGAAAGAAAAAGAGGATAAGGAATGTTAGATTGCAGTTTCGCATTTGAAAATACCGATAAATCTAGGATTTCTCCTATAAATACTAGTCTCTTTCTCAATTGCAATTAAGAAATTTAAAGATTTTTGGAAATAACGTGTCAATTTTGCAACAAATGACTCCATCGAACCAGTGTTCTATTGAGTCATTCTTTGTGTAAAAAAATAGGAAGACATAAATCATACAGAGAACATACCAATGTGGAATTAACTACAATTTCAAACGAGAGAGTAAAAATGAACGAAACTCCAAAATTACACAAAGCCCTCCATTCTGTGCATTTATGGGGAATGGCAGTTGGACTTGTCATTTCAGGAGATTACTTTGGTTGGAATTTTGGATGGTCAAATGCAAACTTTTGGGAGTTTGGAATTTCCATAGTATGGATTGCCATTTTTTATGTAATGTTTGCACTATGTTTTACAGAACTTGCAGCTAGTATTCCGCAAGCAGGTGGTCCTTCTGCCTATGCCAAACGTGCATTAGGTGACACTTTTGGATTTTTTACTGGTTATCTCGTACTTGTGGAATTTTTATTTGCACCGCCAGCGATTGCTTCTGCATTAGGTGGATACATTCACTTTTTATTCCCGATCATTCCTGCTTTTGCTGCGGGAATTGGTATGTTTTTGTTATTATTACTCATGAATTTAACCGGGATCAAACAAACTGCTCGCTTTGAGTTATTTGTAACTCTCGTCGCTGTGATTGGACTTTTATTGTATTTAGGATTACTTGTCCCACATCTCTCTTTGGATCAAATTCCAAATTGGAAGAATGAGACAAATATTTCTTTTTCTGCGGTATTCACTTCCATTCCTTTTGCGATTTGGTTTTTTTTAGCTGTGGAAGGAGTTGCATTAGCAGCGGAAGAAGTAAAAAATCCTGCGAAAGACATACCAAAAGGTTATATTGCTGGTATCATCACCTTACTTTGTTTAGCAGGTATGATTTATGGATTCACAGCTTCGGTAACAAATACAAAGGACATTGCTAATATTGAATATCCTTTGTCCTATGTATTAAACTCATTATATGGATCCGAATCAATTTGGCCCATTTTGTTTACTTTTATTGGATTATTCGGACTTGTAGCTTCTCTTTTTGGGATTATTTTGGGCAATTCAAGGTTGTTATATGCTATGAGTAAGGAAGGTTACCTTCCAAGTTATTTATCTCAATTGACCAAAGGATCGGTTGTCCCTCAAAATGCTGTTATATCTGGTGGAGTTCTTGGAATTTTCTGTATGTTGTTTTTGAATACGGCAGAACTTATCACCATATCTGCATTAGGTGCCTGCGGGATGTATTTACTCTGTTTAGTGTCTTACCTTATGTTGCGAAAAAGAGAACCCAATTTAGATCGACCTTATAAGGCTCCTTTGTATCCAATTTTGCCTTTCATCGCGATGGGATTTGGTATTTTTGCGTTTGGATCTGTATTTTATGCAGAGCCAAAGTTAACGATTGGTGTTTTTTTTGTTGGGATCGTATTGGGTATTGGCTATCGATTGAACCAATTCCGAAACAAATCAATTAACTAGTGCCAGACTCGAGTTTGGATTTTTCGAGAGCATCTTTACAACGTTCTAAAAAAAGACGCGATACTGAATCATCAGGATTTTTATCTAATAGGGAAGCAAAACCTTCTTTTGCTTCTTCAAAATCTTCCCTACGATATGCATCGAGGGCAAGAGTGTAATCGTCTTTACAAGCAATCAAACGTTTCGATTTTTCTGGCTCATAACCATCTAACACCTCAACAACAAAAACTGATTCTGTTTTACCTTTGATATTTACTCGATCCAATAATCGGTAGTGAAACCCTAAATTGTCAGACGCTTCGATAAATGTTTCCGCACTGATGACGATCCTAGAAGAGAATAGTTTTGTGATCCCTTCAATTCTAGATGCTAAATTCACTGCATCCGAAATTACGGTTCCTTCCATTCGTTTGTGTTCACCTAAAATTCCGAGGGTTAAATTTCCTGTATGGATTCCTATCCCAACTTCAATGGGAATATAACCACAATTGGCTCGATGGCTATTGTAAATTCGAATTGCCTCTTGCATTTCAACAGCAGCCTTTACCGCATCACTGATGTTGTACGGGAATAATGCCATCACCGCATCACCAATGAATTTATCAATAAACCCATTATTATGACGGATGATTGGTCCAACACGTTGGAGATAACTATTTAGAAAATCAAAGTTTTCTTTTGGAGTGAGTGTTTCAGAAAATTCAGTAAAGGATCGAATGTCAGCAAATAATACAGTCATCCGTTTTTGGACTTGGTCCCCCAAGTCAACTTGTCGGATGTCATTTTTCCCTAAATGGTATAAAAATTCAGTGGGTACAAAACGACTAAAGGAAGAACTGAATTGTTTTTGTTCCTCAGCAAACTCTAAGGTTTTGACAATGTTTTGTCTAACGATTCTCCCAAAAGTAAATACTTGCAAAAAGACAAAGATCACAACTGTGGAAGGTCCAATGTAAGTAGTATGAATTACCGCTTGTGCATGCAAAACATCGTTACTTGCTCCTATCAAAATGAGCCCAATTCCGAATAACAATGGTTTTGCTTCCATTCGGCTTTTTTGGTAAGCTCGGAATAAATAAAACAGTATAAAAAGACCATTCAATACAAATGCAATTGGGTATATGGACGCAGTTTCTGTGAAATATACTGGAGGCAGAATGAGCCCCAAGGTTAAAATCGCAGAGAGAATATAAAAAACATTCCCAACTTTTTTAGAAAAGTCATATGGGAAAATGGTATAAAAATAATGATAGAGTAGTGGTGCAGACCAGAACCAAGATAAATACTCCAATCGAAGTAGTGCCCAGTAAGGCATATCGAAAAATTCGAGAACAATTCGTTCGCCTGTTGAGATGGTTCTAAGTAAAACAGCAAGAGAAAAGAGAAAAATTCCTAAGGTTTGGCTTCCATCTCTGTTGTAAAAATACATAACTAAAAAGAAAATTCCAACAAAGGCAAATATTGAGGACAGAATTGTTTCATTTATCTTATGTTTGGTGAGACGATTCTCTGCTTTAGTGTATGTTGACAATACAATGTCATTCCAAACTCCACCCTTTCTGTGAACATAATTGGCTACATATAAATCAATGGTGAGATTTTTGTTTTGTGGTAAAACAACAATGGTGGACCTAACCATCGGAAGGAACTGATTCGTGTTACTTGCTGGTATCCCCGATCCTCCGTAGTACTTTCCATTGACATAAATTGCATAAGAGGTGTCCTGTTCATGCACTGTAAGTGCCATTGTCTCTTGTAAGTCTTCTGGTAACTCGAGCTGGATACGAAATGTTGCATGACCAAATCCAGAAAGTTTACCATAGTCCATTTGGTATCCATTCCAGTGTTTGGGCAAACTTAGTATACGATCCAAATTTGATTCTTTGATGTTTTCTGGAGAGGTATTCCAAAAAAATTTCCATTCCCCAGTTAGAGCCACAAAAGGTTCCAATGGAAACGAATGATTCTTTAAACTGATAAACCCATTTTTTGCTTCTTTGTTTACATTCCTTTCTTCTGACAAACAACTAACTAGGAGTAAAAGAGATATCAAAATGAGTTTTTTCATCTAAGCTTGTCGTTTTGGAAAAACTGTATAATCCTGCAATTTTGTAAATTTCACTTCATCTCGTTTGTATCCGAGTAATCCTTCCAAGGTTTGGTAACGATTCATTCCCATACTGATTTCAATGTCTTGGCCTGTAAATTGACCTGGGTGTTCGTATCCACAAGAATGAGCCAAACTTAAAAGTTCTTTGCGAATCCCTTGGATGTATTTGGCTGCTCGTTTGCCTTTGATTTCTGGATCGACTCCACGTTGTAACCACCAGTTTTGTGTGGCAACACCAGCAGGGCAATGGTCTGTATGGCATTTTTGAGCTTGGATACAACCAATTGATAACATAGCTTCCCTTGCGATATTGATGAGATCACAACCCATGGCAATGGCGACAACTGCTCGGTCAGGAAAACCCAATTTTCCCGAACCTATCCATACAACTCGGTCAGACAAACCTTCTTTTTGGAATAAAGTGTACACTCTTTGGAATCCAATTTTAAAGGGTAAAGACACATGGTCTGCATATGTTAGTGGGGCAGCACCAGTTCCCCCTTCACCACCATCGATCGTGATAAAATCTGGACCTTGTGAGGTACGTTTCATTTCTTCTGCTAATTCTTCCCAGAACTCAATTTCGCCAACTGCACTTTTGATCCCAACAGGCAAACCGGTTCCATTTGCAATTTTTTCGATAAAAGAAACGAGTTCCTTAACATTTGTGAATTCACTATGAGAGTTAGGTGATATACAATCTTTTCCTTCTGGAACATGCCGAATTGACGCAATCTCTGCGTTTACTTTTTTAGCGGGTAGAATACCACCTTTACCTGGTTTGGCGCCTTGTGATAATTTGATCTCGATCATTTTTACGCAGGCATTTTTTCCGACTTTTTCTTTTAAAACATCTAAGTTAAATTTTCCAGTATTGTCTCTTGCACCAAAATATCCAGTTCCAATTTGCCAAACAATATCAGCACCTTCCATATGGTAATGGCTGAGTCCCCCCTCACCAGTGTTATGGTAGGCACCCGAATCTCTCGCTCCACGGTTGAGTGCTAAGACTGCATTTTTTCCGAGGGAACCAAATGACATTGCTGAAATATTGACAATGGAATAAGGCCTGTATGGAAATTTTCGATTTGGTCCAATGATCTTAAGGCATGGAATACAACTCGGATCACTGTTGTGAACATATGCTTTTGATTCGGGATAAGGAAAGGCTTTGTGTTTGATAATGGGGTAACCAGGTTCATATTGGATCTCTGTAGTTCCAAATCCAAAATTATTATTTTGGCCTTTGGCAGTTGCGTAAATCCAACTCCTTTCCGTGCGGTCAAAAGGCCTTTCTTCTTTGTCATTGGCGACCCAGTACTGTCTGAGTTCGGGACCAATCATTTCTAGAAAGTATCGTAACCTACCAACGATGGGAAAATTCCTTTGAATGGTGTGCTTTTTTTGTGTGATGTCTCGGAGGAAAACGAGTGCAAAAAATAAAAACAGTCCGACCCATGTGGCAGAGATTGGGTTTGTTTCGATCCAATTCAAAATTGTGTTCATCATTTTTGCATCCATATCTACCTTCGAACTAAGTTATTGACAAGCTAAGATTGTAGATGAGTCAAAGAATCCAAAAGTTTTTCTTTGGTAAATGGTTTAAAAATATAACCAGAGACATAAGGAATTTTTGCCGCCCTTTCAGTATCCGCTTCGTCAACCGAAGAACTAACCAAATAAATTTGGATTTGTTTTGGGAATTTGGAAAGCAAAGGTTCCATGGCTTCTAAAAATTGCCAACCATCCATAAAAGGCATGTTGATATCCAAAAAGATGATATCAGGAAGTGTTGATGTGTTTTCCGTTTCTGATTGGAAAAAACTTAGCGCATTCTCCGCATCCGAAAATACCAAAACCTCACCAGAAATGCCAGCATTGGAAATGATCTTCTTCGTTGTGAATTGGTAAATTTTGTCATCATCGATGATACAAATTCTGGGTGTCATACGTTGGCACTCCCATTCGGAAAATGAAGTAAAAACGTGGCACCTTCCCCAGGTTTCGATTTGACTTCGACTCGTCCGCCCAATGATTCCATCGTATATTTCATTAAAAATAAACCGAGACCTTTCCCACTCATCTGACGATGAAAAGTCTTCTTAAGCTGAAAAATTTGATCCCCGTACCGCGATAAATCAACCCCTAATCCATTATCTGAGAAGGAAATTGTCGTTTCGGATCCTATCGAAAAGGATTCTACTTGGATTCGTAGTTCCCGAGACGGATCTGCAAATTGAAGGGAATTGCTAGTGAGTTGTAAAAATAAGGTTTCTAGGTATTCTTTGGAAACAAAAACCAATTCTTTTTCTGTCACATTCAGATCGATGTGGACGTTTTTTTTCTGAAATTCCCCTTCCATTAGTTTTTGCACTTTTTGAAAGGTAAGAAGGATGGAAATCCATTCAGGTTGGTAATTTTCCAAACTTTGGATTTTTAAGGTTGTGATGAGTTCGGAAAGTACGGTTTCCAAATTTTCAGTCACTTCTTCCAAATGATTTTGTATTTCCTTTCGTTCTCCTTCTACCTCAGTAATCTTTAATAAATCTAATAAACTTCTGAGATTACTGACAGGTGCTCGTAAGTGATGGGAGATAATTTGGTTATAAGATTGGAGTTGTTTGTTTTGGATGATCAGAGAATTTTTAGTGGCTTTTAAATGTTCATTGTTTTCTAAAAGTAAGGTTTCTGTTTTTTTACGTTCATCAATGTCGATAATTTGTGCTAAATAATAAATTGCTTTTCCTGAATCATCGCGTAACACGGTGACAGTGATGTATGCCCATACCAAATGCCCTTGTTTATGAACATATTGTTTCTCGATGGAATAATGATCGATCATTCCTTTTTGGACAGAATCTCTATAGCGTAAATTTTCTTCGAGTTCTCCTAAAGAACTAATTTCAGAAAAATGTTTCCCTAACAGTTCAAAGGTTTCATATCCTAAAAATCTCGCAAACGCTTCATTGACATCATCGATGTAACCATGTGTGCTCGTAAGTACAAGTCCAATAGGCGAATCACGGAATAAGGTTTTGAACTTTCGTTCGGACAGTGCTAAGTTTGCATCGGATTCAATTTTTTCTGAGATATCGCGAGAAGATGTGTGTAGATAATTTTTCCCCGTACTTGCATGAGTGGTCAATCGGTTGTCTGATTGTAACCAAATATAAGTTCCATTTTTATGTAAGAAGCGGAAAGTGGGGTGGATGTTTTCATCACCTCGTAAAAGAGGTTGGTGTGATCTTTCAAAAATTAACCTCCTGTCATCTGGATGAAAAAAATCATAAGGATTTTTTCCAATCAGTTCCTCTGGTTCGTAACCGATGATGGATTTAGAATTGGGGCTCACATAAACATAAGTTCCGTCAGTTTCGTGTAAACATACCAATTCTCGGCTAATCGAGGTTAATAATTGCAATATTTCGGAATCGGGAAGTGCCACACTCTAATTCAATAAGAGAAGAATCCCGTTGTCTATCCCAAATCATTTTTTTTTAGAATGAATTAAATCCCTTTCAATCAGATTTTTTTGTACCATCACTCAAGTTTTTCACCTAAAGGAGTTGTGGTTAATAAAACTGTTATAGGGATACTCAAATGAAAAATCTATCGTACATCATTTTGGATGGGAACTTAACTTCTGATCCAGAAGAGAAAACAATTGCTGGAGGTAAGTCACTGGCACAATTCACAGTGGCAGTCAATCACTCTCAAAACAACCCAGATGGAAAGGAAAAGGATGATGTTTCTTTTTTTGAAGTGGAAGCTTGGGAAAAGTTGGGTGAAAACTGTGTGGAGTACTTAAAAAAAGGAAGTAAAGTGACTGTGATGGGCAATTTAAAACAAAACAGATGGAAAACTCCTGATGGAGAAAGTAAATCAAAAGTGAAAGTCACAGCTTCCACAGTTCGATTCGATAGTATGAGGAAACGAGAAGAAAAAGTAGCATAACTGGAACACGGGTGTTTGTGACTCCAATCACCCGTGTTTTCGAATGTTATGGAGTTGTGATGGTTCTCTTTTTATGTTTTGAATGAGTTGGAGAATCAAAGATAGAATGGTTATCATCTTTTTCCGATTGTGAATTTTCTTTTGATTCATCGGTTCGTTTGTCTTCTTCAATCATGGTTTGTTTTCCCAATTTACCAACGGAAAGAATGCGAAAATAACGCGGTGAAGAAACTAAATTCCATTCTCTAAAGAAAAATTTTGTAAACGTATGTTTGGGTCCATACGTTCCATTGGAGGAATCAATTTTTGATTTAATATTCGTCTTAAATTCAATCTGTTCTTCTGTAGATAAATTTGGGAATTGAGCAATTTCGCCATTGACATAACGATTTCTCAAAATATCCAATTCGCGTCGATTTCGTGAAGTCACATCATCGAAAAATTTTTGTTTGGCGCCAAAACAATTTCCACCATACGATTCACAATTTGGTTCCAAATATGGTAGAACATACGTTAATTCTAAATAAATACTGATGTATTCACCTGGAGAAGGAACTTTTCCTTCAAAAATTTCGAGAACCTGAGGGACAGTGTCACGATCAGAATATTGCCTTTCGATGGCTTCTCTGGAGATCCTAGTTTCAGGAGTTGTGCTATTCACCTTTACCGGTTTTTTGGATTCTCCAACGATTACTTTATTTCGCATCACTTCTGTTTTTGTTTCCAAAATTTCATAGGCTTGGAAGTTAACAGGTTGTTTTGCGATGATTTCTCCTTTTTGGTTTAAGACGACGATATGATGGTCGATGATGGTGCCAGCGATGATTTCTTCAATGATGCTGATTCCCGCATCTTCAAAAAATAAATCTAATTGGATAAAGGGAATTTTGTTTTCTGAATATTCAACACTCACTCCTGGTTCTTGGGTGAGGGGTTTTTTGGAATTTGATTCCTGGCCTGGATTTGCCTCTTGTTTGGTAATCATTTTGATGCGATTCAAATTGATTTGTTCGGATTGAGTGGGGAAGGTTGGAATCATCACCTGTTGTGGTGTTTGGCACCCCCAAACAAATTGCAAAAGGAATACGAAAAAAGGAATTCGTTTCATATAGTAAAGTATCGGCAATGGATTGCCCCTAAAATTAGGGGCAATGGCGGTCTTAGATGTGTTTTGCACTCATTGGAGGAAGGATTGGTCCACTCACTTGTTGGATTTCTACATACTTTCCATTGATCAGTCTGTATGCTTTTTCTGGTTTGTCTTTTAAAAAGTAAACCGACTCAACACCTTTTGCAGTGGGAGCATCCATTCTTAAAACTTTACCCCATTCTGTGTAAGTAAGAGTGATGGTTTGTCCATTTTCAGTGTATTCTTTTACTAATTTTCCATCAAAGTCATACTCAGCAGCTGCGATTGGATTATGGTCAGTCCAGAATTCAATTAGGTTGAAAACGATGATGTCCAAGAAACTTCCAATTCCATATGCAATGTATAATGGAAAAATCATTAACAAGGAACGAAAGAAACTTGCTAATTTTCCCGATCCAATTTGAATCCCAGCATTAAAAGAATATACTGCCTTGATTGCGCCAAATTTTCCAAAACAATTGGAAAGTAGGCCAAAGGACAATAAACCGACAAGCGCTGTTTTAAATACTTTTTTCATTTTCTACCTCTATAGTTCTTAGCTGAAAACTAGTGACCAATCATAAGTGAAATGGGAATGTTCGGCAAGTCGAAATGATTGACACTGGCATTTTTTCGATGATTCTGGTCTGAATAGAAGGCGAACCCATTGATCTTTTCTGATTTTGAATACTTTGTCTTCTTCCTTTTTGTCTTTTTTACCGTTTGGTATTTGTTCCCAGCACTCTTTTCGAACCAATCTAAAGAAACTCGCATCTTACATATATTCTTACTCATTAGTAGTTATTTTTTCTACATGTCTTGGGATTATCGTTTTGGTGCACTGATATTATTATCCACCGCCATTGACTTTTATGTGGGTCTCAAACTTGCAAATGAAACAAGAGAAAAAATCAGATATTATTTATTACTCTTTAGTTTGATCACAAATTTAGTTTTTATCCTAGGTTTTTTTAAATACTATAACTTCGTTGTGACTTCGATGAACTCCGTCACAGGTGTATTGTTAGGTGAAGAGTTTTTGCCGGTTTTAAAAATCATTTTGCCAGCAGGCATTTCCTTTTTTACATTCCAATCCTTATCGTATACGATTGATGTGTACCGCAAAGAAATTCCCGCGGAAACTGATTTTATTCGGTTTGCCTTATTTGTGAGTTTTTTCCCACAACTTGTTGCAGGTCCCATTGTCACGGCAAGGACATTTATGCCTCAGTTGTATAGTCCTAAAAAATTAGAAGACATTGAATTTCGAGTTGCCATTCGTTTTTTTATGTTAGGTTATTTCAAAAAAGCTGTTTTGTCAGATATGGTTGCACCCACTATCGATGCCATATACGCAAATCCAGCAGGTCATCATGCTTATGCTTTGCTGATAGCGGCAGCTCTTGGTGGAATCCAAGTCTATTTGGATTTTAGTGGGTATTCGGATATGGCAATCGGAAGTGCCATGTTACTCGGATATAAATTGCCTACCAATTTTAATTTACCATTTATCGCCACATCGGTATCTGGCTTTTGGCGTAGGTGGCATATGACACTTAATTCTTGGTTACGAGATTATATTTATATCCCTATGGGTGGAAGCCGTGTAACTTCTGTACGTCGTAAGTTTAATTTATGGTTTACCATGTTTGTGAGTGGCGTTTGGCATGGTGCCCAATGGACATTTGTGTTCTGGGGATCTCTTAATGGATTTTTTTATGTTTTGGAAGAGATTTGGAAAGAGTGGTTTCCAGACAAAAAAGATTCAACTTCTGGCCAATCTTCGTTACTCGTTCAAATTCCTGTTTGGCTGTTTCAAAATGTACTCAATAATTCCATTTTCTTTTTAGGTGCGGTTTTTTTCCGCTCGCTTACTTGGGAAAATGCATGGATCCACTTAAAAGGGATTTTCCTTTTCCAAGATGGAAATTTACGTCCCTATATGTGGAAGGATTTCCTTTGGATCATTGGTTTTCTGACGATTGGACATGCCATCGGTTATTTTCTCTTTGAAAAGGGGAAAGGGAAAAAAATCCCAGCCAGTTTTGAATTTGCGATGTATCCTATTCTGTTTCTTGTCTTAAATTTAGCTACACCCGAAAACTCGGTTCCGTTCATTTACTTTCAGTTCTAATTTGCTTTTTTCGTTTCCAATTCTAGGATTCCATGTATTTTGTTGCTATGGAAAGTGAGCGAAGGCTTCCCAGAATTTCCCCAGGTGATTTTTCCGAATTTGAAGTCCATTTGGATCTCGAAGGGATCACCTTATTTGGAAAATTAGGAAACATATCCGAGGAAGGACTCTGTTTTTTGGGAGAAGATGATTTACTCAGTGATGAAATTGAATCATCGGTACTCGGGAGTATTGTTTGGTCAAAAGGCACAAAACGGTTGTTTTTTGAGGGGACCATCATGTGGACCCAAACTTCCAAAATCAAAAACGTCATTTATCATATCGCTGGAATTCAATTTTTAGAAAAAATCAATTTAACTGACTCGATGCTCGCAAGAAGTTTGGAGATAAAATGAAAATATTGTTACTTGGTGGTACAGGTCTTGTCGGTAAACAAGTGTTACTTTCACTTCTATTTTACCCACAGATCAAAAAAGTGATCGTATGGGCTCGTCATTTTGAAAACTCATCCAAACCAAATCTTCCCATTGAAGTGATCAAAGTCACTTGGGAAGATTTCCAGTCAGGTAAAGTGAGTGTACCTGATGGTATTGATGCCGTGTTTTGTTGTTTAGGTACAACCATCGGCAAAGCTGGGAGTCAGGAGAAATTTAGAGAAATTGATTATGACTATCCACTCCTTGCCGCAAAACAAGCGAAGGAAAAAAATGTCCCAGGCTTTTATGTCATTACAGCAATGGGTTCCGATGCAAATTCTTCCATTTTTTACAACCGAGTAAAAGGAGAATTGGAAAAGGAATTAATGGCACTTTCGTTTCCTTTTTTAGGAATCTTTAGGCCATCCCTTCTCATTGGAGAACGAGAAGAACTTCGGATTGGGGAAAAAGTTGGTGAGGTGCTTGGTCACATCATTCCATTTGGATTATTTGGTTTGAAAAAATACAAACCCATCCAAGCAGAATATGTTGCTAAATCGATGATATATTCCCTGTTACATGACAAACCAACAAATCCATCCAAACCGATGGTAAAAATTTATGAAAACGATAATCTGTGGGAGATCGGTAAGGACCATTCTTTTTGATTCCAGATAATAAACAAAAACCATATTCCAAAACCAAATACATTATCTTAAGTTTTGTAGTTCACTTCATCGTAAGAGTTTGGTATCTTTTTGTGCGAAACCAAAAGTTGATCATCCCTCAGGAATCAACAAATGTGATCGAACAAGGAAAGGATTACATCATTGCGGTGTTTCATGAAACAACACTATCGTTGTACAGACATGCAACGCAGTACTTAAAACGAAAGAAAAAAGCGGATATGGTGGCACTTGTGTCCCAATCAAAAGATGGTGAAATCATCCACCAAACATTTGCTCGGTCGGGACTTCGTTCCGTGCGGGGTTCTTCTACTAGGGGTGGAACCGGTGCATTCCGTAATATCTTAAAGGAAATGAAACAAGGCGCAGTTCCCATTTTCACCGTGGACGGACCCAAAGGCCCAAGAAGGGAAGTAAAACCAGGTGTGATCGTGACTGCTTCTCTCACTGGATTTCCGATTTTGTACCTTCATTCTTGTTATGACCGTGCTTATGTATTTCGGAGTTGGGACCGTCATTTTTTCCCAAAATTTGGGGCCAGGCTCTTCATCCAATATGGAAAACCTTTCTTTGTTCCGAAGGGTCTCACAGAAAACCAAATCGATGAATACGCTAAAAAATTGCAGATCGAAATGCAGGCGAACGCGGAGTCGCTGGATTCTTACGTGCGTGGACTCTTTCCTGACAATTCTATTGACGTACCACCTAAAAACGAAACTTTAACCAAGTAAGGTAAAAAATATGTCCTCTCTTAAAAACTATATCTTCACTTCCGAGTCCGTATCTGAAGGACACCCGGACAAAGTCTGTGACCAAATTTCTGATGCCATTCTCGATGCGTATTTAGCCCAAGATCCAAAGTCCCGCGTAGCTTGTGAAACCCTAGTCACGACAAATCTTGTCGTCATCGCTGGTGAAATCACTAGTAAGGGAAAAGTAGACACACAAGAAATCGCACGAGATGTGATTCGCAAAATTGGATACAACGACATCAATATGTACTTCGATGCTGACTTTGCAGTGGTTGCTTCACACGTCCATGCACAATCTCCAGACATTGCCCAAGGGGTAAACGAAGGAGAAGGTCTTCATACAGAACAAGGTGCTGGTGACCAAGGATTGATGTTTGGATTTGCAATTGCAGAAACTCCAGAGTTAATGCCTGCTCCTCTTTATTACTCACACAAACTCCTCGAACACCTATCAGAACTTCGCCATACAAACAAAATTGAATGGTTACGACCTGATGCAAAATCACAAGTTACCATCCAATACGAAGATGGAAAACCAAAACGTGTTGATACCGTTGTTATTTCCACACAACACAAACCTGGTGTGACTCATAAACAAATCGAAGAAGCGGTTATCGAAGAGTGTATCAAAAAAATGATTCCAAAAGAATTGTTAACTAACACTCGTTATTTTATTAACCCAACAGGAAAATTTGAGATTGGTGGTCCACATGGTGATACTGGTCTAACAGGACGTAAAATCATTGTTGATACTTATGGTGGAATGGGTCGCCACGGTGGTGGTGCATTCTCTGGAAAAGATCCATCAAAAGTAGACAGATCTGCTGCTTATATGGGTCGTTACATCGCGAAAAACGTTGTTGCTGCTGGCCTTGCTCACAAATGTGAAGTACAATTGGCTTATGCAATTGGTGTTGCACAACCAGTGTCTGTTCTTGTTGATACATTTGGAACAGGAACGATTTCCGATGAAGAAATTGCAAAACGAGTGCTTGCAAATTTCAAACTCACTCCAAAAGGAATTGTAGAAGGTTTGGATCTCCTTGGAAAAGGAAGAAAATACCAAGAAACTGCTGCTTACGGCCATTTTGGTAGAACTGGTAGCACATTCACTTGGGAAAAAACTGATAAAGCAGAAGCGTTAAAAAAAGGATAATCATGGGAGCACCTAGCCAATCAACAGCGGACAAAAAAGCAACAAGAGATGCATACGGCGAAGCCTTAGTTGAGTTAGGTGCATCAAGACAAGATGTGGTAGTTTTAGATGCGGACCTTTCTGGTTCCACAAAAACTGCTGACTTCAAAAAGAAGTTTCCTGAAAGATTTTTTAACGTAGGTGTCGCAGAACAAAATTTAGTTGGTCATGCGGCAGGTCTTGCACTTTCAGGGTTTGTTCCCTTTGCATCAAGTTTTGCTATGTTTTTATCAGGACGTGCCTGGGAAGTTGTAAGGAACAGTGTCGTTTATCCAAAGTTAAACGTAAAACTAGTAGCTTCTCACGGTGGTATCACAGTTGGAGAAGATGGTGCTTCTCACCAATGTATTGAAGACTTTGCCATTATGCGTGTCATTCCAGAAATGACTGTCATTTGTCCATCTGACTTCAATGAAACCAAACAAGTGATTCATGCCATTGCCGATTACAAAGGCCCTGTGTATGTCCGAGTGGGAAGACCTGCGATTCCTGTCATCGAACGAGAAAACTACAAATTCCAAATTGGAAAAGCAGAAGTGATGTCAGAAGGAAAAGACGTTTGTATCATTGCCAATGGTGTGATGGTGAACGAAGCCATGAAGGCAGTGACTCTTTTAAAAGAAAAGGGAATCAGTGCTACACTTCTCAATATGGCAACAATCAAACCTTTGGATAAAGAGACCATCATCGCCAAAGCAAAAGAATGTGGTGCTGTTGTGACTTGTGAAGAACACAATGTCATTGGTGGCCTTGGTTCTGCTGTATCTGAACTTTTATCTGAAGAGTATCCTGTTCCAGTCATCAAAGTTGGAATGAAAGATACATTCGGAAAATCTGGAACTTGGAGTGGACTTCTCGATTATTTTGGCCTTCGTGCTAAAGATGTAGTTTCCCACGCGGAACTTGCTATTTCCAAAAAGAAAAAATAGGGGATAGGCTTCGGTCATGACCGGTTCCGGAGCATCCCAACCTTCTATCTTAGAAGAAACCGAAATCAAACCAACGAGAAATGACGGCCCCTGGAAGGTCGTTTTGTGGGATGATGACCACCATACCTATGAGTACGTCATCGAGATGCTCATGGATGTTTGCCAAATGACTTGGGAAAAAGCCTTCCAACATGCAGTGGAGGTGGATACCCGTAAAAAAACCATTGTCTTTTCTGGGGAATTAGAACACGCTGAGTTTGTCCATGAAAGGATCTTGGAATACGGTCCTGACCCTCGTATGAGTTCCTCAAAAGGATCCATGACCGCAACTTTAGAACAATAAGATTTTTAAATATTTATTTGATTTAACCTTAGATTTCAATTAAAAAGTGTAATAAAACGAAATGAAATTTTCAAAATTAAAGAACCAAATATACGGAATGTTAGTTGAATCATTTCATAATTTCAAGAGAGATTTTCTTGAATTAGATGAAAAACTATATTCAAAAAACTACATTTTGTTTTTAGCGAATTTTTTTATTTCATTCGCCCTTTTATTTTTAAGAAAACCAGATTCATTACTCAATGCACAATTATGGGCTGAAGACGGTGTATTGTTTTTACACGATGAGTGGCATGTTGGATTTCCAGATACTATATTCATTCTTTATGCAGGATACGTACATTTTGTACCAAGACTAGTGGCATTTATTTCAAATTTTTTTCCGTTTGAAGTGATTCCATTTATTTTTAATTTTTCAGCTATATTCTTATCTGCTATTTCTGTTTCTATATTTTCTCTTACCAATTTCCGCTATATCTTGAAGAGCGATATTTTAAGAACTCTCGTTGTTGTTTTAATCTGCTTAATGCCAATAGGCCCTGAATCAATCAATAATATTACAAATGTACATTTCTATCTTTCATTGGGCGTTTTTCTGATTGCATTAATTGGAGGAAGCTTAAGCAGATGGGCATATTTTTTATTTTTTTTATTTGTACTTTTAGGAATTTTGTCCGCTCCCTTAGCAGTTTTTTGTGCACCACTTTTTTTAATTCGACCGATTCTGTGTAGGTCCGAAAAATTGCGATGGCTTTATGTTTTGCTTTTTGTAATTAGTGTCGTTTATGGCTTCACTGTATTTCAAATTGGATCTAAAGAATCCGTACCTTCGATTGACTGGTTGTTTCTTGCGAATCCATTTAACATTGAAAAATTAATTCGTGTTACCATATCTGGCTTTCTAATCAATGACGACTACTTTGCTTTCCTTAAATACTTCAAATTTCTGTGGCTCTTTGAACTGTTTTTGCTATTTCAATTTATAAATAAATTTAGAATCCAGGGAATTCAAACATCAATTTTACTTATTTATTTTTTGCTTACTATGTTTATTCCGATTTTACTTAGAGGAGGTTTGACTTTAACCGAAGAGCAGTTAGGTTATGCAGTACTACTTAATAGTGCAAAAGATAATTTGTATTTTGGAAATGTACTTAATTTAATAGTATCGAGATACGGAGTAGTTCCTTATTTTTTGTTTTGTATTTTTTTCTTTGTTGTTGTATTTGAAAGTAAAAATAATAAATCAAACTATTTCTTCCCGTTAGCTATTACGATTCTTTTTGTTTTTATCATTAGAAATTCCATTTTTATAAAGCCATTCGAAGATTTAAATTGGAAAAGTTATGGAGAATTAGTAAAAAATAAACAGGATGTGGTAATTCCTATCAATCCACCTTGGTTTCCAAAACTACATATGAAAAAGGAAGATTGGAGGTAATTTTTATATTCAATGTATAACCACATGAAAATTGATCGACTCAAACCAGAGTCAGATGATTCAAAATCTTCACATCTTACGTTCTAAAGCATAGTTGCGCTCAGGAACCAAAAGAGATGAGACCGATTCATTTGTATCGATTTTTATATTCGTAGTTGGATTGTAAGTATCTAACATTGTCTCACCATCAACGATGAATTGGTAGTGATACTCACCAGGGAGTAATTTTTTCTCTAAGGTAAAAACCCCTTTACGATCTTTTTTCAAAAAATCATGTTCAGGGTTCCAATCATTAAAATTTCCCACTACACGGACCACTTCTGCATTCGGTAAATAAATTTGAAATTTGACTGTCCGAAGGTCTCGTTCTTCGTTTGCGGAATCTTCCAATACCATCGTTTTGGTTTGGCGATCTGTGTCTTTAGAATCCAAAACAAATCGTGAATAATAAGAACCTGACCCATCTTCCACCTTATCAAAGTTTTCTGGATCATAGGTGAGTAGGCCATTCACTCGAAATTTATATTCGTAAACAGGATCTTCTTCGTAACTATCTTTGATTTGGTTAGGTTCGATGACTGTGTAATAAATTCCATATTGGTTCCGTTTCATTTCAGCGCATTCCCAATTGTTAAAACTACCGCAGATTTCCACAGATTCATCTCTAAGGCCATTATAGGTGAAAAGAATCCCTCGGTGGAGAAGGTTCCCACTCGAAACATAGGATTCGACATCAAGATAACGAATGTAACGTGGTGCGATGTTTTTCTTCAGACTTTCCAATTGCCAAAGGTAATAAACCGTGTCTTGGTCTTCGGTTTCATCAGACATTTCGAGTTCTCCAGAAGAAAAACTGCCAATCCAATCCATACCATCGTCGGCAAAAATTCCAATACCTGTCAAAAAGAGTAAAATGAGGGCAATTCGGATGAATTTGGATTTCAACATAGTGCAGATGTCTTTTGTGTCCTTTGTCTTTATTTTCGGCAGGATTGAAAAAAGAGCGTGAAAGGTTTTTTCATTCGAGAATCATCTGACATAATAAAAAAAATATTCTGTCATTTTAAGAAGGGGCCGATAATTCATTAGGAATAGACCTTCGCATGGCTGAGCCGATAGACAAATTGAGTCCGGAAGAAATCACACAAATCGAGACGATGTTTTCGGCTCTCAATAAGAACCCTATGTCCTCGGAAGAGCTCAACCCGATGGCGAAGGTCTTACGTGAGAAACTAGGCTATACCAATCCCTTTTCTGGCAATGAAGAGCCAGAACCTACTGACGATGAGCCAAATGATGATCTACCAGATGATTTTGGTGGCGATGAGACGGCCACAGGTGACAGCTCCGATCCTTTTTCTGGCCTCGATGATGATGATGATTTTGGTCCCCCAAAACTTTCCAGTTCCCAACCGGAAGAAGACGATGGGATTGATTTAGATGAATTATTAGGCGAAGATAGCCCAAAACCCAAAGAGACAACACCTCCTTCTAATACTGATTTTGATGATTTAGGAATGGATTCTCCCACAGATGATTTGTCTGGGAATGAAGATCCATTTTCTACCCCTGCTGGTGACGAAGCCGATCCATTTGCAAACCTTGGATCTCCCAGTGACTCTGAGGCAGGTGCCGATGATCCTTTTGCCAATTTAGATGCGATTGATGAAGCACCCATTGAAGAAACAAAGGCGCCGGAAATTGGTGATGATCCCTTTGCCAATTTAGGTAGTGATGACGATTCAATTCCAAAAACAACCGACGAAGACTTGTTTGCTGGGTTTGATTCAGGTTCGGAAGAACCACAAGGTACAAGTGATGATTTTGACTTTGGATCTGGTGGCGAAACTCCTTCGGGTGATGATCCATTTGCTGATATGGGGTCTACCCCATCCGATGCAGACGCGGGTGCTGGTTTTGGGGATGACCCTTTTGGAAGTTTAGATTCTCCTTCTTCTGATGTTACTACGGGTGATGATCCCTTTGGTGATCTTTCCACACCTACATCCTCAAGCGAACCTTCGTTTGGTGATGATCCATTTGCCGATATGGGATCTACTCCACCTGCTTCCGATACAGGAGCAGGTTTTGAAGATGATCCTTTTGGAAGTATGGAAACCCCATCCACTTCCGCAAGAGAATCAGAACCTGCGGATATAGGTGGTGGATTTGATGATCCATTTGGTGACTTGGGTGTGGGGATGGAACCACCAAGTCTTGATGATGATTTAGCTGCTCCTTCCTTTGATGACTTAGCACCTTCCATTGATGATATGCCTGTTTCTGCCATGGACGATTTTGGTGGAAATGATGAGGGTCCAGGTGGATTTGAAGAAGACCTCATGTCTCTTGGCAAAGAGGAAGAACCGGAAGAATCCCTTGAAGCCAATTTAACGGATGAAGAACTTGCGGTCATCCAATCTGAGTTACTTCGTTATCCTCCAAAATTAAGACGAACCATTATTGATGCGATTGTCAACCAACGCATTCCTGTTCGGAACCAAAAAGAAATCATTGAGCTCATCAAAGCCCAACAAAAACCAGAAGACATTGCTAGTTTCTTAAGTGGACTTCTTGGCGAACGAGTCGAACTCAGTGATTCAAGTGGAAAATTTGCGGCAGATGGAGTTCCCATCATCGCAAGTAAGGATGCTTACACAAAAGAAGGTGCTGCTCGAAAACGTGAGTTAATTAGAAGGACAATTTTATCTTCTGCAGCAGCAATCTTTTTGGTATTTGGAATCGTTACTTTATGGAAATACGTAATTGTTCCTTACCGTGCAAAAGCGCAGTATGCTCTTGGACTTGAAAAAATAGAAGAATACAGTTATGAAACTGATGCCCTAGAAAAGAAAAAATTACTAGCTGATGCTGAGAATTATTTTATCAAAGGGGAAGAGATTTTCCCACATAACTTAGAGTTTTTGAACAAATATTGTACTGCTTATACCAAAGCAGGTTTGTACGAACGAGCGTTTGAAAAATGTTTTGGAAAGGTAGAACCAGATTTTGGTTATGAACCAGAAGACAAAGAACACAAACGTGCTTGGGAAAATCGTAAAGAAGTTCCAAACATCAGTTTTGCGAAAAAAACGGAATGGAATGACGCAGGTGTTGAAACAGCTGGTAGAAGACCACTCCCCGAACTGGCATTTTATTTAACTTCACAAGATAAAGTTCCAAGAAAGGTATTAAAAGCAGGTGCCTACATCGCATCTCGCCTCAAATACAATGTTCATGATATAGATACATATATTGCACTCGGAACATTTCACTCCTTTCACAGAAAAGACTTCATTGAAGTTCCACCAGGAAGTAATCGCAAAAAATATAAAAATGATCACCTTGCGATTGAATACTTCAAACGAGTGTTTACTGATGGGGGAGATCCTGATAATGTTGATGCCATTGCTGGTATAGCAAAAATTTTCTATAACAAACAAGAGTTTGGAACAGCTGTTAAATACTATAACGATATTATTGAAAAGTATCCAAAAAATCCAATTGGACACGGTGGGATTTTATCAACCTATATTGAAATGTGGAAACGTGATAAAAATCCACAATATGTTTTAAACCACCATAGGCAAGTTCGTAATGCTCTAAACATTGAAGATGAACTTTCACTTTTTGTTTTGGCAAAACTTGCTTCCTTTTATATTGATTTGGATTCTGAAGAAGTCCGTATCAAATACAACATCAATCCAGAAGACCAAGTCACGGGTATGGAGATTGATGACAACGTAGAATATCTGCTAAACATTGCTTATGGCAAAGATGGTGGTTCAAAATTTGCGGAAGGGTACTACCAGAGAGCACGTTTTTACTTCAAAAAAGAAGAAGCGGCTCGTGCTTTAAAACAATTAGAATTAGCATCAACTTATGATATTAGACATTATTTAGCAGTTTTACTGATGGCTGAGTATTATATCCAAACAGAAGATTACGATGAAGCTGTAAAACTTTTAAAAGAAGCTGATGATCGATACCAAAACTATCGTGATCGTTTGGGAGAAAGGGACGAAGATGAAACCTTACTCGAAGGTAGTCCAGGAAGGATTTCGTTTAACTTAGGTAAAATTCAATTTTTGGAAGCAGCTGGGATAAACGTAACAGACAATATACGAGAATTCCCTGGCAAAAAAATCTATCCAGAACGAAGTATTGGAACACTTTCCTATGAAGAAAAGGAAAGACGAAATGGCCTTTTTATAGCACGTGAATCTTTTCTCGCAGCACTTGACCGTGATATTTCCAAAGATCCAAAGATTGTGAGAGAATGTTATTATTATTTGGGTTGGATTGATTATAACCATGGTGACTTTGCACAAAGTTTAGATTTTTGGGCAGAACTTCCGGAAGAAGATATATACAATAACCCGACCTTACTCTTTGGAAAGGGAAATGCATTTTATTATACAAGACAATACAATGCAGCACTTGGCAACTATCTGAAGTTAAAGGATGATTTTGAACTGAAAGAACAAAGCCTTGGTCGAATTGACACTGAAAACTCTGATCATAGAGAAGTGTATGAGACTTTAACAGCTCTTTACAATAATATTGGTGCAGTGTATGAGAAAAAACAAGATACCATCAATGCACTCAAATACTATTGGAAAGCTATGGAAACAGCACGTAAAATAGGTTCCGTTAGTGAAATTGCCAACTCGAATAAGGATTTGGTTTTTGCTAGAGCCAAATTGGATAGAGAACCACTGTTAGAAGACTGGTTAGCTCCTACATTAGATCGATTGGCTCAGATAAAAAAATAAACTTATATTATTTGCGAAAACGTTCGCGAATTCCGAGTAATAGAAAGTAAAACGTTTCCCACATACGTCGGATTCGGTATGGTCTTGCAATGATGCGCCACAACCAAATCAAACCTCTTTCTTTGAACCATTCAGGGGCTTTTTTATCAGCACCAGATAACATATCTAAGGCGCCACCTACACCAATTACAACCGCTTTTCCGAAATAACCTGTATTGTTTTCGATCCAAATTTCTTGTTCAGGGAAGTCCATGGCAAGGAATATGATATCAGGTCCTGTTTTTCGAATTGCTTCTTTCACTCGCATTTCGCGTTGGCGATCTAAATGACCTGCATGCCTTCCCACAATACGAACTTTCGGAAAGTGCCTTGTGAGATTAAAATAAATACGTTCTACGATTTCGTCTTTTGCGCCAAAGATAAAAGCTGTGAACTCTTTGAGTTCTGCCAGTCGGATTAGGTCCATCATCACAGCAATCGGTGTGACTCTTTCTTTTAATCGGCCTTTTGTCATCCAACCAATTCCCGCACCTTCCACTAATATGGTACCTGCTTTTTCAGCAATTCGGTGGAGCGATTTTTTAGGACGCATCCTCATGAGTTTGATTGGATCTAAGAATAAAACATGGTGCATGCCTTCTTTTTTTTCAAGCACGCGGAAAAGTTTCGCAATCGCTTCATCTGTTGTGACATTGTCTATTGGAATACCTAAAACATTCAACGTTTCTAACTTGGAAACATCGATATTTTGGTATTCTAGTAGTATATCTCTCTCGTCTTTTGAGGAATTGTGAACGATTTCGCTCAATTGCTTCATGTAGCCAGGTTTTCCTTTCCTATCTAAAGCATTATGTCCAGTACCCTCTCTTGTCGCCTCTAAATTTTTAAAAACTTTCGTTTTTTCACTTGGATTGGAACCGAGAGAACGAGAAAAAGTATCAAAATGTTTCGAAGCAATCGTATTCTCTATTTGGTCCTCTTTCTTCTCTCAAGCGCAAGTTATGCGGAAAAAATTTCCATCTTTGGAACCATTCAAAACGGTACCACACGAGGATTGGGAAAGGCTGATTCCATTCGGATGATGGCTTTACAAGGTGCAATGGTTCCACTTGGAGAAATTGGCCCACAGTCTGGAAAATTTCGATTCCCCGAAATGGATTTACCTGAAGGTGCACCTATCCTTTTACAAGTCCAGTACCAAGGTGCAAATTATAATAAAATGATTCCGCCAACTACTAAGTTTCGTACTTCTCCTCAAGAAATAACCGTGTATGATTCAGGGGCGGATCGAAAACAAGTGGCAATAAAAAGCTTAATGCAGGTTATGCGAGAAAAAAAAGGCCTACGAATTTTTAAATTATTCCTCATCGATAATGTCAGTAATCCACCAAAGTCATATGATCCGAAGTCAGGTGCGTTGGAATACTCGGTTGCGAAAGGAGCAACGGAGATTATGGCACAACTACAACAACCAGGTAGTAAAATGGCCATTCCACTTGGAGTGCCAGATGGTCCAAATGGAGGTCGAATTTTGGACCGAGCTATATTACCTGGAAGTTCCGAACTACAAGTTTCTTATTTGATTCCAAATTCTGAAGATTCATTCAGCGAACGAATGTTAATTGAATCTGAAAACGGTAAATATCCTATTTTTGTGAAACCACAGGATATGGTAGTGGAAACAGGTGAAAAAACACCTGTGGTGAAATTAGACAAGGATGTTCCAAAAGGGCTAAGTGCTTATGTATTAAATGCACTCGAATTTGGAACAATCGTTGAATTTCGTTTTGTTGGGGGAAAGGCACTTCCTACAATGTCAAATTCTCCAAACCCAGAAATTTGGAATGGATCTATCCTTACAAGTTGGGATTTATCTGCTTTTGCAATCGTTGGATTTTTAGGACTCTTATTTACACTGTCTTTTATTTTTGTCTATCGCAAACAATCAGAAAGGAAAAACAATTTATGAACCAAAAAAAATCAAAACAAGAAACCACCTATCTTCGGTTTTTTGGTCTTGCAGAACTTGTGAACCATGGCCCAAGAGGGATTTTAGCCTTCTGGATGATTTTAGGAATGGCCTTCTTTCTGTTTGGCGATCAAAACCTAATCGCTCCCAATATGAAAAACATTGGAGCCTCTTTAGGGATCACAGATCCAAATGAAGTGGATTGGAAATTTGGTGGGATCATTCCTGTTTTGTTTTTTATCTTGGGTGGACTCGTGTCATTGTCTATGGGGTATCTTTCCCAAGCATTTTCACGAAAAAATTTGTTAATCGCAACAGTTTTGTTAGGTGAAATTCCTTGTTTTTTGACTGCTTACGCTGAAAATTATGACCAATTTTTGATTCTGAGAACCTTATGTGGATTTGGACTTGGTGGAATATTTCCATTACTTTTTAGTTTGATTGGAGATTATTTTTCTAGCCAATCACGTGCCATTGCCACTGGGTATGTATCATTAGCAATGGGTCTTGGTGTGGGAGTGGGTCAGTTGTTAGGTGGAATTTTGGGAGGAGCGGATCCTATTAATGGATGGAGGACCTCTTTTATTTACATGTCTGCACCTTCCTTTTTCTTCGTGGCTGTATATTTATTTTTTTGTAAAGAGCCCAAACGTGGTGGAGCAGAAGAAGTGGTTGCCGATGAACTTTCTCATAAAATCACTCTCAAAGACTTTAAATTACTATTCGAAAACAAAACTAACCTCGGTGCTTTTTTACAAGGACTTCCTGGTTGTATCCCATGGGGTGTATTTTTTGTTTATTTAGCAGATTATTATGAACACACATACCATCTAACAAAAGAAGTTTCCGCTGGTATGATTACATTTGCTGCAATAGGAATTTTTATTGGAACATTTTTTGGTGGAGTACTTGGGCAATTTTTATACAATATCAAAAAAACATACCAACCATTATTATGTATGGGAACAACATTCTTTGGAGTATTCCCTGCTATCCTTTTGCTCTATTCGTTTGATATTGTGCCGCACATGGGTCTTTTTATCGCATTGAATATTTTTACAGGGATTATGATTTCAGTTACTGGTCCAAATGTCAGAGCAGTTTTACTCAATGTAAATGAACCAAAATCGAGAAGTGCTATCTTTTCAATATACAACCTAACAGATGATTTAGGGAAAGGTCTTGGACCTGTGATGTCCGCTGTGATTCTTGGTCTCACACCTGATAGGGGACTTGCTCTTTCCATCTCAATTTTATTTTGGATTCCATGTGCTTTAGCTTGGTTTTTGGTTTTATTCAATTATGAAAAAGATGAAAAGACAATGCATTTGTTAATGAAACAGAATGTTTCCTAATTTGAAAGTGATTCACAAATTGATTACAAACAGATACAATGCAAATCAAACATAACTTACTTGATATCGAAGGGACAACGGCACCAATTGTCTTTGTCCATGAGATCCTTTTTCCATACGCGAAAAAACGAATTCATTCCTTTTTAAAAAACTATCAGTTTTCAGAAGAAAAATGGAAAGAAATTCTCGCAGAATATCAGAAAGATGTATCTGCGAACGATCCATTGTTCAGACAGAAACTTTCTATGAATCCATCTCCTTCACAAAATTTTCCAAATGAAACAACAAAGGATATTTCAAAAGATCTCGTTTCTTTATATTTTGAATATCTCATTGAGAAAGATCGTAAATTTGGTCCTTTAAAAGAGATACAAGGAAAAATTTGGAAAGAAGGGTATGAGTCTGGAGAAATCAAAAGTACAGTCTATGAAGATGTTCCGAACTTTCTAAAACAATCCATCCAAAATGGAAAACAAAACCATGTGTATTCGTCGGGATCAGTGGAAGCACAAGTTTTAATTTACCAGTACTCTGTGTTAGGTGATTTGCGTAAGTATTTTGTTTCTTATTTTGATACAGCTGTGGGTGGTAAACGTGAAAAAGAAAGTTATCTAAATATCGCAAATTCACTCTCGGCACTTCCCAGTGAAATCTGTTTTTTTACTGACATTGTGGAGGAAGCGGATGCAGCAAGTTCAGCAGGCATGGAAGTGGTCATTTTGAATCGACCGGGAAATTTGCCTCAAAAACCACATTCGTTTCCCATTTGGAATCATTTTTAAGTCATATACCAGATCCCAAACGAATACACAAAAATCAAAGTTGAGAAAATCAATTTCCAAAAAAAATGAGCACGCATTAAATTCATAAACACATAGGATATAAAAAGGAATTTGAGTGCACTAAGGAGTACCAAATTCGAATTACCAGGAACAAAGGATCCCTTTCCGTAAAACGATAGATATACGATTGTGAGTAAAATTAGATAAGTAAATATAATTCGTAACATAAAACCTTCTTCTTTATCGGATCAAATACAATGCTGGGTAAAGGATAAGCCAGATCAAATCACACATATGCCAAAAAATTCCTCCCGCTTCCAAATTCACAAACGTTATAGTTTTTCGGTTGAGAAGAACAATGGATAAGATGATGATTCCCACGGCTACATGTAAGTAATGAAAACCTGTGAGTAACCAATAATAACTAAAAAATACACTTGTATCTAAGGTATAACCTAAAGTCCATTTGTCGTAAAACTCGAGACTTTTGAGGAACAAAAAAGCAATTCCGAAGAGAATTGCACCTAACATACAATAGAGAAATTGTTTCTCTTTCTTGTTTTCTTTTTCATAAACACCTATTGCTAATAAAAATCCACTTGTTAACAGGAAAATCGTATTCCAGAAAGCAAATTCTCTGTGCAGAAGTTTTTGCATGGATTGGAAACCATCTGGATTTTGAGTTTTGTCATACACTAAGGAACCAATCCCCATACAAAAGGTGATAACTTCCACAAACACGATGAGCCAAATGAGAATTCCACCAGGTGGATACCAAATTGAATCATTTTCCTCGAGAGTTGTTTCGTTCATGAAACCTCCAAGGTCCTAATTGAAATTTAAAATAATCGAATATTCAACTAAAATCACATATTTTGAAGATCGTTAAGGTTCCCAAATTGCGGGAAAACGTTCAAAATGTACGATTATGTCTTACTTTGCCCTATGTAAATCATTAAAATGATTCTAATTCTTGTTCAAATTTGATTCGAACCGGTATTCTTATGCATGTTAAAACAAGATTTTGAATTAGAACTTGATTAGAATCAAGGCAATTTGTACAATCTGCACTTACATTTGTAAAATGGAAAAAAGGAGGTAAGGATGCTTTCAAAATCGCAAGCAAGGGCATTCTTTCTGGGTGGAACTTTTTTGTTCGGTGCTATCTTTGTGTTCCTCACAATTGATACCTTGCGACAAAACGATACCCGTACCAATGCGCAAAACTTAACAGAAGATGTGCTAAAAGGGAAAGAGATTTGGGAAAAAAACAATTGTATGGGTTGCCATACCTTACTTGGAGAAGGAGCATATTATGCACCTGATTTGACGAAAGTCGTCGAAAGGAGAGGTGTTAGTTGGATCGATGTTTTTTTGGATGATCCACAAGCAATGTTCCCTGGTGAACGTAAGATGGTGAAATACAATTTTACCAAAGAAGAAAAGGGGCAAGTCATCGCATTCCTAGATTGGGTTGGGAAAATTGATGCCAATGGTTGGCCACCAAAACCAAATATACCAATTGGTTCCATAACTACTGCCGCACCTCCACAATCAACTGCTAATGTTGTAAAAGTTTCTCAACCAGAAAAGTTTTCTCAATTATGTGTCGCCTGTCACGCAGTAGGTAGTAAGGGAGGAAATGTAGGACCTGCACTTGATCATGTAGGATCTAAGTTTGATGTCGATTATCTCAACCGATGGTTGATTGATCCACAAGTAATCAAACCGGGAACTAATATGCCAAAGTTGCCGTTAAGTGATACAGAAAGAAAGGATATAGTTACTTACCTTTCTGCATTAAAATAAGGAGAAACAATGAGATTCCAATCACAAAAGGTAGCATATTGGTTCTTTGCAACTTGTATGTTACTCTTATCTTTACAAATCGTTTATGGTTTTATCATGGGTTTTGCTCGTATTGGGTTTGATGGATTACATGATTACATTCCATTTAACACAGCTCGTGCGACACATACCAATTTATTAGTTGTTTGGTTATTAACTGGATTTATGGGTGCTGCTTATTACATCATCCCTGAAGAATCTGATCGTGAATTGTATAGTGTCAAACTCGCATACATCCAACTTATTTCTTGGGTAGTGGTGGGTGTAATTGCCATTATTGGATTCCACTTTAATTGGTGGGAAGGTAGAAAGTTTTTAGAGATTCCAAGGCCACTTGATTATCTTGTCGTCGTTAACGTTCTCACCTTTTTATTCAATATTGCCATGACCATTTGGGAAGCTAAAAAAAGAAGTACAACACAACTTGTATTATTCTTTGGTCTGTTATGTGCTGCCTTGCTTTATCTCCCAGGTATGATTTATTTTGATAACCAAACATTGGATTCTTACTTTAGATGGTGGGTTGTTCACCTTTGGGTAGAAGGAGTTTGGGAACTCATCATGGGTGGTATCTTAGCATTTTTACTCATCAAACTTACGGGTGTTGACAGAGAAGTCATTGAAAAATGGTTGTATGTGGTTGTTGGCCTCACATTCCTTTCTGGAATTTTGGGTACTGGACACCACTACTATTGGATTGGAACACCTAAGTATTGGCTTATGGTCGGTGGAATTTTTTCTGCCTTAGAACCACTTGCTTTCCTCGGAATGGCGATTTGGGCTCTCAATATGTATCGCAAAAAAGGAAAAGACCATCCAAACAAAATTGCTCTCTATTGGACACTTGGAAGTGCGATGATGTCTTTCATTGGTGCAGGTTTTCTTGGATTTGCTCATACTTGGCCATCGGTTAACCAATGGACACATGGAACACTCATCACAGCAATGCACGGTCACCTTGCATTTTGGGGAGCTTACGCCATGTTAGTGTTAGCTGTCATTTCCTATGCAATGCCAAACATGACAGGTCGTAAACTATTCACTGGTATGTCTGGGTATCTTGCATTTTGGGCATCCAATATTGGAATGGTAGGGATGACAGGAGCCTTGGCAGTCGCAGGGATCACTCAGGTGTATCTGGAACGTAAATTAGGTATGGACTTTCTTGTCGTACAAAAAGAAATCGTGTTCCATTTTATCGGAATGTTACTTGCAGCTACATTATTTACGATTGGGATCACATATTTCATAGTTGATTTCATTCGACACGGTCTTCCTTCCAATGAAGCGGTTGGTAAAAATGTAGGTGATATAGATTAACATATGTTAACAACAAAAATTCCCTATTACGAACCAACTGGTAAGGAAGTGGAAATTTTTCAAATGGCGGCGGAGAATTCTCTGCCGCTATTGTTAAAAGGTCCTACTGGTTCTGGAAAATCTCGATTTCTGGAATTTATGGCACACCAAATGGGCCGTAAACTCATTACGATTTTATGCAATGATGAAACATCCGCAGTGGATTTGGTAGGTCGATTTATCGTCAAAGGGGCAGACACAGTTTGGATGGACGGTCCCCTTACCACAGGTGTCAAAGAAGGTGCGATCGTGTATTTGGATGAAATTGCAGAAGCAAGACCAGATACTCTTGTGACCATTCATTCTTTAACAGACCACAGGCGGACTTTATTCATTGAGAGAAAAAATGAAGAAATTATCGCACATCCAAATTTTTTACTCGTAGCATCCTATAACCCTGGTTACCAAAAGGGGTTTAAAGAACTAAAACCTTCCACCAAACAACGTTTCTTAAGTATGGATTTTCCATATCCAAAACCATCTGTGGAAGAAAAAATCATTATTGGAGAAACAGGAATTTCTGATACCATTGCTAAAAAATTAGTACAATTTGCAAATTTGGTTAGAAAAAAACCAGAGTTGGGACTTGCAGAAACAGTATCGACACGTTTGCTTGTTTCCTGTGCCAAACTGATTGGGAAAGGTCTCCCTTCTCGCCTTGCAGGTCGCACGGCTATCATTCTGCCTCTAACAGATGATGAAGATACAGTGACTGCCTTACAAGATAGTTTTGATTTAATTTTTTAGGAATTCATTTTGGAATGGGATCAGTTTGTATTCTACCAAGGTCATAAACTTTGGAAAAAACTTAAAACAAAATTTACGCCTCCAAGCCCTTATTACCCATATCGTATGGAGACTGAGGAAATCAAAATCGTTCGTTATCTACAAACTTTACGAAAGGAAACCACCTCCATTGTGTATGGTGGTGAAACTATTTCTCTAGGGCAAAATTTTTTAAAATTTCCAGAAACAATCTATTGGTATCTTTCTGAAAAAGAAACAAAAATACATGTTAAGATTTTACTTGCCTATTTGACTTATCTGTTTGATCGAAAATTTATTTCTGCAATTTCCACTAATACTGATCTGGAAGGATCTGATTCAAAGAAGGAAATCTTTCAAAGAGCAAAAGATGGGAATCCAATGCAAAAAGGTTTGGAAGAGGATTCTTTTTATCAATCCTTCCGATTGTTTCTAAAACGATACCCTGGAGCTTATTCCGATTGGAAAGAAATTAGAAAGGAAAGATTGTATCTGCGGAAAAAAGACCCAAAACAATACCAAACCATCGTTTGCAGTTTCTATCATGCCAAAACATCACTATCCAATTCGAAAATGAACTTTCCCTTAGGGAAAGATTTTGTATCAGACAAACAGAAACAAAAAGTAGAATCGAAGGAATCCAAACAAAAGTTAGATCCGAGTGAAGCTGAACTATTGGAAGTAGATGAGAAAAAAATAGAAGAGTATACGCTTGGTCATAATTTTGAAAAAATTGAAACTGTAGAAGAGTTTGACGGCCAATGGAGAGACATTGATGGCGAAGAAGATATGGTAGAAGAGGAGGCACTCGAGGAACTTAATCTTAAACATATCATCCGCACTGAAGATCCTGTTCATACCACAAGGACAAGTGAATCTGGTGCAGGAACTTTATTAGAAATTTTGGAAGACACGAGTAAGGAAAAACCCTTTTTATATCCAGAATGGGATTACAAACAAAGAAAATACAAGGCTAATTACTGTTCTGTGGTTGAGGAATTTCCAAAAACATTAGATTCTTCCTATACAATTCGAATTTTAGAAAAACAACACAGCACCTTATTGTTATTAAAGAAAAAAATGACTGCATTACTCAACCAAACCCGAATTAAAAAACGTTTGGTTGCAGGTGCTGACATAGATTTAGATGCGCTTGTTGATCGATATGCAGATTTAAAAGCTAAAAAGAGCCCATCTGAAGCAATCTATATGAATCCAATTCGGGATGTATCAGATATAGCATTGTATTTTTTAATGGATTTAAGTTTGTCTACCGATTCTTGGATTCAAGAAAAAAGAATTTTAGATGTGGAAAGAGAAAGTTTATTACTGTTTTCCGAATGTTTAGAAGAATTGAAAATTCCATTTGGTATTGCCGGTTTTTACTCTCGGACCAGGAATCACAATCAATTCATTCATTTAAAACAAATGAACGAATCTTGGACGTTAGTCAGAGATCGACTAGGTCCACTGTCTCCCATAGGGTATACTAGAGTGGGTCCATCTCTTCGTCATACAAATTCACTCTTAAAAGATTCTGGATACAAACAAAAATGGATCATCTTAATTACTGATGCTAGACCAAATGATTATGATCAGTATGAAGGTAAATATGGGATTGAAGATGTGAATAAAGCGGTCGGTGAATGTTTGTTAAATGGTGTGCAAGTGTATACTTTGGCCATAGGAACTGAAGAAAAACCAACGATCCCTGCGATGATGCGAAATGCGAGTTATCAAATGTTATTCCATCCAGAAAGGCTCCTCGATTCCTTACAGGAATTTTTTAGAAGAGCCATTAAGAGTTAAGTGTATAATAGAATTAGAATTCAATTTAATCTTTCTTTTATGAAGGTTTACCATCAGGTCTTGGTGAATAAAGAATGATTGTATACTGTACAACAAAGAAAATAAAACATAGAATCCAGCCAATTCCTGACAAGTAATATGCATATTTGTGTTGGTTGAACAGTGGCAAAAACACTCGAATTACCACGCTTACATTTAATAGAATATAAGCAAAAACAGTAAGAGGGGACGCAACGATGCTTCTACCAGTATGTCCCAAACTCACTCTTGTGATCATACCATAAATAAACACGGAAAGACCACCAACTGTTAGACTATGAATGGCTGATGAAATTGGAAATAGATTCAACTCTGCTAAACTATAAAGTAAAAATCCAAAACATACCCAAAAGTAACCCAAGTACAAAATCCAAAGAATAGGTTTTTGGTAGGATTTCCATGGTTTCCATGAAATGTAACGAATTGTATTCGAGGCAAATAAAGAAAACCCAACAATAAAAGCAAAAATTCCGAATATTGTAACACCTGTTCCTTGTAAGAAGGAGAAGGGCGTTAAAATGTAAACCTCGATATATGATTGTTTGAGCTTTGATAGATAAAAGATAAAGGGAAGATAAATAAGAAATGATTCTAATTTTGGCATTCGTTTAAAAGAATACCCTTGGATTACGACACCTGAAAAAAATGGAACTACTCGTCCGCCTATGATGAGTATTAGAAACAAAACAACAAAGATACTTAGGTGGATAAAAAGCAGTGTTTTCTCAGGGTCTAAAATGGAATAAGCAGAAAGTGCACTCATAATATGGAAAATAGTAAAAAGTGCATAATGGTATAAGATGGGTCGATTGTGTTTTTGTGTTGGGACAATCAACTTTGGAACAAGTAAATAGATGACCATGATATCCGAACAGATATCAAAACCAAACGAAAGATAACTTAAAAAACCAAACGAATAGAATGAAAATCTTCCAAGTAACCAAAAGGACAATAAGTAGAACAAGTTTTTACCTTTTAGAATGGTTGAATTTGTCCAATTTTGAACAGCAGTGAACAAAAATCCCAATACGATGGCCTTGGTAAAACCGAATACCATTTCGTAGGAATGCCAATGAATGGCATTGATGTGAATTGGATTTTTAAGAATATTCGAAAGTATGAATAACCAAATTGAAATGACTAAGATTCCGAAAACTGAGCCAAACCAAAAAAAAGGGCGAAACGCTGTGTTCCAGAAACTGTTTTGAAAAAAAGATTGTTTCATGCGTTAATACTAACTGAAGGGAGTATCATTTCATTGATACAAATCAAGTACTAAGCTAAAATTTTTAGGAGTCCTTCCTTGTCTAAAATTGTAATCTCACCTTTCTGTGTATCAACAAGACCCTGGTCTTTTAGTTGTTTTAATATCCTTGAGAAAGTTTCAGGTCTTAAATAAAGTAGGGATGCCATTTGTGTTTGTTTTAAGGCGAGTGAGTCAGGTGTACCATAAAATAGAAAATGTGCAACTCTTTGCATTGCATCCATGGTAAGACCACGATTGATTGCCAAGTTTAATGTTTCGATTTTATTCATCAGTGAGTGCATTAGGATGTGATTAAGTTCTATATTAGAATTTAGTCGATTTTGAACTTCTGAAAGTGGCATTCTTAAGATTGTACTTTTTTTAGTAAACCTTGCAGAAGCTGGATAAGGAATCCCTTGGATAACAGCCCATTCGGCTACAATGCATATTGGTCTGAAAAAAGTTAGGGTTACTTCATTCATATTCCCATCATATTTAAAAACCTGTAAGTCACCATTGATAAGGAGGTCCATATGAGTGACTTCGTCACCTGCATGGAATAAAAATTCATCTTTATCATAAGTGAGTTCCATACATCCAACAAAGGCTTTCATTAATGATTCAGGACTAGATTTCGTAATGTATTTAATAATCATTGAAACAAAGTTTTTACTTCTTCTTTTTGAAGTTTGGAAGTTTGATTTCCGTTTCCTTTAAGAATTTCCAAATTCTTTTTAAGGTAACTCTCCAATCCTCTTTTTCTGATTTTTTAGCGGTTTGGTTTAATACCCCAACTGCAGTTGAATCTTTGATTGGTTGTAATTCAGAAACGGGAACAATGGCGGAGATTCCCAAATCAATTTTTAGATATTTTTTCTTGATGATCTTGAAGTCGATCTTTGCACCTAATAAGCGTACAATTTCCAAAATAATCGCCCATTTTACTTTAATCGGAGTAAGCTGGTTATAATTTTCTGACAATTCATTGAATAATTTTTGTGCCACCTTGGAATTACTATGGAACAATAAAAATCTAAAATGTACATTCCCTTTTAAGTCTTGGGTGATGATTAAATCATTGTGATTAAATTCTTTGAAAGGAGGGAAGTCCACTAGTCTCACTACAACAGAATTGATTAAGTCCAAGCTATTAAGAATTTCAGTTTCTGGATTTACTTTAATTGAATATGTAATGTCATCTTCCGGAATTACATCGTTGATAAAGGATACAAAATTGACCTGTTCTTTAAATGGAACTTCTTTTAGTACTTCCAATCTGGAGAGTTCAATGATATCGTCCATGACATTGTCAATGGAGGATTGAACTTCAATTACTTCTTTTACCAAATTTTTATCTTTTGTTTTTTGAGCTGATTCTCTGTATTCTGAAAGTTTATCTTTCATTAATTTTAATGGACCTGAGATCATTGCGTCCATATAAAAGAAAATCTTTTCTCTGAGTGAATCCGCTTCTTTTAATCTGTCATATCGATTTTGGAGTTTTCGTTTCATCATCAAAAACTGAAATCGTAGAGCAAGAGTCATTAAAATTAAATACACTAAAAAACTAGTTTCAAGAGAAGATGGTGAGTTTAAATATCCTCTTTCGATTAGAATTTCTTTTAGGATTGAATAGAGTAGGTAAACAAGAGCCAATAAATGGATTGTTGATCCTCTCTTTTGTTCTCGGAATTTTAGTATCGTTACATAAATTGCGTAACCGATTACCGCAAGCAAATGGATATCCCAATATCCAATGAAGTTATACCAAAACACTGGATTTTGTACGATGAGAAATACGAGGATAAAGAAAAATTGAAAGAAGAGATAAATTCTTTGGTATTTAAATGGTTTTAATTCGAAAAAATCTTGGATGAATTTTATGAATCCATATGGCAATATAAGCAAAAATGAATATTCTAAGAATTTTAAAATTGCAAAATGATTAAAAATTAAAAATCTAACTTCGTTTTTGCATAATTCATATCCAGAGAAAATAAGGGCCAATACGCTAAAACTTAAGTATTCTTTGTTCTCTCTAAGGTTAAAAAAGTTAATGAAGAAAAATAAGGCAATGAATAGATAAAATCCTACGAATATCAGTTCGACAAGTGAATCATATAAATTTCCGTTTATTGCTTCCTCGTAAGTTACAATTCTGATTGGTCCTGTTATGATTCCTGCAGAAGTAGAAAGAGATGAGTCAATTTTAATGATTAACACATTCTCACCCTCGAGTAATAAATCATGTGGAATAGGGTAGATTCTTGGCCTTCCAAACGAATATTCTTCCGGATTTTTTCCAAAAGCCGAATTGTTTTTACCGATAAGCACACCGTTGACAAAAACCTCATCCGACTGGTACACTTTCCCTAATTGTAGGGCTAATGACTTTTGGTGTTGTTCTGTGGTAATTTCAAAACTTTTCCGAATCCATATTGAACCTCTATAGGTTTTGTTTAAATTCCTGAAATTGTTAGGAACAGTTGTAATGTCCAAGTTATTTGGATTAAATTCTGGATTTAATAAATCCGCACTATCATTAAAGTAAATTCCCCAATCCTCACCATCTAACTTTAATACAACTGTTGATTCATCGGTTGTACGTGAACAATTGAATGAAATGAAACAAAAACAAATTAGAATTAGGCGGCGAAATGGTAGGGATATCATTTTTTTGGTTTTTCTGGGATACGAATTGTGAACTTTGCTCCCATTCCTTCGCTTGATTTTAAACTAACAGTCCCAGATAAAAAGTTGGTTGAAGCCTCAACTAAAGTTAAGCCAATTCCTGCGCCAGGGATTTCATTCTTTTTGTCACGATAACCTCGGACAAATTTTTGAAAAATAGTTTCCATTTCTATTTGGCTAAGGCCCATGCCTTCATCCATCACAACCAATTGATGAAATCCATCTCGATTAAAAAATTCAATGTGAATGTCTGTTTTTGGATCAGTGTATTGGTATGCATTCTCTACCAAATTTCTTAAAATACAGAACAAGAGTTCCTTTGGAAAATAAATTTCCAAATCATTTGGCTTTATATCAATGTAGGTATTTTTTCGATGTTGGCCTAAATGATTTTCCACACTAGCAACACAGTTTTTTACCAACTCCAATACGGAGAAACTTTCATAAAATGGGATATAAGTTCGTTCTTCCAGTTTCCTTAGTAAAATTGCTTCCTCGACCATATAACTCATATAAGATATATGATCCTCTGCTTGTTTAACTGGATCTCCAATATGTTTTGTGTTAGTAATTTTTGATTTTTTCTTTGCGGCTTTTTTAGCTGATGGTTTGACCACATCTTTTACGAGAGACTTACTTTGATTGGTAGTAATATTTTCAATCGCGGACTTGATTTTTTCCATTCCCGATTTAAATTCAGAAGATAAGTTGATGAGAAATCCAGTTTTGACCCTTTCCATTTGGATGAGTTCTTTTTCTTGTTCAATAAAATTTTCCAATCCAATGACTATATCGTTTGATAATTGGATGGATATCATCACAAGAAAAATTAAGAAACCTAGGTATAAAGTACCAGGCATGGAAATGATGATTTCTAAAGCTGATAAACTATCGATTAAGATTGTAGGCAATAAACAAGCGATCCCAATCAAGATAAATTTTACTTTTTTAATATTTGTTTTACCATTTTTGACAAATAGGTAAATCACAAGCCCCATTGCAATTGGTAATGCATAATTAAAGAGAGCTATCACCAGAATCCATGTTTTAGGATTTCTGAAAAATAGTGTGATGACAAAAAGTACAGATAAAAACACTTCATACACTAGTAAAACAATATTACGTTTCAATTTTAGATATTGGTGCATGAAGTTAATGAAAAATGCAGGTAAACAAATAAGTACTAAAAGTTCTGCAACATACGACCAAGTGAAACTTTCAAATAGAATGTCTCTGTGTTGTGTGCGGATGAGAACATAAATTCCCATAAAAATTGAAAATAGTGCAAAAAAGAAATTTTCCCCAGCTCTACCGCGAACAATGGAACCTACGAGAAAGTAAATTCCCATAAAAATAAAAACATAACCACAAACCATCGCAAAGAGTTCTTTTGAGAATACTGCTTCACGTAACAAACGTTCCTTGGCAATAGTCGGGGCTTCCTTTAATCCATTTAGGTTTGTGGCAGCATAAATCCGAATGGCCATCACATTTAATCCTGGTTTAAGTAAATGTGTAGGAAGTGAATAAATTCTGATTTTTTGAAAATCAACTTCTAATCTAGGTAATACGGTTCCTGTTTTATCAATTAAAGTTCCATTCAAATAAAACTCATCAATGTCACGAATTCTACCCAATTGGATGGCAATTGGTTCTACTGGTGTTGTGTAATTGTCAGGTAAATAAAAAGAACAACGATACCAATGGTAGCCTGTGAGATTTTCTGTTTTTGAAATTCCATAATCAGGAACGGATCGTTTCACCCAAAAACTTTCTTCAACTGACTCATCACGCCAATCTAAATTGTCTCCCTTCCTGAATAACCAATCAGTTTTTAAAACCACTGGTTTTTCAAAGGATGTGATCATGGTTCCACATGGTTCTGCCACCAAACTTACTAAAGTTGGTGACAAAAACAGTAAGAACCCGAGGAAAAATTGGGAAAAACGGGTTTTCGAAATCATATTGGTTCTACGTTTCGAATTGCCTCTTCAATTTCTTTGAGCTGAGTGGAAATCCTTGCGTCGATTGCTCCCACATCTGTTTCGATGATTACTCCACCACGGTCAACTCGAGAGTCTTCGTAGATGTTTACTTTTCTGAGTGATTCCATCAGTTTGATGAGTTCGTCTTTGTGAGCTGTTGTTAGTTCTAAGTCAGCGAAGTTAACACGAATGTCGATACGGTCGCGATCTTTAATTCGTTTCATTGCTTCACGAATGTTATTGAGTACAATTTCTTTACGTTCAATGATTTCGTCTTTGATTACTTTTCTTGCGATGACAAGAATCATTTCCACCATTTGTTTTTCAGAAGCAGCAATCATCTCTTCACGAATGTCGATTGCTTTACCAATGATAGTTCCCAATCGGTCGATGAGTCGTCTAACTTCCCCTTGGCCTTTTTTGAAACCAACTTCACGACCAGCATCATACCCTTTTTGGTATGCTTCGTGTTCAATCTCAGCCTGTTTCATCTCAGCTTCTTTGATCATACGTTCGACTTCCATCTTCGCACGATCTAAGATTTGTTCTGCTTTCGCTCGGCCTGAATCTTCTTCTAATTTGATTTTTTCTTTTGAGTCCTGAACCATTTGGAAGGCTTTGGTTCTGCCTTCTTCTTCAATGGCCTTTGCTTGTTTTTTAGCATCTTCTAATAATTGGCGGACTTGTTCTTCTGTTTCTTGGCGATACCTTTGGAGTTCCGCTTCGATTTCTTCAATCGATGGACCTTGGTATTGTTCGATGATATTCCCTTCTTGGTCTATCTCGAAGTCCTCTTGTTCGTCGGTCTTATGAAATTTTTTGTACTTATCAGGAAGTTGGATTTCAACTTCTTCTTGTAAGTCGGCAATTTGAATGGGTTTAAAAACTAGTTTTGCCATATCCTTACTTCAATCTCCAAAGTTTCACTTTGCCTTCATCCATTGCTTCCCGCAAACGATCTAAGACCCCTTTTTGGGCTTCTTCGATCTCCGCAAGAGAAACAGGACCTAACGAATCCCATTCGATTTTAATCTCTTTCACAAGCCAAGATTCCAAATTGGAATACACTTGGTCACGAAATTCAGTCTCAACACCTTTCAATGCACAGGCAATGACAAGGGGATGGATCTCAGAAAAAAAACGAGTGAGACTTGTCCTTCCTAAATGAAGGAGGTCTTCCAAACGAAAGTAGTGTTCTACTATAGTTTCGGCATATTCTGGGCTTTTTTTCTGAATTCGTTCAATTAAATTTTGAGATGGCAAAAAAGGAAGCCTTGTGAGAATTTCCCCCGCGGTTTTGGCTTTGCGGCTCCGGATTTTCGAAACCGGCATTTTTTTCTCAATGAGTTCCATTTTGAATCGGAGAAACCGATCGAGTTGGTCACGTTCCCTGTCCGAGTGGTAGTCAATTTCGGCAAGTGCCAAAATGATCTCTTCTCTATGGGATTCAGGGTATTCTGCCAGGACTTCGGAGGCTGATTCTGGGTCCGAAAAACTGAGGACCCTTGCGACCACTTCTGGAGATTCTTCCCGTGTGAGGTTTTGGAGCATTTCAACGGAAAATTTTGGCAACTCAAGCCAGAGTGGGCCTGATCGTTTGTTCTCTTCTTCTTTTAGAATCTCTTCCAATAACGAATACAGTTCGTTAGTTTCAGGATGGCCATTTGTAGGAGAACTGTTTGGGTAGGAATCAAACGAATGGGCCATTGGAGACCTATTCTCGGGCACATAAGCAGATTTTCCCCCTGGCGCGTTTGGTTTTGACAGCTTTGGATTCTGGTATCCAAGGTGAGGCAAATCTGTCTCATTTTGTTTCGTAATGGTAGGTTTCGGTTTCGTGATTCCTGGGGATTGTTTGTTTCCATGAAGCCCATTCGAATGGATTCCTTTTTTTTGAAGGAATTGGGTGAACGAGAGTAAGATGTCCTTTTCTTGGCCTTTTGTCGGAGAGGGATTGGTTTCTACTTTCAACAAGAGAGACTCTATCTCGGTGTCAGTCAGATGGGCGAACACTTCATCCGGTAAGTATTGGCCTAAAATTTGGTATGCCAGTGCGGCTTTGTTGGGACCGGAAGAATGTGCCATTTAGGTGACATAATAGCTTACTGAGTGCTTCGTACAAACCAAAAAATATTATTTTTTTCATTTTGAAAACTTCCTTTCCAAATAAGGGTCAGAAATGTCTCTGAAGGATAGGGATGACCCTTTTCAATCGCATCACTCTTTGCCTCGTTTTCCTCACAGTGGCATGCCAACTTGTGACTCCCTCTAAGGAAGTTACGTCTGGAACACTCGACCTTCGTTCCTTCCCATGGAAAACTGGAAAGGCTATCAAACTACAAGGGGAATGGAAATTTTACCCTCATACATTGGGAGAAATGGCACCTGACGCCAGTTATTCTCTTCTCCCGGTTCCATCCCTTTGGAATGATGTTCCCTTACGTTCGAATATGATTGATGGGAAAGGGTATGGAACTTACATTCTTGATATTCTTCTCCCTGATGAATCTCAAATATATTCCTTGTATCTCCCTGAGGTGAGAACGAGTTTTCGTATAACAGCAGGTAATCGGGTTTTGCTCTCTGGATATCCAGGTGAAGACAAAAAGACAACGATTCCTTCTGCACAAGGACAAAGTTTTACCTTTGTCACGAAGGACCACATACAAATCAAAATAGAAGTGAGTAATTTCCATCACAAGGAAGGTGGATTACCTAATGCACCTATTTTTGGAACTGCTGAAACCGTACAAAACTATATTTTAGCTGAGAGTACAATGGACATTGCACTGACTGGTGCCTTGTTTATGTTTGGATTGTATCATTTTATTTTGTTTTTCTATCGTAATAAACAAAGAGAGGCATTTTATTTTGGATTCTTTTGTTTGGTGTTTGCCTTTCGATTACCATTTGTAGGAAGTAAAACCATTTATGCGATGTTTCCAAATATACCTTGGGAACTTGTAATTTACGTAGAGTATGCATCCGTATTTGTTTTGGGAATTTTGTTTTTATGGTTTGTGGATGGACTATTCCCACGGTTCATTGAAACAAAACTCATTCGTTATTTCAGTGCCTTCGTACAATTTATTTTAGTATATGGACTCATCATCAAACCAGAGTTTTATACAGAATTTGAAGTAGTATTCCAAGTATTAGGAATTGTATATGCAGTTTTTCTGGGAATTCGTTTGTACCAAATGGTGGCAAAAGGATTACCTGATTCTCATATTTTCTTTTTGGGATATCTGATTTTATTTTTTGGATTTGTATATGACGTATTCCTCGCCTACACAGGTGAAGGTGAATCATCTTTATCACAAATTGCTGTATTTTTATTTTTTGGAGTTCAGTCTACAATTGTGACACTTCGTACGGCTAGAACGGTTCGCAAAAAAATTCTCTTGAAAGAAGAATTTGAATCCATTAACGAACAATTTATTTTAACCAATCGGTTTTACGCAAAATTTATCCCACGAGATTTTTTGACTCACTTAGGAAAAGAAAGTATTGAAGAAGTGAAGTTAGGTGACAGTAGCGAACGGGAGATGACAGTTTTGTTCGCTGATATTTGGGAATATTGGGATATCATTTATTCCATTCCACTAGAAAACCGCATTTTATTTACAAATTCTTATTTGGGAAGAATTGGACCTTGTGTACGTAAAAACAATGGATTCATCGATAAATACATTGGAAGTGCTGTAATGGCACTTTTTGATGGTGGGATTCAAAATTCGATCAAAGCTGCAGAAGATATCCAATGGGAATTGGAAAAATACAATGAGAGAAGAAGGGGCTTTGGTTATTTACCATTACATGCAGGGATTGGAATTCATTCAGGGGATACGATGCTTGGGATTTTGGGAGAAGAAGAAAGGCTCGAGTCAACTGTCATTTCTGATACTGTAAATTTGGCGAGTCGTATCCAAGGTTTAACTAAAAAGTACAATGCGAGGATCCTTGTAAGTTTAACCTCACTGATGTTACATGAGGATTTAGATACAATTCCCTATCGAATTTTAGATTTTGTTCGTGTAAAAGGCAAACAAGAAACAGTTATGATTGCCGAAGTATTGATCCCAGGAATTGATTCTATCTCGGATCAAAAAATAGCTTATAGGGAACAATTTGAAGCCGCAATTTTTGATTATGAACGTGCTGATTTTAATTCTGCTTTAAATGGATTTAGAGAAGTCCATGCAAATAACCCAGAAGACATCGCAGCACAGATTTATATCGAAAGGTGTGAATACTACCAAACAGCAGGTGTTGGGGAAGACTGGGACGGAGTATCAGCATGGGAAAAATAAGACCAGTCCAAATGTTTTTTCCTTTCTATGGATTACTTTTTTTAGTTTTATTACAATTTTCGTGTAATTATAGTAATGCGAAAGAAGCAAAACTAGGATATTTAGAAATCCCTGATGAGTACGTGGAATCTCATAAAAAAATATCACTCAATGGTGAGTGGGAGTTTTATTGGAATGAATTGTATGGAGATTCCTTATTTCAAAAAATTGAATCAAATCAGAAAACATATGTAAAAGTTCCTTCTTCTTGGAATTCTGTCCGTCCAGAAGGGGAAGGTGGAGATGGATACGCTAGCTTTCGTTTGATGGTAAAAGTACCTGATCCTAACATTCGTTACTATTTGAGAGTACAACCTGCTACCAGTGCGTATGAGTTGTACATCAATCGGCAAAAAATTGCTGGTTCAGGTGTTGTTGGTATGGATGAAATTTCGGCAAAACCAAAATACCAAATCCAATATGTATCCTTCCAACCGGAATCCTATGAACAAGAAATCATCTATGTAGTCAGTAATTTCCACCACGCGCGTGGAGGTTACCGCAAACCAATTGAAATTGGAACAAAAGAAGTCATCCAGAATGAATCATTAATTTATTCTGCAGGTGAAGTTTTTGTTTTTGGTGCAATGCTAACGATGGCATTATACCAACTAACAGTATTTTTCTTTCGTAGAGAAGAGAAAAGTTCTTTATTTTTTGCCCTTTTTTGTTTATTCACTGGTTTACGGTTGGTTGTGTTAGATAATTTTTACATTGTGTATGCATTTCCAGATTTTTCTTGGAAATGGATGCAAGTATTGGATTATACATCTGCACCACTGCTTGTTTGTTTTTTCTTAAGTTATCTTCGTAGTTTGTTTCCGGGTAAATCAGAAGTTCCAAATTGGATGTTAAAGTTTTGTTGGAGTTTTAGTATAGCCTATGTTTTGTTCGTTTTACTTACGGATCCAAAATTATTTACTACAACCAATATTGTTTCCCAAGTTTTTATTTTATTTTTTAGTATTTGTTCTTTTTATGTAATCCTTAGAATTTATCGCCAAAGAAAACGTGACAGTAGTTTGGTGTTTTATGGATCACTGATTTTAATGTTGGGATCCACTCATGATTTGATGGCAGGAAATTATTGGTTCCAAGCACAACCTCTTATGCCGTTTTCACTTTTTGTTTTCTTTTTGTTTCAGAGTATTCTACTTGCTCGAAGAAATGCACGTTTTTATTCCTCGATGGATACTCTTACGAATGAATTGATTGATGTAAATAATCGTCTCGAATCATCAAACGAAGTGTATGCGAAATTTGTTCCTTTACGTTTGATTCAACTTTTTTCTAAAAAAATGGATTCTAAAGTAAAACGAGGAGATTTCATCGTAAAACAAATGTCAGTTCTTTCTTCCGATATCCGAGATTTTACCGCAATTTCGGAAACACTGAGTCCTGAAGAAACGTTTTTGTTTTTGAATGATTACCTAAGACAAGTTGGACCCATCATCCGTTCTCATAATGGATTTATCGAAAAATATGTGGGAGATGCCATCTTTGCACTTTTTGAAAAAGAGCCGGAAGATGCATTGTCTGCCGCGATCCAAATGCACAAAACGATTGCGAAATGGAATGCAGAGACTCATGACCACCGAGTTGGTGAAATCCAAATCGGTGTTGGTATTCACTTTGGTGAACTTATGTTAGGGATTGTTGGAGAAGAACAAAGAATTGAATCAGCGGTTCTGTCTGACTCAATGGGAGTTGCCAACTCATTAGAATCGATGACGAAAAAGTATGGAGCAAAAATCATTTTAAGTTTGGATGCTCTTTTGGAACTAAAGGAACCTGATTCTTACCCACATAGATTATTGGATTTTATTAAAATTCCAGCCAAACAAAAGTTAATTGGAATTGCGCAGGTGTTAGTAGATGGAGTCGAAGAAACATTTCATTTAAAAATTCAGACAAAAGAACAATTTGAAGAAAGTGTAAATCTATTTTGGGATGGCGATTTTAAAGGAGCGGAATCAGGTTTTACTTCTGTATTAAAACAAGATCCTTCAGACAAAGCGGCCTCCCTTTATTTAGAACGAGCAAAACAATACATCCAAAATGGGCCCCCACCAGGGTTTGGGAAGGGTTTTTTGGCATAAAAAAGACATAGAATCGCCCTCATTTCTGAAAAAGTTCTTGAATTTCCTCTCTAACTGAACGAGAGTCAGTAATACGGAGATTCCCATGACCCAAGCCACTCTTTCCACGGCCAATGTAAGCAACACTGCCGTCATCCAAACCAAAAGTTTTACTCCCAAAGACATAGACCGTATTTTTAATGCACAAAAGAAAAAGTCGCTCGAACTTCGATTGACGAACTTTAAAACTCGAATCCTTAAACTTAAAAAATTAAAGTCAGCTGTCTTAAAGTACCAAACTGAAATTCAAAAAGCACTTCATGCTGACTTTAGAAAATCTGCTGGTGAAGTAGACATTACAGAAATTTTACCAACAATTGCCGAAATCAATGATGCCATTCGCCACGTAAAACATTGGATGCGTCCGAAAAATGTGATGACTCCTCCAACTCTTCTTGGAGCAACAAGTCGGATTGTTTACGAACCAAAAGGAGTTTGTCTCATCATTGCTCCTTGGAATTATCCATTCCACCTAGCGATTGCTCCACTTGCGGCTGCCATTGCTGCAGGAAACACAGTCATGCTAAAACCATCTGAGTTTACTCCTAACACAGCCAATGTGATTAATTTGATGTTAGGTGAAGTATTCTCTGAAGAGGAAGTGGCGGTTTTTGAAGGTGATGTAAGTGTTGCAACTGCATTACTTGAAATACCATTTGATCATATCTTTTTCACTGGATCTACTCCTGTTGGAAAAATCGTTATGGCTGCGGCTGCTAAAAACTTAACTAGCGTTACATTGGAATTAGGTGGTAAATCACCTTCCATTATCGCAGAAGATGCTGACATGAAGGTTGCTGCTGAGCGAATTATGTGGGGTAAGTTTCTCAATGCAGGCCAAACCTGTGTAGCACCTGATTATTTACTCATTCCTGAATCGAAGATTGATGAATTTGTAAAACATGCAAAGGAAACAACTGAAAGTTTCTTTAAATCCAAACCCGAAAATTTTACAGCAAGTACTGATTTTTGCCGTATTGTGAATGCAAAAAACTTCTCAAGAGTTTCTTCCTATATCGATGATGCAGTCAAAAAAGGTGCAAAAATTGCTTACGGTGGAGAAGTTAGAAGTTCTGACAATTTTATCGCACCGACAATTCTCACAAATGTTGCGTTAGATGCAAAGATAATGGAAGATGAAATTTTTGGACCACTTCTTCCTATTGTCACTTATAAAACATTAGATGATGCAATTCACGTAATCAATGAAAGACCAAAACCTTTGGCATTGTATATTTTTACCAAGAAAAGAAGTACTTCGAAGTATGTTCTTCGTAGAACAAGTTCAGGTGGAGCAGTGATCAATGATGTAATTTTACACTTGGTAAATCCAAATTTACCATTTGGTGGGGTAAACCATTCAGGTCACGGAAGTTACCATGGAATTTTTGGATTCAAAACGTTTTCACATGAAAGGTCGGTCTTACAAACACCAAAAGCCTCTATTGCAAAATTGATGTACCCACCTTACTCTGGTTTTGTGCGACTTATGGTGAAACTCACTACAAAGTTTTTTGTATAAAACAAAATCTTAATACAACACTCCCGAGTTTCACTCGGGGGTTACTTTTTCCATTCCAAAAACACAAACTCACCTCAGAAAAACGAATTCAATCCTTTCATTTTCGAATTTTTGTTTCATTCTAAAGTCATGATAAATATCAACTTAGGATTTTCCTCAATTTCCGTGACAACATTTGGCGCCGTAATTTTGTGGAATCATGCAAAAGGATTCTTCCGCACATTTTGATTCTCTACGTATCACTTGGTTGAGTGAACCCTTTCATCTTGGAATTCCCATCATCGACTTACAACATGTGTGGCTTGTACATATCATTTTAGAGTTAGAAGAAGAAATTGTAGAGGCCGAAAAAACAAATTCAGATATCGATGTACATTCTTCTTTTCGAAAGGCTTTGGATTATGTGGCAGAACATTTTGCTTTGGAAGAAGATATTTTGGAACATTTCAATTATCCAAATTTCAAAGAACATGTACTCGGGCATAGAAAATTTGTTGAGCGACTAACAGAAAAATACTATGAAGCCAAAAATAGCCAGATGGCTGCACTTGGAATTTTGCAAATCCTGAAAAAATGGTTGTTCCAACATATTTTACATGATGATACCGATTATGCAGAATTTTTTAAGGCATCTAATTTTGATTTAAAATCTTATTGTATCCAGTTGTTAAAGTCCGGAAAGTATCCGGTTTCAAAAGAACAACTGTTGATTTACCAAAATATTGTTCAAATCGATACTACAAACATTTCTTTACATGAACAGACCATTGATACGATCCAAGAAATTCGGAATATTTGGAAAACATACAATCTATCAACTGGTATTCCCATCATTGATTTGCAACATATTTGGTTACTCAAGATGATAGTGGAACTAGATCATTCCTTGAAGTTAGGTGATGGTTCAAGTGAAACTTTTCATAAAGTGATCGCTGAAGCAATTGAGTATACTAAAGATCATTTTGGCGTAGAAGATAAAATTATGCGTTACTTCCGGTATACGGATGTTGTGCAACACATGAACCAACACAAACGTTTTATTGAATTTATCAAAATGAGAAATGATGAATATAAATTGGGAAATCCCCGAGTGGGTTTACATTTGGTGCAAGATCTTAGGAATTGGTTACTCTCACACATCGCGCTAGAAGATAAAAAAATTGGTCTGGCATTTGAATCGAGGGTGAGAGAACTTTCCGAGTTTACCAAAAAACTCCACCAAAGTGGGGAAATTGGGATCTCAAGAGAACAAAAAAATCTATATAAATTGGTCTTACAATCGGTCCCAGACCCCTTGGATTAAAATCTGACGGAATTTGAATTGCCAGGTTCATTTTCCGTGAAAATCCTGTTACCAAACCATGGAATACGAAGTCATCATCGGTCTGGAAGTTCACGTCCAGCTCAATACCAATTCAAAAATTTTCTCCACTGCCACTAACGAATTTGGTGGTAGTCCAAATACTCATATTTCTCCATTATGTGTTGCACTTCCAGGCACCTTGCCTGTGTTAAATGAAGTTGTACTTGAAAAAGCAGTGAGAGCAGGTGTGGCACTCGGTTGCGAAATTACACAATTCACTAAATTTGATCGTAAAAATTATTTTTATCCTGACCTTCCTAAAGGGTACCAAATTTCGCAATTTGATAAACCTTATGCAACAAAAGGTGGAATTCACATTCAGTTGAAAGGGGAATCGGAAGAAAAGTTCCTTCCACTCACTCGGATCCATATGGAAGAAGATGCAGGAAAACTTATCCACTCACATGATCCATCTATCAATCGATCATATGTGGATTATAACCGTGCAGGAACTCCACTCATCGAGATTGTATCCGAACCAGACCTTCGTTCCTCTGATGAAGCATATGCATACTTAAACGAATTAAAAACCATCCTTCGTTATATCCAAGTTTCGGATTGTAACATGGAAGAAGGTTCGCTTCGTTGTGATGCAAACGTATCCATTCGCCCAAAAGGGGAAAAAGGATTTCGGACACGAGTCGAAATCAAAAACCTCAACTCGTTTAAGGCAGTAAAACAAGCGATCGATTACGAAGTGGAATGGCAAAAGGACGTTTATTCTAGAGGTGAGTCGTTCAAACAAATGACAAAACTTTGGGATGCAACACTTCTCAAAACAATTCCCATGCGTTCCAAAGAAATGAGCCATGATTACCGTTATTTTCCTGAACCAGATTTACCAACGATTCAAATTTCAGATTCGTTTATAGAAGACATTCGAAAAACACTTCCTGAGCTTCCGAGACAAAAAAAAGAACGTTATAAAACTGTGCTCGGTCTTCCTGAATATGATGCGGAAGTCTTAACAAGTGAAAGGGAAATTGCAGAGTACTTCGAAGAGGCACTTGTGATTTCTGGAGATGCTAAAAAAACATCCAACTGGGTAAAAGATGAAATCTTAGGGATCGTTAATAAAGAAAATATTTCCATCCAAGAATTTGCAATTGATCCAGTCAGAATTGGGAAATTAGTAAAACTTATCAATTCAGGTGAGATCACAGGAAAAATTGCCAAAACCATTTTTGAAGACATGTTAACTTCGAAAGACCAACCAGAAGCCATTGTTGAGAAAAAAGGACTTAAGGTTGTTCGGGATGATAAAGCTTTAGAAGAAATTGTCATTCGTGTAATTGAATCCCAACCAGAATCAGTCGAGGGTTGGAAAAATGGAAAGGATCGTGTGTTAGGTGCAATTGTGGGTGGAGTGATGAAAGAAACAAAAGGCAAGGCTGACCCAAAACTTGTTAACGAACTCATCCTTGCCAAATTAGGCCCGTTAGGTGAAAAAAAGAAGGTGTAAACCCTTCTTAAATTTCAATTTTATGAACTGAACCAAAATCCACTGGGGACTTAAATGCTTCCTCATGTGGAATTCCATTGATCCTGCAGAGCATGGCTCTAATGGGTCCCGAATGGCATACAACAATCATAGAGTTTAGTATTTGATTGTTTTTTTCCTCCCATTTTTGTTTCAAAATCCCATTTGGTTTCCAATCCTCTAAAAACATATCCACTCGTTGGATTAGGTCGGTGAATGCTTCCCCATTTGGTGTGCGTGCATTCACAAAGTCTTTCATCCAAGGAATGGTTTCTTTTCTAGGAATTTCTTCCCATAGTTTTCCGTCCCAATCACCAAAGTTCATTTCTAACAAACGTTCATCGGTATGTATCTCAAGATCCAATGGGTTTTGATTTGGATTGTATTTTGAGAGTAAGGCATTTGCTAATTTGACTGCACGTGGCGCCGGGCTTGCAATAAAATGGTCAAAGTTAGGTGGTAGATAAGAGAAGGTTGAGTCAGCAGTATCTTCCACAGGGTATTTGAGGGGAAAATCAGTACGACCATAACAAGTTCCCTTGGGAGCAATGGTTTCTGGATGGCGAATTAGATAAAGGTCCATATAAATACTCCTGATATCCAAATACAAGTTTCCACAACTTGTTGAACAGCGCCAAGACAATCCCCAGTAAATCCTTGGATCCAACGTTTCATCAATCGAAGCATATAAATGTAACTAGGAATGATACAAACAAGGCTTAAGAAAAAATTAGGATGTCGGTAAGAAAGAGATAGATACGGTAAAACTCCCCATAGACTTGCAAAAAGGATTTGAGGCCAAGTAATTTCTTTTGCCATCGGTTTTGCATAACCTTCTTCTTTCGCATAGGGCAAAAGTTTCATTACAAAAACTGATAAAAATCGACTGAGTGTGTGTGCACTAACAAAATACAACCAAATGCTCGTGAAATGAATGTCACTAGTTAGATTCGAAATGATTGGAAGGTTTTTTCTTTGAAAAAAGGAAAAGGTTTCGTAGGCACCGAGTACTTTGAGTAAAACGAGAATACAAATTCCAACAGCACCAAAACTGCCAACACGGCTGTCTTTCATAATGCGTAATATATCTTCTCTTTTCCATCCTCCGCCAATTCCATCACAAAAATCAGAAAATCCATCTTCGTGAAAGGCACCTGTTAGGATCAGTAAAAAACCAAGAGAGATCGTAAATGCGATTGTTGGTCCAAACAAAAATTGGAACAAAAGAAAAACGAAAAATTGTATAGTACCAAGTAGTAAACCAACACTAGGTGAATATTTTATCGAATTATGTAACCATTCTTCTTTGAATCCAATCCAACGTGGAGATGGAATTCTTGTCAGGAAGGCCAAACAAATAAAAAACAATCGAATTTCTAGAACAATGGATCGGATCATACTTTATACTTTCTTATCAGCTTCACTTACCCCTGCATCAGCAAAGGAAGCCATTTCATTTAAAAATTTAATGCTGAGTTCGACAAGTGGGTAAGCGGCCAAAGCACCACTTCCTTCTCCTAAGCGTAAATTCAGTTTTAACAGTGGGTTTATTTGGTAATGGTTCAAAACAATGATGTGGCCTTCTTCATCCGAAACATGTGAAAAAATTGCATAGTCTTTTACATTTTGATCTAGGTGGTAAGCTAGTAGATACGCAGCAGTAGTGATAAAACCATCCACAAGAAAAAGTTTTTGCTCCGATGCGACAGCTAACATTGCTCCAACCATCATTCCGATTTCAAATCCCCCAAATTCAGAAAGAATTTCGATTGGATCACTTAGTTTTCCTGTTCTTTGGAAAGCACGCTCTAAAATTTGAAGTTTGGAAAGTTTTCCTTCTGGATTTAAACCTGTTCCTTTCCCAACTAGTTTTGAAAGTGGAATTCCTGTTAAATGAGATAAAATCATGGAAGCGGAAGAGGTGTTCCCAATTCCCATCTCACCAAATAAAAATACATTTGATTCTTTGTATTTATTTTCCAAAATTAAATTGAATCCATTCTGTATACATTGATGAGATTCTTCTTTTGACATCGCTTGTGTTTTTAAAAAATTGGATGTGCCTTTGCGTATTTTTTTGATCAGAAGATTTTTTGTGGAATCATCCCAATCATGATCCACTCCAACATCGACAACTTCTACTTCCATCCCATTGTGTTTTGCAAAAACATTGGCACACGCTCCACCATTTAAAAAATTAAATACCATTTGCCATGTGACATCTTTTGGATAAAGGGAAACCGGTTCTTCCGTAATCCCATGGTCCCCTGCAAACAAAATCAACTTCGGGTTTTTAAGTGTTGGAGATGTGGTGTTTTGGATCTCTGCAATTTGTAATGCAATGGTTTCGAGTGTTCCGAGTGAACCTATCGGTTTCGTTTTGGTATCAATTTTTTGTTGGATTTTGTCTCGTAAAACATGGGTTATTGGGTTAATTTTTGGTAGGGAAAATGGGGACATAGACAAAACCAGTTTGTGTAATGCCCTGACACCTTCCATCGTTTTTGGGCTTGGATGGAATTGGCAGGTTTGGGATTTGGTTATTTGGGCCAAAAAAAATCGGAAATTCTTCCCTTGGGGCGCTTTACGTACGGGGGCATCGGCTTTACTATGTCACCAAGCCATGGAAGATTTTGCCCACCTGCATCTGCACACTACCTATTCCATGTTGGATGGTGCCATTCGGATTAGTGATTTGATGAAACGAGTGAAAGAACTTGGGATGAGTTCTGTCGCCATCACTGACCACGGCAACATGTATGGTGCAATCGAATTTTACAAAGAGGCAGTGAAACACGAAGTCAAACCCATCATCGGTTGTGAATTTTATGTGACTCCTTCAAGAAGTGCAGAAACTGAGTTAGATGAAATTGCTGATGGTGGAGCTTATCACATCATCTTATTATGCAAAAATGAAATTGGTTACCATAACATCATCAAACTTGCGAGTCGTTCGTTTACAGAAGGATTTTATCGAAAACCACGTATTGATTATGATTTATTAGAACGACATAGTGAAGGCCTAGTTTGTTTGACAGCATGCCTTGCAGGTGAAGTGAACAGAAAAATCCTGGAAGGCAAAGAAGACAAGGCGTATGCGTTAGCTGGTCGATTACATGAGATCTTTCGTAAAGAAGATTTTTATATGGAAATCCAAGACCACGGAATTCCAGAACAAAAGATTGTTGCTGAAGCTGTTATTGGTTTTTCCAAACGAACTGGTATCCCACTCGTTCTTACTAATGATTCTCACTTTTTAACAAAAGATGATAGGGAAGCACAGGACATTTTATTACGCATTGGAATGCGTAAAAACATCGATGATGAAATGCGCTTTGGGTTTAACGAAAATTTTTATGTAAAATCTCCTTCAGAGATGAAGGCACTTTTTCCAAACCATTTGGATGCATTTTATAATACACTTGCCATTCGTGATAAGTGTTCTTTGAATTTCCAATTTGGGAACCCTTTACTACCACCATTTGAAGTGCCACAAGGGTATGATACAGACAGTTATTTAGAAAAATTGGTTTGGGAAGGGATTCAAGAAAAGTATAAAGAGATCACACCCGTTGTGAAAGAAAGAACTGAATATGAAATGCAAACCATTCGAAACATGCATTTTGCCGGATACTTTCTCATCGTTCAAGACTATATTAATTTTGCAAGGCGAACGGGAATCCCAGTAGGACCAGGTCGTGGTTCGGCGGCAGGTTCCATTATCGCATATGCACTTGGAATTACCAATGTAGATCCAATTCGATACAATTTACTGTTTGAGCGATTTTTAAACCCAGATCGTAAAGATATGCCAGATATTGATACTGACTTTTGTGTAGAACGTCGCGAAGAAGTGATCAATTACATCAAACATAAGTATGGTGAAAACCGCGTTGGCCAAATCATCACTTTTGGATCCCTTGCTGCAAAAGCGGCAATTAAAGATGTGGCTCGAGTTTTTAATGTACCATTTTCAGAAGTGAATGAGATGAGTAAGTTATTTCCTAAAAAATTAGGAATTACCATCCAGGAAGCAGTTGAAACTTCAAAAGACTTACGTGATGTCGCAGAAAAATCCGACCTAAATAAAAAAGTATTTTCCATTGCTCAAAAATTAGAAGGTAACTATCGTCAGGTGGGAAGACACGCAGCAGGTGTAGTAATTGCACCAACTGCATTAGAAGAAATTGTCCCATTGTCAACTGTTAGTGAACCTGGACGTGATGGGCGTTCGATTGTTACACAGTACGACAAAAATATGTCGGAACAAGTGGGACTCATCAAAATGGATATTTTAGGTTTAAAAAACTTAACTACCATCCATCATGCTACACAATTGATTCAAAAACGACATGGGATCCAACTTGATTTAGATACCATTCCACTCGATGACCCAGCTACTTTTAGTTTATTAAGAAAAGCGAATGTGTTAGGTATTTTCCAGTTGGATTCTTCCTCGGGGATACGTGATCTTTTTGCAAAAGCACAGGTACAAAAATTTGAAGAAATTGCCGCCTTGCTTGCGTTATACAGACCTGGTCCAATGGGTTCAGGGATGTTGGATGATTATTTAGATCGTAAAAACGGAAAGAAAAAGGTTATTTTTCCTCACGAAAGTTTGGCAGAGGTGCTCGGCGAAACTTACGGTGTTGTTGTTTACCAAGAACAAGTAATGGGTATCTCAAGGATCATGGGTGGATTCTCTGTGGGAGACTCGGATGTTCTTCGTAAGGCGATGGCCAAAAAAGATAAATCCAAACTTCCTGCTTTAAAGGAAAAATTTGTAAAAGGTGCCATTGAAAAAAAGATCAATGAAAAGTTAGCAACCGAACTATTTGAGCAATTAGAAAAATTTGGTGAGTATGGATTTAACAAATCCCACTCGGTTGCTTATGCATTTGTGACTTATCAAACTGCTTACCTAAAAGCAAATTATTCTATTGAATACCTCACTGCTTTATTATCGGGAGACCATTCTAAAATTACTGATGTTGTGAAATACATCAATAATGCAAAAGATATGGGAATTAGAATCCTGGGTCCAGATCTAAGAGAATCGGGAATATCATTTGAGATTACAGACGACAAAACAGTTCGATTTGGATTATCTTCCATCAAAGGTGTGGGAGAACTTGCCGCAGAAAATATCATCAAAAATCGAAATGAACTTGGTGGTTACAATCAACTCAGTGATTTTACACAAAAATTAGATACTCGTCTTGCGAATAAAAAAGTTTTAGAGTCACTCGCACAAGGTGGAGCATTCGATTCTTTTGGTTATACGAGAAAAACAATTTTTGAATCTACAGATATCATTCTAAGCTATGCAAACAAAAAACAAGCCGAGGAAAAAGAAGGCCAATTTTCTTTGTTTGGTGGAGCAAATGGTGGAACGGAAGAAAACTTAAATTTACCAAAAGATGGAATAGAGTGGAATGGAGACGAACTTCTCCGTCGAGAAAAAGAAACAACAGGTTTGTATTTGTCTGGCCATCCACTTGACAAATTCACAGAACAACTCAAAAGCCTAAACCCAACTTCCATAGAAAATTTAGAGGAAGTTCGACCTAAATCCAAAGTGGAAATTGCCGGTGTATTATCCAAAAAAGTTGTTAAACTCACAAAGAAAAAAGAAGAATTTGTCAACTTTATGTTGGAAGACCAAACTGGGGAAATTGAGTGTGTGGCTTTTCCAAAAACATACGCTGAATTCAAACATCTTTTCTCTGAAGACAACACAGTTTTCATTAAAGGAATTTTAGAACGGATTGATGCCGACGAATCCGAGTTAAAGGGTCAAATCATTGTTAACAAACTAGAAGAGCTCAATTCGGTAACGATTGAGAAAAAAATGGAAAAAACCCTTCATTTAACCATCAATATGAAGGAAGAAAAAAATCGAGATGTGATTTTAAAACTCCAAGATATACTTTCTGTTCATAGAGGTGCCTCTTCTGTATTTTTCCATTTAATTGGGAATGGTGATGAAAAAAAAGTCATACGTGCCCATGATCATTTTTCCATCGAAATCACAACAGACCTAATGAAGATGTTAACCGATATTTTAGGAAAAGGTGCTGTGCGGTATACGGTAGGGGAAGAAGTGAGAGTTTACGGGTAAATCCTGTGGGAAAAGAATCAATTTCCCTCGTTTTATTATTAGAGTTTTTATGGATGGGGTCTGGTGCCATCTTTTGCCTCATTTGGGCATTGTCTAACATCGTCAAAAATCGAAAAAAATCCGATCTGCTTTGGTCCTTCATTTTGTTTTCGACAGGCTTGTGGTTGTTAACTGGAGCCTTTATGTTTACAGGATTTTATTACCAACTTCCTTTCATAGTTTTCATCCATATCCCATTTGTATTCTTATCAGCTTCCTTTTTGTATCTTTATTTGGAATATTTGTTTTTGGAGAAAAAAATCAATCTGCATTGGATTTGTTTTTTACCTTCCTTGGTTTCCATTGTTTTACTCGTTCCATATTATCTCAAATCAGATGTAGAAAAAATAAATATTTTAAATACAATCACATCTACTGAGTATGGAAGTATACTAACAGGTCTTAATTTTGGAATCAAACTTTCCATTTTAATTTCTGTAGGAATATTTTTATTTCGCGAATGGATTCCTAATGTTCGTTTGTCTGTATTTTTTACGAAACGTGCAATTTATTCCTTAGTATTTATACTTTTAATATGGATTGATTTACTCGTAGGTAGTATAGGTTTTAGTTTTCAAATTCCCTTCTTTCGGAAATTGAGCGCATACCTTTTACCCATTCTTATGTATTTTTATTTTTTCACACGCGAATTATGGGAACCCTTTGTTTCTGATGTTCGTGAGACAATTCAAAAAAATAAATATGAAAAATCGAAGTTGGTTTCTGTTCCACTTGAAGTAATCGATCAAAAATTATTCGAATTGATGTTGGAAAAAGTTTTCTGTGATGAGGACTTAAGTTTATCTAAACTTGCAGAGTTAGTTGGAGTTAAATCGGGACAATTGTCAGAATACTTTCATAAACGATATGGTTTTGGTTTTTACAATTACATCAACCAATATAGGATCGAAGAAGCAAAACGTTATTTATTGGAACCAAAAGAACGAACCATTTTGTCCATTGCTGATGCAGTAGGTTTTAATTCCAAATCCACTTTCAATCGTGTTTTCTTGGAAAAGGTAGGAGTGACTCCAACAGATTTCCGAAAACAATCAAAACCTTCCGAACCATAAGTCTCAAAGAATTCTAGAGGACGACAAACATTTTTGTATCGATTACTCTTGTATCCTAAAGAGGAATATCGATGCGAACCATGATAGATTTTTATTTAGATCTCCCGAAACGATTTGGGCATAAAAAAGCTTTTGGAACCAGATTAGGGCCTGGTGTTTACCAATTCAAAACCTATATGGAATTGTTAAATGATGCAAAACATTTGGCATTGGGACTTGGCGAAACTTTATCTGAAAGAGACAAGGTCGCTATTTTTGCTGACAATTCATATGAATGGATCCAAACGAGTATCGCAACAACTCTCCTTGGTGCAATTGACGTACCACGTGCTTCGGATGTTACCGACCAAGATATATTGTACATTCTCAATCACTCGGAATCCAAAATACTCTTCGTCGAAAATGAAACTGTATTTGAGAAAGTGATCAGGTTAGAAAAAGATTTAGAATTTCTAAAAGAAATCATTTTGTTTTATCCACCAAAACAAAATAAGGAACTCAAATCCAGGAAAATTAAGACTATAACCTTACAAGAATTAGTGACAAAAGGAATCCAAAAAAGAAAAGAAGACCCTTCCGATCATATATTTTTAGAGAATACAATCAAAGAATCTGATTTGTTTACTATGATTTATACATCTGGTACAACGGGAACACCGAAGGGAGTCATGTTGACTCATGGAAATATCTTATTTCAATTGAAGAACTTGCCACTCAGTTTGAAAAAAGGGGATAAAACGCTTTCGATTTTACCCATTTGGCATATTTTCGAGAGGATTTTTGAGATCTTTAGTTTATCTTATGGAGCTTGTACTTATTATAGTAGTGTTCGTACACTCAAAGAAGATTTAAAATTTGTTAAACCCAACTTTATGGCTTCTGCACCTAGGTTATGGGAAAGTATTTATGGTGGAATCTTAGGTACTTTAAATAAATCTTCGTTAACCAAACAAAAGATGTTTCAACTTTCGATGTATTTTGCGAAACGTTTTTTTCACTCAAGACAAGTCATTACTGGAAATGTACTCGATATCCATCCAATGGTTCTATGGAAACAAATCATACGATTTGTTTACCATTTGATTCGATTCTTTATCGTATGTATTCCATATTTTATTTTTGACTTTTTGGTTTTATCCAAAATTCGAAATGCAACAGGAGGAGAACTAAGAGGTTCCGTATCAGGAGGAGGGGCACTACCATTTCATGTTGATGAATTCTTTAATATGATTGGCATTCCTGTTTTGGAAGGTTATGGTATGACAGAAACTGCACCAGTACTTGCCATGCGAACCTTCGAGGAAATTATTCCTGGTTCCGTTGGAAAAATATTTCCCAAAACAGAACTACGACTTGTCGACTTAAACACAGGTGAAGTTTTCCTAGATACTGAAATCGGCAAATATGTTTATGGAAGAAAAGGAGAAATTCACGTAAAAGGAAAACAGGTTATGGCAGGTTACTATAAAAACCCTGAAGCAACAAACAAGGTGCTCGTAGCAGGTTGGTTGAATACTGGTGACTTAGGTATATTTACTTCAAACCATAACTTACGTATAGTAGGTCGTTCCAAAGAAACGATTGTATTGCTCGGTGGAGAAAATGTGGAGCCAGTTCCGATCGAATCCAAAATTTTAGAATCTGAATGGATTGACCAATGTATGGTTGTTGGTCAGGACCAAAAATTTTTAAGTGCACTGGTTTATCCCAATCTAAATCGATTTGAAACGACACCAGGAAAAGAATTTTGGAAAGATAAAGATGTGATCCAAAAAATGGAATCAGAGATCAAATCAAAGATCAATGCCCAAACAGGATTTAAATCGTTTGAACGAGTGGTTGGTGTGATTGTGATCCCAAAACCTTTTGAAATAGGTGATGAATTCACTGCGAAGTTATCACTCAAACGCCATGTGATCACAGAAAAATATAAAAACCAAATCCAGGCTCTATACGAGTGATTGGTATTTCGTGAATCTTTGAATCGGAGATTGGTGGAGGATTAATTTCCTCCACTGATCCTTGTGATGTTGATACTAAAGTTTCTTTCCCCTTCATGACCAGAAAAATCTTTTGTTTGTACTTTGATTGTATTTTCGCCTGCTTTGAGATTCAAAACTCCTACCAGATAACGATCTTTAAAGAATAAATCATCAAAACTATGGCCATCCTTTGTTTTCCATTTGGAACCATCAAACTGAAGGGATTCAAAATTTGCCACTTTGTATGTTTCGCCATTAAACAAGTATTTCACTTCTTTGATGCCTCTTCTTTGGCTATTTTTGATTCCGCCATCAATGATACTCACCGTAAGTGGAAATGCTTTGGATACATTGATATTGTCACCATCATTGAGATTGGTATAATTTTCTCCCACATGGATGAACAAATTGGCGATTTGAGGAGGCATATTGTCTTCGACTGGAGGTAAATAAGAGAGAGGGTCGAGTAAAATTTTTCCGTAGTCTTTCCCTAGAACAAAGTGTAAATGTCCACCAGTTGAGTGACCTGTGTTGCCTGATATTCCAATTGTATCACCCGCTTTCACTGGTTTGTGATTTTTGACGAGTTCGTTCCTAGTTCCACCTAAGTGGTAATATCCGCTCACATAACCATTTTTATGCGCAATCCAAACAATATTGCCTGATCCTCTTTCTTCCTCAAAAGGATTATCTTCCGCATAACGAGAGTACAAAATGAATCCATCTCCCATGGAGCGAACTGGTTGTAAGACTGAGGAAATGTCTAAACCATTGTGAAAATGGTCTTTTCTCGATTCACCAAACGTGCTCGTGATTAGAGAGGAGAGTTCCAAACCTTGGATGGGCCAAACAAAATTAAGTTTCCCTTCGGACTTCTGTCCCTCAGCGAAAATAAAACTTGCCAGAAGAGTCAAAATCACAACAATACGTTTCATGTTATTAGAAGTCTTGGGGTGGGTTCCTTTTTAGGAAAGTAGTTTATGGAACAGACTTCTTATTCCACCGAAGAAATTTTAGAACTTGTCAAAGAATGTGGGACTGGCAATGAAAAAGCCCTACAAAAGTTTTTTGATCATTATTCCCAAGATATTTATAATTTTCCCATTCGAGTTTTCCATCTAACGGAAGATGATGCTTCCGACTATTATATTTATGCTTTTGAGCGACTCAAATCTGGCAAACGGTTCAAGAGTTTTGTCGGGAAATCGAGTTTTAAGACTTGGTTTTTTTCCGTACTGCGAAACCTACTCATCGATTGGCAACGCACCAAACGTGAGGTCAAAACCCAGTCGGTTTCCAAGGTCAATAAGGAAGGAAAGGAATACAGTACAATCGAAGACGAACCCGATAAACGTGCGGATGCCCTTGCCCATGCCCTTGATGTCTCAGACCAATTCCAATCCGTACTTTCCACAATTAAAATGGAAAATCGAATCGTATTCAAATTATCTTTTGTGTACTACCTACACCTAGATCCTGAAGAATTAGTGTACATTGCAGAAAAAACGAGCCGGCCCGAGGAAGAGATTCGTTCTGAGATTTTGTCTCTACGAGAAGAGTTATCCAACCGCGAAGAGGAAAACCTCAAGATGGAAGACAAAATCACATCTTTGTATTTGAATATTCTAGATTTAAAAGAGCAGAAAAAACAAAAGGCACAGGGAGATTCTGTAGAAGCACAATATTATAAAGAACGATTGGACCATGCCCTTGCGAAGAAGTACGAACAGCGAAAAAAACTGATCGAGAAAAAACAAAAAGGCCACTTCCTTGTCCGCACCCCTTACCGGGAAATTGCCCGAATCTTAGGGATTTCCGAAGGTGGGGTGAGTGTCACCCTGCTCCGAGTCCTCGAAAAAATACAAAAAAAAATGCATTCTGTAGCGGGAGAGTCGTGATTTCCTTCGTCATACAATATACCGTGGGGGGGCCACATGGAAAATCAGGACTTTAACGCAGAATCATTGGAAATAGCGAGGGAATTATTCCTGAAGGGTGCATTTCCTGGTGAGGCTGAGTTGCAAGATCACCCAGACCTTTGGGACGCATACTGGTACTGTGAGGAATCCTTTTTTGCCGAATTGAGAAAAGAGGTATGGAAGGAAGATGCGTTGGCAGAAACCTTTCTCCTCCAAAAAGCTGAAAACACTGTTCACCGTGCCCAACTTCCATTCCCAGAATACTTAAAAGAATACACTCGTAAACAATTATCGGCTCCCGAGTCAAAAGACAATTTGATTGTCCGCCTAACACAATCAGGGATCCGGGTGATTGACAGTCTCATTGAATCCTTCCAAATCCGAGAGACAATGGAACTAGCACCGATGATGCGATCGGCTTCGGCTGATGTACGTTCCGAAAATACTAGCTCTGTTATTTTCGAAGAAACCACTAAAGAAAACCAAAAGTTCTATTACCAGATCGTAAAAGAAAATGAGACAGAAGTGTACCTATCCGTCAAAGCAGATGGAAGTTCTGGGTTCCAACAAGTGAACCTACGAAGGGATGGAAGGTTCATTTTATCCAACAAAATCAATTTGGATGGCAGTGCCAGTTTTTCGGGGTTAACCCCTGGTAGTTACACCATAGAGTTTGTGGGACCTAATCTTTCAAAATCGTTTGACTTGTCCATTCTCGTTGGATAGCTTCTTGGGAGAATGCTCTCCCTCATCATAGATCGTGTCGGAAATGTCAATATCTTCAATGTTTTAGAAGATAATCTTCCTGTAGAAGAATCCCACATCCAATCTACGTTAGATGACGATTTGATTTTGGAATATTTGGCTGAAGTGGAACGACTTGTCCATGTTTCACAATCTGTTTTGTCCAAACCCAACCAAATTTTAAATGTTGATATCTTACAAGATTTGAAAGTACTCGGGGAAACATTTTTCCAACAGTTTTTCCCAACCTCTATCATCGAAAAATTAAAAAACACAAACAAACAAAGTATCCATTTTAATATTGATCCAACACTCGCTCTTGTTCCTTGGGAATTATTACATGATGGAACGAGTTTTCTATCTGACAAATTTCGAATTGGAAAAACGATTCGGGGTGGTTTACATCGTTCCACTCATAAAGAAAATCGCAAAATTAAGATGCTCATCATTGCAGATCCAACAGAAGATTTGCCACATGCTCAGAAAGAAGGTGAAGTTTTATTCTCTGTTCTAAGCCAAAAAGTACCAAACCATCTTCTCGAACTAGAATTCATAGGTGGGAAACAAGTCACCAAACTCAAGTTACTCTCGCTGATCAAAGACAAACACATCATTCATTATTCAGGCCATTTACATTTTTCCGATGATTCCCTGGAAAATGGTTGGTTATTATCGGATGGAAAAGTACTAAAAGCTCGCGAAATTAAATCAACAGGTATAGATACCGATTTAGTTTTCTCTAACTCTTGTATGTCGGCAAAGTCTGCTGGTAAAAAATTAAATACAAATATTTTAAATCAATATGCAGGAGCTTTTTTGACTGCTGGAATCAAAACATTTGTTGGAACCAATTGGGAAATTTTGGACAATGAAAGGACAATTGATTTTACTGTAAGATTTTATACGTATCTTTTTTCAGATAAATCAGTTGGAGAGTCTTTATTTTTATCGAAAGAATTTGCAAGACGTAACTACCATGCGAATGATTTAACATGGGCTAATTATTCTTTGTATGGAAATCCTGATTTTTCAATGTTTGTGAAAGAACGAAGGAATTTTCATTCAGCAAAAATTTTAAATCCAACTGCTGTATTGGAGTTTTATCCAACACCAATTGCTGCTTCTTATTCCAAGTGTAATCAATTAAATAAAAACAAAACGATTGATAAAACTAATCTCCTCAATTTGATTCGATTGTTTGAATCGATAAGCCAAGTGATAGGGATGATTGTTTTTAGTGATCATGCAGCACATGCTATGAACAAATCCATTCCTAATAATTTGGATGATGCTGTGACCCTTCGTAAATGGTGGGAACTTGTTTACAGTTGTGTATGGGATTTTCAAAAATTAAAAATAACAAGTATATTTGATTCTGCTCTTCCCGTTTTACACGAACAAAAGGAAACCATTTTTAAAATCTTAGGATGGTTGGAAGTTTGGGAAGAGAGTGATATCGATTCGGAAGAATTGGAATCATACCAGATCATACTTCAGTTTTTTTTAGAAAATATGTTATTGGAATTTGCAGAATTAGAACGAATCAGTATTTTATTGGTTTCGGAGAACAATAACCCACATTTTTATTTTAAAGGGATCAAACCGTCCTATTTATACCCAACTTCCCATGGATCCCGTGAAAAACTTCTAGAACAATTGTCACATCATAAAGGCAACTTGGTGTTGTTACACGAAAGCAGAAAAATGGTAATCCCATTTCAAACTTATTTCAAAGAAAAAAAAGAAACGGGTGAATTGGAACTTGTCTTCAATGGTCTGATTCCATTTGTAATCGGAGCAAAACAGAATTGAGTTTATGCCATCCAGAACGAGGAAATGTTTCTTGTGGTGCCTGTTGTGGTCTCTTCAATTTAAAACTGACAACCCAAGAATTCAAAAATTTACTATTAGAACGAACAACAGAATTTCAAAAGACCGTCAATTTTGAAATTAGGCATACATTCCCCATCTACCGAAAAGATAGAGAAACCAAAGAATCAAATCTTCCTAAAAAAGATGAGATGACATACAATTGTCCATTTTTGGGTTATGTAGACGACACCAAACAAAGGATAGGTTGTATGATCCATCCTATTTTTACAGGGGATCCCAAAAGTCAAAATTTTTCATTTTATGGAACATCCATTTGCCAGGCTTATGACTGTAAAACGAAGGAAAGTGCTCTTTCCGAATTGTGGGAAGTTTTGTTTGTCGAAATTGCGAAAGATTCGATCGAATATTCTTTTTTATCTGCAGATCATATTTTTACTCATGCAGTTGAGAAATTTTTTGCCCATTCCTATTGGAATGTGGAAGACATGTTTCAAACCTTTCGATTGGAACTTGTAGAATTGTTTCGATTACGATTGGTTACATCCATTCAAAAGAATTTCACATCCTTTGAAATCAATTACGATGCTTTTTTGACCTTAGACTCTGTTTGTTCCTATTTTGAGTCGGAACTCGGAATGGATTGGATCAGTTGGAAAGAAGAGTGGGAAAAGAAAAACCCGAATAGAGGTGAAGTATCCGGGTTTTTTGATAAGTGATTTGGATTATGCTTTTGAAGTAACAGTTGCTACTTTTGCTTTTGCTTCCGCAACAACAGTGTTAGCTTTTCCAACGATGGTTTCTACTTGAGAAAGACCTTCTTGAACGTATTTTCTAAGGTTTACAGAAATTTCGCTTTGGTCTTGAGCACCTTTCGCTGCTAAGTTTTGAAATTCTGCATTGATGCTAGAGAAAGCCTTTTCTGCTTCTACTTTTGCAGTGTTTACTGCGCCTAAGATAAAGTTTAATCCGTCTTTTACTTGTTGTTCCATTTTCATTTCTCCTTTTTTCGGTTCTCAGTTGTGCAATGCACTATTCCTTTTTGTGCGCTGCACAGAGATCCGTCAACCCGTTTTTTCATTTTTTTCCTGCATCGCACAAAAAAAATGGAAAGATGCCCCAACCGGAATTTTTACCCATCCAGTGGAAATCCACTTATCTCTCCTTACTTGACCAAAGGGCCTTGCCAGGAAAAAAAGAATTTTTAGAAATTAAGTCAGTTGAAGAAACAATCATTGCAATTCGTGAAATGGCTGTTAGGGGAGCTCCGGCTATCGCCATCACTGGCATTTTTGGTCTTACACTTGGTGCCCAAAAAAAATCAGGGAAAGTAAATTCCCAAGAAATTGAATCTCTCATCAAACAAGTGTTTGAGTCTAGACCAACTGCAGTGAATCTTAGTTTTGCCTTACAAGAAGCAAAAAAACGAGTGGAAGGGGAAAGCCTTTGGGAATCCGTGCAAACAATTTGGGAATCGTATGCATTAGAGATGATGGTGGAAGATCTAAATGCCAACCAATCCTTAGGAAAAAATGGGGCAAATTTATTTCCCAAAAACCAGGAAGAGTTTCATATCATCACACATTGTAATACAGGTGCGCTTGCCACGGCTGGTCATGGAACAGCACTTGGGGTGATTCGAAGCCTACGTGATATGGGAAAAAAGGTAGTTGTTTACGCAGATGAAACAAGGCCATTTTTACAAGGTTCCAGGCTCACTGCGTTTGAGATGATGGAAGAAGGGATCGAGTGTTATATCATCACGGATGGAATGTCTGGATGGCTCATGAACCACAGGAAAATAGATGCAGTCCTTGTTGGTTGTGATCGTGTTGCGGCCAATGGAGATACGGCGAATAAAATTGGTACATACAATTTAGCAATTGTTGCCCATGAACATAATGTACCGTTTTATGTTTGTGCAACAAAAGACAGTTTTGATCTCAATCTAAAAACGGGGGAGGAAATCCCCATTGAAATGAGAAAAGAATCAGAAGTGACCCAATTTGATTTTTTGAAAACTCCTGAGGGAAAGTATTTATTTCCAGAAGGGAAAACCTCACCCGTTGGTGCAAGAGCTCTCAATCCTTCTTTTGACATTACAAAGGCCAAATTTATTAAAAACTTCATTACAGAATTAGGATGTTTTGTACCTGGAGAGATTCCTGTTCGTCTAAAGAAAGTATGACGGAAAAAGCAATTTTAGGTGGTGGGTGTTTTTGGTGTACGGAAGCAGTTTACTTACGTATCCAGGGTATAATTTCCGTAGAATCTGGTTATGCGGGTGGTCAAACACCAAACCCAAGTTATAAGGAAATTTGCACAGGAACCACTGGTCATGCTGAAGTGATCCAAATTGAATTTAACCCAGAAGTGATATCTTATTCCAAAATTTTAGAGATTTTTTGGGCATCACATGACCCAACCACACTCAATCGACAAGGGAATGATGTAGGAACACAATACAGATCAGTGATTTTCTATTTGAATGAAAAACAAAAAGAACTCGCTGTCGAATCCAAAAGGAAACATGCTTATATGTTCCCTGATCCCATCGTTACTGAAATTTCACCAGCTCCCACCTTTTACAAAGCAGAAGACTACCACCAAAATTATTTTACCTTAAACCCACAAAATCCGTATTGCCATTATGTGATTTTTCCTAAATTGAAAAAATTGGGACTAAAGTTGAATTAATTAAAATTTCGGCTAATTTAAGTTAGCCGACTTATCATTTGCCTTTAAAGGCGGTGAGCATTGCTTTGTCTTGGTTTGGAAAAAAGTTCATCACAAAGGCAGATTGTGCTTTCGTGATTTTTTCCACTTGCCTTCTGTATTTGATGACTGCTCCAGGGTGAGCTGTGTTTCGTACGACCACTTTTACATTGTCTTGGTTGTAACGAGCACCTTTTAGTTCCTCAATTTTTGATTTGAGTAACTCAACAGTTTTGTTTTTTTTCTGATACGCATCAAAGATTTCTTTGAACTTTTCTTTTCTGGCATCATCAATTTTTCCACGAGAACGTTGCACCACTTCTTTGATCTTTTGGATTTCAGGTACAAGTGCTTCTAGTTCCTTTTCCATATCAGAAAGACGAGAACTTCCTTCTGTCAGAAGTCTGTCATTTTTATAATGGAATCCAACTTCTACAACTGTGTCCATTTGTGCAGATGAACCAAGTGAGGAAACGGTAATCCCTTGGTAGGAAATGAGATCACTGCCAATGATAGAAGAAGATTCCCCAGTTAAGATGATATTCCCCAAACAAAGGATTCTACTGCCTAAAATAAAGTTTTCGACAATACAATCACCATCAATTTCCAGGTTAGCATTTTCGACAAACTTGGCTCGAAGATCACCTTTGATGCGGATCACTCCCTTACCTTTTGCTTTTACTCCACCTTTGACTTCTAAATCTTCACCCACAACTACATCAGATGATTCAACGTTTCCATCTAAATAGAGGGAACCTTGGCAGTTGACAATCGCACCTTCTTCAATGGTTCCTTTGACACGGATAGTACCTTCAAAATTGATATTCCCTGTTCCTAAACCAATATTACTTTCAATATTTAACTCAGGTGATACAGTAAGTGATGTGTCTGTGGAAAATACCACACCACTTAACGTGGCAAAGTATTCTTTCAGTTGCCTACCTGGTTTTTCAGGGTCATCAATGGTTTTTGGTAAAATATTTTTACCCAAGGTGAGCCTTGGTCTGTCAATGGGATTCGGGTAAATTGGATTTCCAAGTACGTCTGTTCCTTGTTCTCCTGCCACCCCTTCAAATAAGGTAGCCAGTTTTTCCCCTTCTTTTACGTGAACATATTTATTGATATTGCGAAAATCAGCAGAGCCATCTTCTTTTAAAACAACTCGTTGGGCTCTTGGAAAATAAAACTTAATCCAGCCACTTTCTCCTTGTTTGGCGGGGATCCCTTTTCCAACAACAAATGTAAAATCCTCTTTTACCTTTGTTGGGTCTTTTAAAATTTTATCAATTTCGAGGGCTGCTTGGTCCACATCTTTCATTAAAATGCGGTCTCTATGAATGGACGCGTTATCAAGTGCCTCAAAAATGAGTATATTGCTCATTGAACCACCTAACAGCCAAACTGGTTTGACTAAGAGAGTGGCTGTCAAACGATCCTCGGAGATTTGGATCTTGAGTCCTCGTTCCGGATTGAAGTCCGGTGCATTTTTTACGTCCATTCTGACTCTAGTATCGGCAGGTTTCTTAGGAGAATCGACAATTTCTGGAGTGCTATTGGTCTAACCAGTGCAGAAAACTTCCAAAAGTTTGTAAGAGAGCAGGGACCCCAAAAATCTGGGAATGGAGTGGGAGACTGTCTCCATGGGTGAGGGCAGTGGAAGTCCTGTGGACATAAGGAATCCCTTTTCCTTTGAGGAGGAGGGCGAGTTTTTCCGATTCTTCCGCCGAGATGACGGGGTCGGTTTTTCCATGCAGAAGGGACACAGGGCCACTTAACATTTCCAATTGGTAAAAGGGAGAAAGGTTTTCTGGCATTTTTTCGGGCACAGTATCCAAAACCCGTTTTGCCAAACTGATTCGGAACGTACGGTCAAGGTGGACCTGTTGGAAAAACTCTTTTGCGCGACTGGAAGATTTTTGTAGTTGGAGTTCGGATTTTGCATTTTGCCCAGTTCGTTTGAGTCCGTTGTCCAGGGCAGCTTCATAGTATACGATTTGGAGTTCCTCCGCAATTTCTGGTTCAAACCGATGGAGCATATTGTATAAAATAACGTACACAGCGTATGGATCTACTTCGTAATGAGAGAAAACAAAAGGGACTGCTTCCAAAAAATTACAATACCCACCAATGAGCATACTCGATTTGATTTTGTCCCGAGTGTTGGATCTGGAAGCTGCAATGATTCCCATACCCGCAGAAAAACTAGCAGATAAATACCCTAAGTCATTACCGTTAAACAATTGTTTGTTTGAATGGATCTCAATCATCAAATTTTGAATATTGGAGATGGTAGTTTCTTCGATTTTTAATCCTTTGACTTCTGGAAGTTCGGGTAAAATGACACTATGCCCAGTACTTGCAATGTTTTCTGCTAAGTCGATGATCCTTTGGTCATCGATGCCCATAGCACTCATTCCATGTTGGATGTACACTCCTGGTAAGGATGTTGGTTCAGTGTCTTTGGGATAAAAAAGAAAACTACGACGACCCGTTTCGGATAAAGTGAATTCTTTTCGTTCGAGAGATTTTTTTTGTTTGATTCCGGCATAACTCAAAATCAGAGGCAGTGCCAAAACATAGGGTTTCATTCGACTTTAGTTTTGAGGAGTGGGGAATTTTTCCAACAATAAAATCAAATACAACCTTCCCATATATTCATCTCCACGTCGGTCTTTTAAATTAAAGATGAGAATGTATTGGCGAAAGTGTCCGAGTGATATGGGAACTAATTTGTGGTTTAAATTTTCTGGTGGTAAGATATCAATTTCGTAACGACCAAGACGCATTTCTGTAATCAATTTACCTGCTATTTGATTGGCAAATTCCATCATGATGGATGCAGAGTGGGCTCGCGAAGTTGGATCAATTTGAAAGGCTTTGGCTATTTTTGGTAATAGTTTGAGTTTAGTATAACCATCGAGTGCTAAATAGAGTTTTCCATTGATGTCACCTACAAATTCAACAAGGGTACAGTTTTCAAAACAAAGTCCTTCATTTTTGGACGGACCATATGCTTCCCTTTCGGCAAACACCAGTAAGGTTTTGTAAAAATGGTCAGGTAATACTTGTGAAACCGTTAGAATGAATTTTTCATCGATGAGTGGATCCATTTAAGCAGCGTGGTAGAGGATACTCTCTTCTAAAGAGCTATATGCTTTTTTGATCCAAGCATCAAACCGTAAGTCAGGAATGAGTGGGTTGGAATAACCTAGTGCCACTTCGGAAGGGTATCCCAATTGGTCTAGTTCTTCAATGAATTGTTGGAAAAAAGAAGAAAATGATTCTAGGCGTTCGTTGGGAATCAGAGCCGCATATAAGTCTTCTTCTAATTGGAAAAGACCAAGGCCAAGTACGGATTGTTTGATTCCCATATGGTTGAGTCCAATGGCAAGTTCCGATTGGAAGTTGGTATCAATGAACTTAAATAAAACCAAGGTCTTTTTTTCGGAAGTTTCAAATGAGGTTTTTGCCATTTGGTAAAAATGGGAGACTGTATATAGTTTAGTGAACGGGTGTTTGGTGACTTTTGCGTATTCACGTTTTGCCAGTATTTTTTCTGATAAATTGGTTGTTTCTTCCCAGAACACTTGGATGTCTTCGTTTGACCAACCTTCTTTGGAAGTAAAACATAAAAATCCGAACAGATTCGCGTTGATGGTGAGTGGAACATATAACTTACGTTTGTTTTTGGAAATCACAGGTAGAGATTCTCTGATTTGGTTTTCTTCCCATTCATTCCATTCCACTGGATTGTCGTCTGTTTCGACTAACATTTCTGACTTTTGCCAGTAACATTCCTTAAATTCTTTTCCATCAAAGTAAACATATTGGATGGAGGAGAGTTTAGGACTTGTGAAGGAAAAAGGAAATTCCTTTACCGTATCACAAAAAAGATTTCGTTCTTCCAATCGAACGGATTCTCTCGCAAAAAAGATAGGGTCTACTTTCCATAAGATCTCTTTTGGTTTTGGTTCTTCTGTAACCTCATTGGAGGCATCAGTTGTGTTTGAAATTTGTGTATCAAAAACTCCTTCTGAAGTATGAGTCTCCATTGTTTCCTGATTTGGACTTCCCTTTGTATCGGATAAGGCAACTTCGGTTGTTGGGCTTGTTTCAGGAGAATTGGTAAAAGACTGTAAATCCAAACTGTATAAAAAGAGAGTGAGGAGAAGGCATGAAACAGTGAGCAGAGTGAAACTTACCCAGGAAAAATAAAAGAGGGTTTGCAGGGTCACACCAATAGCAAAAAAAATGATAGGAATTGTATATCGTTTCATGGTACCTTAGCCGTTACTCAATATAACGGGTAAAATGGGGATTCGCTAAACTGATTTTCCTTTTCCACTAGGGGCAAATGAAACTCTATTCCGAATTAGCAGAATACTATTTTACCATCGAAGAACCCAGCCGGAAGTTTTCGGAAGAAATCTTATTCCTCCGAGAAACTTTCAAGCGACATAAAATTTATACCGTACTCGACATTGGGTGTGGGACTGGGGAACACATCAAAGAATTACAAGGGATGGGTTTCAAACCACATGGTGTGGACGGATCACCACGGATGCTCGAAATCGCAAAAGCCAGATTCCCTCATTGTAGTTTTGAACATGGAAAAATGGAAAACTACGTCGCCAAACAACCAGTTGACGGAGTGATTTGTTTGTATGGAACCTTTAATTATTTGGTAAATGATGATTTGGTTCAAAATTTCCTGCGTAATTGTTATAAAAACCTAAAACAAGCTGGGTTACTTGTTTTGGAAATTTGGAATGCCGATCCCATCCACCGCATCAAACGAAAACCCATTACTACCGTAAGTAATGTCAGACAAGGGACAACTTCAATAAGAAGGAACCGTGGATTTCGGTTAACAAGAGCAGATGACGTAGCCATCGTAGAAGTGAATTATGTTTATAATTTAAACCAAAAGGATTTAAAAGACAAACATACAATGCGAGTATTTCATTTCCCACAAGTCAGGAATTTCTTAGACGAAAACAAATTTGATATCTTAAACGTGTATAGCAATTACGACGGAGAAAAGTACATCAAAACGGGCGCAAGGATGCTCATCGTCGCCAAAAAGAGGTCTTGACTTTCTATTTTTAGTACGGTATCTCATTCTATCGGGAGAACGTATGTCCAATTCAAACCATTTCCAAGTGATCGTGATTGGAGGAGGGCCTGGTGGTTATGTCGCTGCCATTCGTGCTGCCCAACTCGGTTTACAAACATGTGTTGTTGAACGAGACAAACTCGGTGGAGTTTGTTTGAACTGGGGTTGTATTCCCACCAAAGCATTGTTAGAAAGTGCACATGTTTTAGAACACTTAAGAGAAGCATCCAAATTTGGAATCTCAGCTGACAATATCAAAGTCGATTTTGAAGCCGTGATCAAACGTTCCAGGTCAGTTGCAGACCAAATGGCAAAGGGTGTTGAGTTTCTCATGAAAAAAAACAAGGTCACCGTGGTAAATGGTGAAGCTAGTTTTACAAATGCAAAAACCATTGAAGTAAAATCCAACACGGGAGAAACCTCATCCCTTACTGCAGATTATTTTATATTGGCAGTGGGTGCCAAAAACAAAGCTCTTCCATTTTTACCATTTGACGGCAAACGCGTGTTATCTGCGAGAGAGGCCATGGTGGAACCGAAGACCATTCCCAATTTAGCGATTATCGGAGCTGGTGCTATTGGTGTCGAGTTTGCTGATTTTTATGCGAGTATGGGATCTAAAGTCACCATCATTGAATACCAAGACCACCTCCTTCCCAATGAGGACAAAGAAATCTCTGGGATACTTGAACGTAGTTTTAAAAAACGAGGGATTGAACAGTTTTTAAGTTATGGTGTGGAGACTGCGGCAGTCTCTGACAAGGGCGTCGAACTCACGTTACTCGATAGAAATTCTGCTAAAAAAGAGAAATTAAACTTTGATAAGGTGATTGTGGGAGTTGGGATCTCACCAAATACCTCTAACATTGGCCTTGATGCCATTGGAGTGAAATTAAAAAATGGGTTTGTGGAATATCTAGGAAACTATAGATCCACTGTGGATCATATTTATGCAATCGGTGATTGTATTCCCACTCCATCCCTTGCCCATGTAGCAAGTGCTGAAGGGATTCGGGCAGCTGAAGATATCTCGATTCGTATGGGAAATCCTCACCACATCCAAATCCAACGATTGAATTATGCCTATATCCCTGGTTGTACGTACTGCCATCCAGAAGTTGCGAGTGTGGGCCTTAGTGAAGATAAAGCAAAAGCCATGGGATATGAAATTAAAGTGGGTAAATTTCCGTTTACAGCGAGTGGACGTGCGCAGGCACAAGGGGATACAACGGGGATGGTCAAAATTGTCTCCGATGCCAAACATGGCGAAATTTTAGGAGCACATATCATTGGGCAAGGAGCAACAGAACTCATCGCAGAACTAACGCTAGGTGCCAATATGGAAATTACCATAAGAGAACTTGCCAATACCATCCATGCCCATCCTACCTTAGCGGAAGGGATCATGGAAAGTGCTGCGGCAGTGCTTGGTGAGGCGATTAATATATAAGTGAATGGATACGGGGACGGGAATCAGTTTGCATTCGGAGTTTCATTGGAACTTTTGAAGTTGATTTATTCCCCGTATAATAAAAATTATATGGAATTTATCCAATTTCATTTTAAGCTAAGTTAGATAAAGTTACTTTTAACAAATGAAGTTGAACATTCTTTACTTACAAACTTTCTTATGTTTGTTGCAAAATTGCGATGTCGGATTTGGAACATCTGGTAGAGACCATTGCAAAAATTATACACCAATATCATGGGGAAATACAAAAACCAGTAGGGCTACTGAATTTAGACAATGTATGGACAGTTTAAATTTTCTTTCTCAAGCTCAAGTTTTTGAAAACAACAGGGAATTATTTGATCTATTAGCCATCGACTGCGCTTTAAAGTTTAGTAATCTGAAAAAATGTGATAATGAAAGTTACTTGCCATATCCAATACCTTTTAAAAATTAAAGTAAGTCGTAAACTGCGCATAACAACATCTTAACGCCTAACTTCGCCTTGCATAAGAAGGTAATGTTCCAGTGCTTAACTTTCGATTCCGGAATTTAGGTTCTGACGATTTAGGTAAGTATGTTCGTTTGTATTTCGATTTTTTTGGTATGAAAAAACCTATCGAGTCTATCTTACATACGGTTAACCACAGGCTATGGCCAATTCCTAATCATTCCTGGTTTTGGTACCAGGAATGGAACGAAGTTATCTTTATGCATTACCAAGTGGAAGGGAAACGGTTACGAGAACTTGTTCCTCTTCATTTGGAATTGGATCAGTATGATGGAGAACATTGGGTATCAGTAGTTGCCTTTACCATGGACCGCGTACATCCAAGGTTTACATTCCCCATACAATTCCTTTCCACCTTTCATGAAGTGAACCTTCGCACCTATGTGACACGGAATGGAAAACCCGGTGTGTATTTTCTCAGTATCGAAGCAGAAAAAATCCTACCAACACTCTTTGCGAGATTGGCTTCGGGACTACCATACGAACATTCTCCGATCAATCGGACAAAACATTCTTACCGATTGCGTGGAAAACGTTGTGAGATTGGAATTGAATTTTTAAAGAAAGAAAGAATTGGCTCTCCCTCTCCCAAAGAATTTTGGCTTACGGAACGGTATTCTTTGTACAGAGGGAAAAACCCAGAGGAAACAGCAATGGATGTGCACCACAAACCTTGGGAATTGTTCCAAGTGGAATTTTCGAAACTAAACCTTCGTTATGCGGCCTACGATGGGTTAGTCAATTTTGGAAATCCAAACGTATGCCATTATTCACCTGGAGTGCAGGTGCTTGCCTGGTTGTGATATAAATGGGAAGAAAATTTGTAAGATACATCCAGTTCGAAAATTCAAATTGTGGCTCAAATGATTTTACGCTAAGTAACAATCAAAGTAGAAATTCTATTGTTCAATACAAAGTAAGGAATACGAACCTGTACAGTTCAAGCCGGAACTCGAAAGTGATGAAGCGCCTGTTTGATGATACTGAGTCGTTGTAACTTGACCAGTTGAACCATTGCTATAATTGACACAAGTGAGTGTAGAAAAAGTAGTCCAATTGCCCGACATTCCGCTGATACCAGTCGTGACAGATGAAGTCCAACTATTGGTTAATGTTCCAAAAATAAAAAGCCCATTTGCATTGGTAGTCATAATTGGAGTCACTCCGTCTGCTCTCACATAATTAGTATTAGGTTTTAATACCCAGTCAATTTGTCCATCTCCCACATTGGCAGTTACAGATGCCCTACGGCAAGGAATTGAACTACAACCAGACTCATCTACAAGTAAAGCTTTGTAATTGGAACTACCAGGTGGTTTACCGCTATCATTATTACAAATAGAATCTGCACCGGCAACACTGCCAATTGATGTGATAAAATAGGTTATAGAAGTGACGAAAGTTTTTAAAGTAAGCATTGCAGGTGAAAAAGACACTTCGTCTGACAAAGCACTTTCCTTTCTATTAAAGGAATTTTCGGCAGAAATTTTATAATAATAAGTAACTCCATTGATAATTCCTGAATGTGTGAGTTTCGCATCTTGTGTTACCAATTTGTTTGCAGTTGCAATATCTACATTGGGTGATGTCGACCAATAGACATTATAATGGCTCGCACAATATATGGGATTCCAGGTGATTACAACTTGTCCGTTACTTGGGAAACCCTTTACATTGATTGGCTTCGCTGGTGGTGCGGTAGTGATATTACAACTCGTTTGTAATAAAAGATGATCCACTCCACATTCTGTATTAGAATCATTGAAATTGCAAATACCCCTTGGTTTGCATTCCGAAAATAAAAGAAATACTAAAAGTAGGCTATGAAAGAGTTTGATGGCCATGGAGACTTTTGTAAATTTATTGACAATCTATAGAATGTCAATGATAGAAATTTAAAAAATATCGTCGCCTGTAAGGCAAAAGAAATCGCATCGTGAGCATTGTATCCCGAATGTCGAACTTCCGAGCTAAACTCGAAGACTTGCCTTCCCCTAATGGAGAAAGAAATCTGAACAAATAAATTGATGAAATGAAATGTTATTCGATTTTAATCGCCAGCTAGAGTAAGATCATTAAAATTGATTGTATTTTATGAAAGGCAAGTATATTAAAAAAAGTAAAATTCAAACTCTGATTTTGAAGGAAGATTAAAATAAAAAATACTCTTTTATAAATTGCCTTCGCTAGAGAAAACTAAAACAGATTCCGATGAACCCAAAAGAGATGTTTTATGATTTGGGAGAACTGTGATAAAATACAAAACTGCAAAAAATCAGTCATATTACCTTTTGCCGTTTGGATCATCATTGTAAATTTGAACTAAATTTGATTCATTTCAAAAATGGTTACAGTTCACGGATTCTATAAAGGAAGTTAGACTATGAAAGTTAAAATCCTCACGCTTGTGATATCCCTCTTCTATGGTAATGATGCAGAATGGCTAAAGAAAAGATAGAATCTCCAAGTAACCAAATCTAAATGAAAAATACCCATGCATTAACTCTCTTAATTCTCCTTATTTGTAAATGTTCGACTTCCCATCCCAAAACGTTGGAAGCAGAAGTGCTGACTGACGAAAGTTACGGATACTTTCGATGGCATAATTCCATCCGAGATGGTTATGTAGTAGTAGAAACAAAAATCTTCCAAGATCCAAAGGAATGCCATGGGGAATACAATTGTTCAACGCAAGACCATATCAAAAAGTTTGCGAATCTTCGGCCATCGGATCCTTCCCTCGCGATCCCTCTCAAACTGGGAGAGTATTATGCGATCACAAAACTTCGGTATGGCAATGCCTCCTTCTTCTATTGTCAAACAAGTGATCTAACAATTTATCATGGCTTTCAATTTAGAGAACCCTATGATCCAAAAAATCCAACGGTTCCTTACACTTCGAACACATGTGAATTTTTAAGGGAAGACAAAGTGGTTTGCCCTTCCATTCAGATTTCCAAAAAAGGAATTCAGGAAATCAAACTGTCAGTAGGAGAGATTAGGGGGAAATCGATTTCGTTTCGGCATTTATTGGAATCGAATCTAATCTTATCTACAATCAGTTTATTGTATTGTGGGCCAGTATTGAGAAGTGTTGATTTGATTGTGGTTGAGGAGAGAAGGTATTGAGAAGCAGAATTTGCCACAGACCAAACGAGGTCTTTTACCTAAGCGTTACGTTGTTGTTATTCGTAATGTTTTTGTGATGAAAGCTAATTTACTTACTCCAATTTTCAATACTTAAACCAGGAATCATGGAGAAATGTTTTTCATTGTTAGTTACTAATGTGTAATTTAAAAAGAGAGCAGTGGATCCAATTAATAGATCAAAATCATCGACAGTATTGCCTTTTTTCTGTAGGCTGGCTTTGACCTCACCAAAGGTTTCCACTATTCCTTTTGTTATTTCAATCACAGGAAAAAGTTCACCAATTCTATAGACTGTAGCTAAATTTTTCTCTCTACTTTTTGATTTCTTGGCACCAAATATAAGTTCGCCGTAAGTAATCACCGAAATGGCTTTAGACAGATTTTTTCTTTCGAGAAAGATTTTTTGAACGTTTTCATTACCTTTCAGACTATAGATGATAATATCAGTATCAATCAAATAGCTCATCTGTTATCCTTGTCCGATTTTTCTTTGATCTCGAAGATTTTATTTCAGTAATTAGTTCTTTGGCGGTTTTATCATCATGCCAGGAATTGGTTAGTTTCAGAAACTCAATCGTTCTTGACTCGCTTTCAAAGCCATCTCTCTCCAGATGATTTTCAATGATTTTGACAACTTCTTGGCTGACAGATCGATGTTCTAATTCCGCCCTTCGTTTCAACGATTCATAAAGTCTGTTGTCAATATCTCTCACTTGTAAATTTGCCATTTTTTTGAACCGATTCTGAGCTTGGACTTACTTCATGAATTTGCAAGCATTATTCATGTTATTTTGTAAGTTAATTTTCAATCCATGACTTAAATAACTGACTTAAATCAATACCAAAATGATGTGCTTCGAAAGAGGGCTGTAGAAAGGAATTTGGAAATCATTGGTGAAGTTGTCAAAAAAATTCCTGATTCGAAGAAGTTTGAAAATCCAGACGTTGAATGGAGACAATTTGTCGGATTACGAGATTTTATCGCACTTGGTTATTTCGTAATTGATGATGAAATCATTTGGAATCCAGTAAATCTATTGAATGCCATTCCTTGAACGAATTGAGTTGATCAAAAATCAGATTTAGATTCTAAACCTAACAGGAGCCAAGTGGCATTCACCTGGCCCCTGTGTTTGTATTGGGAATTTACTGCTCTACACAAATAATCCTATTAGCATTATTACATGTGTTGGTTGTAGTTTCAACTAATGTCGTTGTACTCGCTCCAACTACTCCTGTGACACCACTCACACCACCATTCGAACTTGTCCAATTGGTACAATTTACGTCATTGGCAAGGTTTCCGCCAGTGATGGTCATACCTGTCCAAAAACGAATTCCGTTACTACCTAGTGCAAAATTTATCTGCATCGTCGTATTAGAATCACGAAAGATTCTGTTGGATGTCGTTGTAGAACCAGTTGTATTGGAAGGGTCGGTAATATTCGAATAGAATGTATTCGCCTTTAATACCCAGTCCGTATAAGTCATAGTCCCTGTAGGATTGCCAAGCGCTTCTCTAACACCAGGAACAGTGACCATTGCTTTGTATGTTTTTCCTTGAACTCGGTTTGCATCTCCATTACAGGCTGCGTCTGCACCTGTTATGCCACCAACTGCAATGAGACCACTCCTTCCTGAACTTGTTAAAAATATATGACACCTTGTGGAACAGGGAGCGGAGGCAGATTGTGCGAGGAGGAGGGCAAATAAGGTTGTGTCGTCGTTACTATCTTTAGAAGTGTTGCAAGCGCTTAGGAAAGCACTAGCAAAAACAAGGAATACCAAGGAATACCAAGGAATACCAAGGAATACCAAGGAATACCGTTAGATCCATTTTGTTTGCCGTTTTTCATAGGTTCAAATCTGGGAGAAACGTTCCAAGGTGGCAAGAAAGAATTGGAGGAAGAGTGTGTGGCAAATCAAAATTTTCAAAGAGGTAATAGTTGGGGAAAGATGACAAACTAGTTAGGTGAGGGGTTTTTTGTCTATCCACCTAATGTCTGTCCGAGGGTTGGGGAGTCGAAAAATTAATGTATTGAAAAAAGGCACACATGACGCCAGGATTTAAAAAGTGATTTTTGACTGGGACCAAGAGAAAAATAAATTCCTCGCATCACAACGAAATATTTCCTTTGAAAGGATCGTTATCGAAATAGAAGCGGGAGCATTACTTGGAATCTTGGAACATCCAAATAGTGAAAAATATCCGAACCAACTCATACTGATGGTGAATATAGATGATTATGCTTGGGTAGTTCCTGTCATTAAAACGAAAAATTCGTTCTTTCTAAAATCAGCATCTCCTTCGAGAAAACAAACAAAACACTATTTAAAAAAGGAGAACTTTCATGAAACTGAAACTGACTGAGGAAGAAAAGGAATTAGAATTAACTTTCGAACGAAATGAATGGAAGCCTGTTTCCAATCAAAAGCACTACTTAAATCAGTTTAAAAAAGCTGCCAAAAATACGTTAGCCAAAGATAAGAGAATGAATATTCGTATTGCTGGAAAAGACATTCAATTATTAAAAACAAAAGCCCTTGAAATAGGAATCCCCTATCAAACTTTAGTATCCAGTATTTTACATCAATACGTAACGGGAAAACTAAAAGAATATTAGAGAATTAATCATTCAATAAAAAATTGTAAAGATGATGCGCCAGCGATTGCAGCGGAAATCCTTTTTGCGGAAGCAAAAGATTGGAGCGGAAAGCGCGGTCACATCTTCCATCAAATGGAACTCCACCAAAGGATTGTGAGGCGCCCCGCACTTCCATATTTTAGAAACGCATCTTAGTCTTCTGTAATCTCCAGGCATCGTTTCATCCAATTCCATGTTTCTACTGGGCGTTCGAAGGGGAAAAAATGTGTGAAACCTGGGAAGATGGTCACATCCGAATTGGGATGAACTTTTGTGAGTAGGTTTGCATACTTAGGACTACAAACTTCGTATGATTCGGGTATGGCGATGTGGTTTTCCGTTTTGATCCCATAGAAATTTTTAAAGACATGGAAGTGGGCGTGCCCAAAAATTTTGGCTTCGACTCTTGGGTCACAACAAAGTTTCACTTCGTCATCATGGCCTGTTGGTATAAAACAAGAATTGAGATAATCTTCAAAGATGGAAGGTTCAAAATTGGCAAAGGCTGGGAACTTTCGAAATGACCGCCTAACAAGCTCTATGGATTTGAAATGAGTCCTTCTTTTTTTGGCACCTTTGGCAAGTGGGTTTTCTAAAAATTTAGAAAGTAAAATGAGTTTCCAACCAAGGATGACTGGGTCCATTGCTAGAACTTTTGTAAATCGTTTGTGTTCTTTTTTTGCAGCGAGTAGCGAGGAAGCACCTCCGAGAGAGTGGCCGATGATAGTTGTTTCGTTAACCGATTCATGGTCGAGGAGGGAAAGGATTTGGTCTCGGAATACATTCCAATTTTGAAAGTCCAGCGTGAAGGCAGAACGACCATGCCCAATGAAATCGGGTGCAATCACTCGGTAGTGTTTTTTTAATCTTTCATAGTAATACTGGTAACAACCTGCACTATAGCCATTGGCATGACAAAAAACTAGGGTGGGGCCTGGTGTTTCTGAATCTAAATACGCAGTATCCCAATTTTTGTATCGAAAGGATTTAAGTTTCATTTTTCTATTTGACCCTTCCCGATTTGCATCGGATTTTGTCTCTATCCCATGCAATTCCAAGTCATCCTCTTCTTCTGTATAGCTGTATTCTTCAATGCATTGGCGAATATTTTAATCAAAACATCTTCTATGCAAGACAAACAAGTCACACCTGGAGAAGGTTTTTGGAATCTTGTGTTCACTGTTTTTAATCCTTATTTTATCGCAGGCCTTGCCAGTTTCGGATTGGCGTTGTTAGGTTATCGTTATGTTTTGGGTAAAGGATTGAAGTTATCCTTGGCATATCCTGTGTTTACTTCTAGTGGATTTATCATTGTTCTGATTGCTTCCGCTATTTTTTTTAAAGAACGTTTGAATTTTACCCAGTGGCTTGGGATTTCTTTTATTTTAGTGGGTGTATGGCTTACCGCCTTGCAGATGTTTGACGTTAACTCTTGAACACAAAATTCATTCGTAATTCTATAATTTCGATTTTTCCTTCTTTTCTCCTAAAACTTTGTTTTTTTCTCCTACTTAGTTTCCTTTGTTTCTGTAAAAAAGAGTCTGCCACGCCAGAAAAAAACCTTCCGGCCGAAGAAGCAGGGAAACTTGCACAAACAAAACCAAATATCATTTGGATTGTGATCGATAGCCTAAGAGGTGATATCATTGGGCAATATAATGTAACACCTAACTTAGATTTGTTTGCAAAAGAAGGAATTCAATTCGATTACCACCTTGTGAATGCTGCCTGGACAAGGCCCTCTACTTTAGTGTTTTTTACTGGGAAATATGCTTCTGCCAATCCTGTGAACTTTTGGGATTACCCAACGACAAAATCCGAAGTGGATGCTTTTTATCGTTCTGAGAAAAAACCTTTGCCCAAGGTGTTAAAGGAATTTCAATACAATACGGTGATGGTGGGGAATAATCCATTTTTGACCGATAAATTTGGGTTAGGTGTAGACGTTGGGTTTGATTCCTTATATGATTTTTCGAACTATAGTGAAGACACCAAAAAGATAACCAAAAAAACAATGGAAGTATTGGAAGATGTTTCCTCCAAGGGAAGTCCTTTCTTTTTGTTTTTGAATTACAATGACCCACATAAACCTTATACACCTCCCTCTGGATTTACCAATCGTATCCAAACTAAGGAAATCTTAGACGAACGGAAGTTAAACTATTTGGGAGAAGTTGCCTTTGTGGATGAAGAGTTGGGTAAAGTATTTGCCGATCTCAAAGCAAAAAACCTTTGGGATAACTCACTGATTCTCATCACAGCAGATCACGGGGAAGTGATGCATGCCTCACACGCCATCTCTCCCTTTACTGGAACCAATACCTATTATGGCCATGGACAAGATTTGTTTTTAGAGAATATCCATGTTCCACTTCTCATCAAACTCCCACATGCAGAAAAACAAAAAATGGTGAAGGCGATGACTAGGTCAATAGATTTGTACCCGACGATCCTTGATTATGCGGAACTCCCCATTCCCAAATCCATCAATGGATTGTCACTACGTCCGATCATTGAAGGTACGGAGACCACCAAACGAACTTACTATGGGGAAACTCGGTTTACACAAGGGTATGGAGAAGGAAAGGAATTTTTATTACAAAGGTCTTATCGCTTCCATGAATTGGGAAAATTTTGGCAAGGTTCTGTGGGAAATGAATTTTATTTGTACTTCGATACATCAAAAGATCCAAATCAAATTAGTCCCATTCGCATCAACCAAATGGCAAGTATCGGTGAACTTAAGTTAGATGCAAAATTAGAAAAAAAAATCCAAAGGTATTGGAAACAAATTCGATCCATGGAACCAAAACTTCCTTTATACCACCTTTGGATTCGGCCTAACCCATTGGAAAAAGAAACAGAGATTCAAATCAAGGTACAAAGTGGGATCATTCGTTTAGCAAAATTCCCAAACACTGTGGTTGTGGAAGAAAAAGGGAAGGTAATCAATATCCACACCAAGGATTCGCAACCTTTCCAAATCAGTTTTGAAGTGTATCCTGATGTGAGTTTTCCTGAGTTCCAAGTTTGGTTCGGGAAGAGGCAAGTTTCCAAATCAGACATCCATATTGGGTATTTTGGAGTGTCTATGTCAGCTTGTTCAAAAGACTGTGATCTGTTATACGAATCACAATCCATTCGTCCCATCATTCATCCCGAAACTAAAGTTCATTTTTGGAAAGAAGGTGGACAAAAAAAATCCTACGAAAGTAAACAAGAGTTAGGAACAGATGCTTTGGATATCTTAAAAAAACAAGGGTATGTTCAATAGTCCATAGATAATCAATAACTTCTATTGTCTGTGTTTTGATTCTGTTCGGTATTGAAGAGTATCAATTTAGTCATTGTCCTGGTTTGTGACAGATACGTTTGGTAAGGTCTCACCATTGAATCCAGAACCACCTCCTGTTAATGATCCAAATAAAATCGAATACAAGACATTCCCATCTACAAGTGCATCATCTACACCTGTAAGCACAACATTTTGAAATGTATTCCAATCGCTGGAAGTAAAGGTTAAATTTGGTACAGACGTTGTACCTTCTGCAACATTCGAGCTAGATACACTTATCGTGACATTGGACGTGGGTCTTGCTCGCAAACGCACTTGGAAACGAGATTGCCCACCCACTTCCGTAGTGATTAAGTTAGGTGAAGTGACAAGTCCTCCCGAGGCATTGGGAGAGGTTCCGCAAACTGCCATTGGATTTGGGTCTGTGCAAGGAACGATATCGTATATATGATAGAGATGTACACCTGGAATGGATGAAGGTGTGAGTGCACTATAAATTGTGGAAGGGGAAAATCCAGTTCCTGATTCACTCGAAGTGATTAGAGGGTTAATGTTATAATTCACATCCAAAACATCTGCGGTGTCCTGGCCAAGGATTGTGACAAGTTGCCCCGTTCCAAAATTGGAAGGAGTGAAGGTAAGTGGTGCTGTTGGAAATTGGACAAGTCCACCTGGAGTAGCTGAAAAGTTGATGGTGACATCCGCAGTGGGTTGTGAGTTGAGATGGATGTAAAACTCAGACCCGGCTCCTGATTGGGAAGTAATGACTGACCCAGGGGAAAATCCAGATGGGGTGATACCAGCTGTGTCATTGTCATTTAACGTAAGTTCGGGGTAGTTTGCTGATGGATAAGGATTTACATTATTATAAAATCCATCACTTGAAGTAAGTACACCTATGATGATGGGACAAGAGACATTTCCATCATCCACTGAATCATCAAAGGGTGTGATTGTGATCGTGTTATGGGCACCAATGGAATTCCAATTGGCACTTGTGATGGTCACTAGGTTTGTGGAAACAGAAAATTGAGAAACAGTGGGTCCTGTGAATAATGTACAAGGAAAAGTAGAAGATAAAGAAACGGGAATGGTCACATCATCTGTTGGTGCTTGGCTAAGTAAGACGTATACAGAAAAGGTGGAAGCATTTTCAGCACGCACCATGACTTGCGGAGTGATGATTGTCACTGGATTTTCCGAAACACTATAATTTACGAGACTTGCCGTCGTTCCTGTACTTGTCAGAAAACTGTCATACCAAGAAGGAAAGGATCCAGTTTCAGTTCCAGAAACTGTGATCGAATAACTTACATTTCCATCAATTAAGGCATCAGAGACTCCCAAAATTTCAACGGGAACGGATGTACTCCAATTGGCATCGGTAAAAACATATTGTTTTGAGCTAACGGGAGTTCCGCTGTCATTGATCATACCTTCTGTGTTATCAGAGGAAGTTAAGGTGACAGTCACTGAATTTCCTGGTATGGGTCGGCTCCCAAGTCGTAAACTGTAAAAGGTAGAAAATCCTGATTCAGTAGTGAAGTAAGGTTGACCTGTATCTAGTGTGAAAAGAATTTTTGGAGAAGGGTTATCATTATCTGTGATATTGATGGTAACATCATTTGGATTCATACCTTCATAATCGGTTCCTGAGCCAGAGATGACACCTAACGTGAGTGTATGGGTCCTTGTATTGGATTCATTGATGGCATCGTTTACAACGGAAATCGTTACCGTTTGGGGTGTTGCATAATTTAAATGGGTAAATGTTAAACTTGATGGTGAAACTGTATACTGTGTGGAATCAGGCAAGGAAAATGTTTCGGTTGTTATCGGAATGGTAACAGATCCACTTGCACAATTGGTTAAATTACTCGGTGTATCACAAGGGGCTGCATTGAGTCTCACAGTAAATGTCGCGTCTGGATCCCCTTCTGTGAGATTCAGTGTAGTTGTAGAAATGGTAAATCCTTTTGTGTCATTGTCTGTGATTGTCACCACCAAATTTCCGTTTGTGTCTGTATAACCAGGAACCGCACCGGTTGGAAATAACCCCGTAAAAAAAGATCCATTTGCTTGTGGGATCTGAATGGTGACCGGTATATCACCATCATCAAAAGAATCGGAAACCGAACGAATGGTGATGATTTGTGGTACATCCCAACCACTTTGGCTTGTGTTCCCCGTATAACTAGCGACTTGCGAATTTGTAGGTGTAAAGGTTAATGTGCGAGAAGCCGCTACGCTCGATGTGCTATTGAGTAATACAGCTTCCGTTCCATCAGAGGAGGTAATCGGACCAATTGTTACATTGGAATTGGGTTTTAATGACAAACGAATTTCGAAAGTGAGAGTGGATGTTCCGTTTTCAACGATGGAAGATGCCGAAAGGTTTTGGATGCGAACCAGTGGTTCATTACTATCTGTATTGATAGCTGTAACGGCTGGAATGACCATCGAATTGTATTTTGGATCGGTAGAATTTGCGTTACTGAAGTTAATGTTTACATTTTGATCCCCGTCATCCACACCATCTAACACAGAAGTAATGGTTACAGTTTGTGGTGTATTCCAATTGGCCGTGGTAAAGGATAAAGAAGAAGGTGAGACTGTGATTTCTGAAGTGTTACTAGAAGTGATGGAAGAGAGATTCACCGTTTGTGTGGGTTGTGAATTTAATACGACTGTAAACGTTTCGGTAAATGGAGTTCCATTTTCGTGTACCACAAGTCCTCCTACTGGCGTGACTGTGATTCCTGCAGTATCATCGTCAGTAACAGAAATACTCACTTGAGATGGAGGTGTGATGCTGTTATACACAGGATCGGCAGTTCCTCCTGTATCCACAGATCCAAATTGTAAAGTCACTGTCCTTGTATCTTCATCGATGGAATTATTATTGGTAGTGATTTGGACTGTTTGGTCAATGTTCCAATTTGCGTTTGTAAACACTAAAGTATTTGTATTCACATTGGTAATTGTATTGTTTTCGTTAATTCCTGTTAGAGTAACTGTGAATCCTGGAGGAGGTTGTGAGGAAAGTCGAATGGCAAAATTTAAAATTCCACCATTTTCTGATATTGTCAATCCTCCTGGTGAGGTGAGAACAAATCCTGGAACATCATTGTCTGTGTTTGTTACCGAAGGAAACACTGGTCCCGCCAATCCATTGTAATCTGTGTCAGTTGATGTTGCCGCACTCGAAACGATTGAGACTGTCTGTGAACCATCTACTATGAATTCGTCGACACCAGTGACTGTAATGATTTTGGGTGTAAACCATTCTGATGGCGCAAAGGTAAGAGAACTAGGACTTGCGGTAGCTTCCGTTCCAGGTGTCGCCACAATGGAGGGGATAGTGACTGCGTGAGTGGGAAGTGTATTTAAGACCACTCCAAAGGTAACAGCACCTCCTGCTTCTGTTGTTGTGAGACCTGATAAATTCACAACTGTAAATCCAGCTACATCATCATCTACATTGGTTCCCGTAATGATAGGGATAGACTTACCCATGTAAGCAGGGTCAAACGAAACGGTTGGATCTGCTGAAATCTGAAAGGTACTATCATCCACACTAAAATCGTCAACACCCGTAACAGTTACTGATTGTGGCACATCCCAGTTGTTAGGTGTGAATACAAGTTCAACAGATTCTACAGTTGCTTCTGTTGTATCATTCGAAATAAAATTACGAATGTATACATCTTGCATGGGTCTTGTTTGCAAAACATAGGAAATACGACCTGTTTCCCCAGTTTCTGAGGTGAGTAGGCCAAACACAGGACTTGCTGCCACACCTGAAGATTCATTGTCAGTGTTCACAACAAGTAAGACGGGAAGTGGTTGTGTGGAAAAACGAATGTCAGAGGTTAAGATACTTCCCAACTGCACTCGGTAATTTTGATTCCCATCGGACAAAAGATCGTCAACACCCGCCAAACGAACGGTATGTGGTGAGTCCCAATTGTCTTCATTAAAATCGATAAATGTATCCGATAATAAAACACCTTCGGTGGGATCGGAGATCGTAATGGGGCCAATTCTCACTGAACTGTTCGGTTCAATGTTCAAACGAAGTATGAATTCTGCTTGTTTTCCATTTTCACTCGTGAATAAAAAATTCGGGGCTTCATAAATTACAGAACCTTGTCCGGATGCCGAAACAAAAAAGGAACCGAACAACATCTGGAGATTAACAGAAGTTACCGATTGGCAGGAGAAAAGGAAAAATAGGAGGAAGAGGTAGACATGCGAGAACCTTTGTTTGAACACGAATCCGATTTGTCCTCTTCTGAATCCCATTTAGGGTTCTCCCTCTTTATTCTACGAGAAAAATGCCCGAAATCAGAAAAAAATTTCTAGGAAATGCAATAAAACCAAATGAAACAAAATACAAACCCAAATGCAAAAGGACCACTCACTGGAGTGAAGGTCGTTGATTTATCTTTACTCCTTCCAGGACCACTTTGTTCGCAACACCTTGCGGATATGGGAGCAGAAGTGATCAAAATTGAAAACCCTCGTGCCTATGATGGATCACGTGCGATGTTCAAAGGGAAAACTGGATACCCTGCACTCTTTATGATGCTCAATCGAAATAAAAAAGCGATTACACTCAATTTAAAACGAGAACAAGCAAAAGAGATTTTATTCAAATTATTAGAAGATGCGGACATCCTCTTAGAAGGGTTTCGACCAGATGGAATGGATAAGATGGGAATCGGTTATGATGTCTTAAAAGAAAAATTCCCACGACTGATTTACTGTGGCATTTCTGGTTACGGAACCAGTGGTAAGTACGTAGACTTTGCTGGGCATGATCTCAACTACTTAGCGATCTCAGGAGTCCTTGACCAAACAGGAAATCCTCCAAGGCCAGCAGGTTTTCAAATGGCTGATGTTGGTGGTGGTACACTCACTGCTTTATCTGCGATCCTTGCAGCCCTCTACTACCGAGAAAAAACAGGCAAAGGCCAAAAAATTGATATCTCCATGACAGATGCATCGGTGCAATTTATCTCTTTGTATGGAGGGATTTTGTCTGCATCAGGTGAATCTCCAGAAGCTGGGAATGATATCCTTTCTGGTAAATTACCAAATTATAATGTGTATGAAACAAAAGAAGGTAGGTATGTTGCACTTGGTGCTTTGGAGGATATGTTTTTCCAAACTTTTTTACGTGCGGCTGGTATGGAAACATTAACCAAAGACTATCCGATGACAGAGGAAAATATTCCTGTCATTAAACAAAAGTTAACCGAATACTTTAAATCCAAAACATATGCTGACTTACAACCAATTTTTGATAATACAGATGCTTGTTTATCTCCTATTTTGAATATGAAAGAAGTTTCAGAAGACCCTCACATGAAAGAAAGAGGGATGGTAATTGAAAGGAATCATCCAAAGTATGGACCCATCTTACAATTTGGTTCTCCCTTTCATTTTTCAGAAACTCCATTTGTGTACCGGAATGATCCTCCAGAACACGGGGAACACACTGAGGAAATTCTAACCCAGTTGGGATTTTCCAAAGACAGTATTTCGGGATTCAAAAAAGACAGAGTCATTTAACGGGTCTTGCTTTTTTAATCGAACTTCTGTACTTTGTCCTAGGGGGGAGGTATCCTCTCCCTGAAACAAATGTATATGAAGTTCTTACAAGTATCAGACCTCCACCTTTCCTCAGTCTCAAAAGAAGAAGAAACGTATTCTCTCGCAGTCCTCAAAGAAATTTTTGAAACAGCAGAAACAAAAGCCTGTGAACGAGTACTTTTTTGTGGGGATGTTTTTAATACATTTCCCGACCTAGAATCCTTACGTTCTGGGTTTTTAAAAGTTGTCTCCTCCTATTCAGGACTTGTTTATTTTTTGCCAGGGAACCATGAGGTCTTAGAAAAAAAGGGAAACCAAAACACCTATTCTGCCTACGATTGGTCCAAAAAAGTCATTGTCCTCGACCAACTTCCTTTTACCTTTTTCGAAGAAAATGGAATCGAGTTTGTAGCCATCCCCCACCAAGAAAACTATTCCGAAATTTTATTAAACCCTCCACCCGCAAAACAAACAAAACTGCGAATTGGTCTTGCCCACGGGACAGTTTCGGGTATGAGTTTCACCGGCTTACAAGAAGAAGAGGAAGAAGGTGGATCTTATTTAGACCCCAATTTATTGCAAACCTTAGATTTGGATTATTTAGCGATAGGTCACTTACACAGGCATCGTTTTGGGAGTGTCGGAAAATGTAACGTCGGATATGCGGGGTCTTCTCGGGTATGGAGGAAAGGAGAAGTAGGGCCAAGGGGTGGGATATTACTTGAAGTGAAACAAGGAAAAGTTCATGCAGAATTTATCCCTTTGCAAACAGCAGGCGAATACCGCGAAATCATTGTTAGTTTAGATACATATGGAAATCCAGAATTGAGTCCTGAAGAATACTTACAAAATACAAATCCTAACGATTGGATTTGTTTTCGGTTTGTTGGGTATGTGGATTCGATGGAAGGAAAACAAAAATTCCAAGAAACCATCCTAAGGGAATGGAAACCAAAATTTAGGATTTGTGAATTTGATCCAGATGAATCTCAAATTGTTGTCATCCAACACATTTCGGAAAACGAATTCATCAAACAATTTTTAGACAAAATGAATGAACGAAAAGACAAAATGGATCCAAGTTTGTGGAGACACACTCGCGTAACAGGCATTCGTTTTATTTTAGATGGGGGAAAAGTAAAGTGAAACTGAAATTAGAAAACTTCGGAATCTTTACGACAAAAGAGTTTCCCATCGAAAGGATTACTGTGTTTACAGGCCCCAATGAATCAGGAAAAACAACCATCTTAGATGCGTTTGTATCAGCCCTTATCAAGGTGGTTGGAAGTACAAAGTATGGAACCATCCTCAATGCTAGATACCAGGCCAATCGTAAATCCGATTTGGGAGTTTCCAAACAATCTCTCTCTCAAAATTTATACTTAAACTCACTTGTGATCCGAGAAGGGAATATGGATGTGGGATCAGAAAAAGAACTCATCCAAGTCATTGAACAATCGATCTTTGATAGTGGTTATAACCCAACTCACTTAAAGGAAATGGCAGAACAACAAGTGGCAAAAACTGGTGTCAGAAAGGTTGCCAAAGATTGGATGGCTACACTTTCTGAATTAGAATCCGCCAAACAAAGATTTGATGTGAGTGAAAGAAATCTAAATCAAATCGCAAATCAATTTGCCGAACTCCCTACTTGGGAATTGGAACGTCAGACCAAAAAAGACGAAGTAGAAACACTGACAATTGACCGAACGAATCTGCAAAAACAATTCGAAGAGTTAAAAGAAAAGGAACTCCATTCAGAAGCAGATCGTGTGTACCAACAAATCCTACAATGGGAAATGTATTCTTCTGCCAATAAAGAAGAGGTGGCTGGATTACAGGTAGATGCGGAAAAAAAAGCAAAAGAATTAGAAGAATCCATTCGCTCCAAAAAACAAAAAATTTCCCAACAAAAAGATCAAATTGTCTCCTTGGATTCTAAAATCGAATCCAACAAAACTTCCAAATCTCAATCCGAATCCAAATTCCAAACCTTAGAATCTTTTTACCCACTATTTGAAACTTGGAAAGAAACGGTAAATAAATTCCAACAAGATTTTCCTGTTGTTTCCGTTGTCATTTGGAATCCAACAAACAGAAATTTGGCGTTTGCTTCCTTTGTCGGAGTCCTCATTTCTCTGATTGCTGTTTTATTCACTGACTTCGGGTTTTGGATGTATCTACCACTCCTTCTCTTCATAGGGTCCACCTTGTTTTTTGGAACCAAGATGAAAGTTACCCGATTGGAAAAAGACGAAGTAAAATGGAATGAAATGGTGAGGCGTATTGCCAGTGAAATGGAAACAAAAACACTAGGCGTTTGGAAACCGGATTCTTTGCATTTAGATTCTCTCCAGTTGGCCTTCCAAAGGTTTGATAGGGAATATACAAAACAAAAATTAGAACTACAATCACAGAAGGAACAAATCACAAAACTTGAATCCGACTTAGATTCCTTACAAAACCAAGCCAAAAAAGAAAAACTAGAGTTAGAGGAATTAGAAACTTCTATTACCAAACTTTACCAATCCTTGGGAGTGAAGTCTTTATCGGAATTAAGCGAACGTTTGGTGGAAGGGCGACTCAAACAGGACAAAATCAAAACCTTAGAAGATAACCTGCGTTTAGAAGGTAAAAAATGGGGAACCACTGACACCGAAACCCTCAAACTCAAACTCAAAGATAAAATCACAGATTGGGAGAAAAAAGGGATTGGGAAAGGTTTTGAACTCGAAGATCGTACAAACAAACAAAAGTTAGAAAATGTCATCCAGGAACGATCGGAAACCATTCGTAATTTAGAACAAAGGATCATCGAGTTAGAAAAAAAATTAGAAACTGGGAAAGCAGTTTTGGAATCCCAAATGATCCCTGCACAAAAGGAATGGGAAAGTTCTAAAAAAAATCTAGAGATAAAAGAAAAGAAAAAAGCAGAACTCGAAAAAAATTACCAAGCCTTTGATGTGCTCATCGAAATCTTTTCAGAAATGCAAGCGGAGAGTACTGATAAAATGTCTTCTCTTGTTCGTTCTTTACAACATAGAATGGATGCCATCAAAGGATCACTTCCCACAAAACAAATCCAATGGGACGGATTTTCGGATGAAATCCAAATAGAAACAGAGGCAAACGAAGGTAAGATGGGATTTGGTCAATTGTCCACTGGAACCCGTGAACAAATTTCCTATGTATTACGATTAGAATATGCATTTCGGATTGGAACTCAATACAATCTCCCCTATTTATTGTTAGACGAACCGTTTCGTCATATGGACAATGTTCGGCGAAATGCCGCTTTGGAATATACCTTACAATGTATTTTGAATGCAGGTGAGGAATGGAAAGTGGTGTTTTTTAGTTTTGATGAGGATTTGGTTACGACAATTAAAGCTTTGGCAGAAAAGTGGAAACTTCCCTGCCAGATCCATTCTTTGATTAAACCAGTTTCTTAGCTTCCGCAAGAACGGTGTCGTAATTTGGTTCACTTCCGATTTCAGGAACAAGTTCCGTATACCGTACAACATCGTCTTTATCCACTACGAATACAGCTCTAGCGGAAAGACCTGCGAGTGGACCACCTGATATATGAGTTCCGTAGTTTTTGGAAAACGAAAAATCCTTAAACTGGGAACCAGTGATCAGGTTGTCTGAATCAATGCCTTCTGTGGAACAAAAACGTTTCATAGCAAAAGGAAGGTCACCAGAAATGATGAGAGTTGTGATTCCATTTTCTTTTGCAACTTTTTCGTTGAACTTTTTAGTTTCGATTGCACAAACAGGAGTATCAAGGCTCGGAACAGCTACGAGGATTTTTACCTTTCCTGCTAAATCTTTTAAGGATATATCACTTAAATCTTGTTTGGCGACTTTAAAATCGGGAGCTTTATCTCCTGGTTTTGGGATGGATCCTTCGAGAGGGACGGGATTTCCTTTGAGTGTTACTTGAGCCATATTTTCTCCTATGTTTCTTTTAGACTAAAGATGAGTCTCTTCGGTCTTTCATTCTTTTGGAAGGATTTTTTCCATCCATTGGAAAGATTCTGTTAGTTCCCCTTTTTGGATGGTCGCACTTAGAAATTGCACACGTTCCAAAATCCAAGTAGGTGAATGTTCACTTAGGCCTACAAAGGCATTTAGCTCTTCTGCATTCAATTTTCCATCAAAGGAGGCACAAATGGCAAAGATGGAAACCGGCCATTTTTTTTCTTCTTTTGAAAGCCCTTGTAACGACAAAACAAATTGTTCCCAATCATCCAGGTTTTGTAGGTTTTCTCTTTTTGGCAAAAGCCCAAGTAAGCCAAAGAGTAAATACTCAAAATTGGGATGGAAGGTTTTGGTATAGACTATGGAAAGGGCCACAGAACGTAACACTGATTCGATGAGTTTTGGATTTCTTTGTTTCGATTTGATTTGGAGTAAAATGGAATCTGCCAATTTTCTTGTGATGATTCGTTTTCTCAGTTCAAAGAGAATCATGTAGGTGGTGACAGAATCCCAAATTCCTGTAATGGGACCTGAGATATATTCAATGAGAAACCGCAAACTTGTCCTACCCAAAATGACTTTTAACATCAGTTTTGCGAAGATATTCGAGAGGAAAACTTTACTTTTATAGAGTACTGTGCGAAAAAACAAAGCCCTTTCATTTAAGTGTTTATAAGGATCTATCCCATACAAACGGATCCTTGGGTCAGGGATCTCCAAAACAAGTCGTGCCATCATCCCAGGAATCGGCGTGATGAGTTCAGGTTCTTCTGCCAGTTCCACATCGGCTGCCTTTGCCATTTGGTAAGAAAGATAAAACCCCAATCGAAACAATAGGTAAAATTCAATCACAGTCACGATGGTGAGTAAAGAGACAAACCAAACCAGACCCACGCAGGAAATCTTGGGAAAGGTTTCGAAAGAAATAGTAGGTAAATAAACAGAAAGGTAAACAAAAAGAACGGAAGGAAAAAATCCGATCCAAAAAGACCAAAAACTCCCCCAAAAGAGGAGCTGTTTCGAAACATCTGAAAAACCTCTCTCACCCTTGGACTTCTGTTCTTTCGTAAGAGTACGCAAGGAAATGATAACTCGGCGTCCCCATTGTTCTAAAATTCCTGGTTTGTAACGTTCTGTACTCATTTTTTTTGCAACCGGAATCTGATTTCGGACTCCTACCCCATGGAACAGGAATTTTCTATGACGACACAAGCTGAAATCAAAGTCAAAAACCCAATCGATTGGGTGACCACGATTTTTTTACTCACATCACCACTTGTTGGTATTTTCGGAACCCTATATGTGTATCTTTATGAATCCATTCATTTAGGAACTTGGGCACTCTTTTTGTTTTATTTTTTTGCAACAGGTATGGGGATTACAGTCGGTTACCACAGACTTTTTTCTCACAAAGCCTATGAAGCCAAATCTCCCATAAAACTATTGTTATTATTATTTGGTGCCGCTGCTTTCCAATCCACGGCGTTAGAGTGGAGTGAAGACCATCGTATCCATCATAAATTTGTGGATACGGACAAAGACCCATACTCCATTAAAAAAGGTTTTTGGTATGCGCATATTGGTTGGTTATTTCGCAAACGAAAGTATGTAGGCCAAGGGGTTCAAGATTTGATGAATGACCCACTTGTGGTTTGGCAACACAAACATTTTTATTCGATTTCGATCTTTATGTGTTTTATCCTGCCTGGCCTTATCACCATGTTATGGGGATCTTTTTTCGAAGGATTTTTTGTAGCTGGGTTTTTACGTTTGTTTGTAGTTCACCAGTTCACCTTTTTTATCAACAGTGCTTGCCATGTTTGGGGAGAAAGAACTTTTTCCAAAGAACAAACAGCACGTGATAATTGGATCATCGCCTTTTTTACGTTTGGTGAAGGATACCACAACTTCCATCACGAATTCCAAATGGACTACCGTAATGGAATCCGTTGGTATGATTATGATCCATCCAAATGGATGATCAAATTCCTTTCTTATTTTGGACTCACTTACAATTTGAAAAAAGTTTCTGAAGAAAAAATCTTACAAAAAACAATGTTTATCAAAGAAAAGGAAACTTTACACCAGTATGCAAACCTCGGTGAAGATAAACTAAAAACTTGGTCTGAACAATTGGCTCATCTTCGTGAATCAGCTATCACCGAATACCAAAAATGGTCCAAAGCAAAACAAACTGCGAACGAGACCGAAGCTGGACTTTCCAAAAAGAACTTTGAAACCACAAAGGAAAATTGGGAAAAACTTTTAAGTCGTCCACTGTTTTCGTAACAACTTACCCTCTCACCTCCCTAAAGATTTCTTTAGGGAGATTCGGCACGTCCCCTGGACCCACTAACGGTAAATAAACCATAAACAAAGTGCGACCGGGAGTTGATTCCACTTCAATCCTTCCCTTGTGTTTTTCAATAATTCCTTTCACAATCCCAAGCCCAAGACCTGTTCCTTCCCCCTGGTCTTTTGTGGTGAAAAACGGATCCCAAATTTTGTCTTTAATTTCAGTGGGGATCCCTGACCCATTGTCTTCAAAACTAATCATCACATATTCTTCTCCAATCCTTCTGGAAGAAATAATGAGTTTGGGGTGTTCGACTTTTTTCATCGCATGGATGGCATTGGTAATGAGATTAGTCCAAACTTGGTTGAGTTCATCCAAATTGCACCTAACAAGAGGGATGGTGCCGTAATTACGTTCAATTTCCACACCATGTTTGATTTGGTTTTGCATGATCACAAGTGTGTTCTCAAGACCTTCATGGAGGTCGGAAACTTCGTATGAATTTTGGCCTAGATGGGAATAGTATTTTAAAGCTTTTACGATCCTCACAATATTACGAATCGCATATTTGATATTTTTGATATTTCGTTGCAGACTTAAGGTGTTCTTTAACATCTCGAAGGTTTCTTTTCCACCCGATTTCCAAATTCGTAATAATTCTTCTTGCATATGCATTAGGTGGTGATCGATGAGAAAGGTGGCAAGATCGGTAGCATCGTTTTCTGGCATCCCATCGTGGATGAATTTGAGTTTGGTTTCTTTTTTTAACTTAAATTTGTCTTTTGGATCAATTTTGGTATTGGGATCTTCTTTTACAAAACTGAATAAGATATCCAAATACAAAGAACGAAAATCAGGATTTTGGATGAGGTGAGTGATATCACCTAAGTGGGATAAAACGAATACTAAATTGGCATCCAAATTGTCAGCGGCCCCATTGATGACGGCAGCCGGTGTGTTGATCTCATGTGCGATTCCTGCAACCATCACCCCAAGAGAAGCCATTTTTTCCGATTGTACGAGATGGGCTTGGGTTTCTTCTAATTCTTTTGTTCTTTCTCTTACTTTTGCTTCCAAGGTTTCCGTTAAGTTTAATAACTGTTGGTAGATCATGGAATTGGAAAGGGACATGAGAGAAACCGACAAGATCTCCAAAATGATTTCGATTTCTTCTAAATCGTAAATTTTTCCTTCTTTGTGTTTTCCAAGTAAAATAAAGCCCACCAAACTCGACTTAATCGAAAGTGTCGCTACCAACTCGGAATGAGTGTCTTTAAAAAAATGTAATGCTTCCTTCGCGATTTTTTCATGGCTTGGGGATACAAATTGGATAAAGTTTTCTTTGATATGAATCCCTTCACGTTCTGATAACCAAAGTAAAAATGGGTTAAAAACAGGAATGGATGGTAGATCTGAAAGTTTGTGGTCTTTGGATGTGAGAAAAGGCCTTGGTCTAAATTGCCCTTCCTTTTCATCCCATGTGTACACTTGCACAAACTCTGCAGGAATTTTAGAAGCTAAAAATTGGCTGATGGTTTCGCTGATTTGGTCTGGGTCATTAAAAGAGATCAGTTCTTCCTTAAATTTCTCTAAGGCAAATAGGTTTTGAACCAACTCATCGCGTTTTTTCGGTTTTTCTTCCACTGGTCTTTCGTTCTTTGCAAGGGGGAAGAGGAAGAGGGATAAAGTGATTAACCCCAACCCAAAACACCCCAATACCAAAAAGGTAGCCGCTTGTAACATGCCTAATCCGTAAGCAAAGGCGAACCAACCAAAAGCTGATAATAGAATGAAAGTAGAACGAAAGAAAACTTGTATTTGCATGTCGATTGTATACAATGTACGAACTTGAATATTTTGGTGTTGAATCCACTTGGGTAAAGAACTATTTACAATCGCGCGTATCTTTGGTGCCTATTATGAAATTTATTCAGAGGCCACTTCCTACGCCCTAGCTGTACTCAAAGGCAAACTTCGCCTCAAAAATTCAAACGAACGCCATCCCTTTGTGGTGGGTGACATGATCCTTGCCGAAAAATCTTCTGGTGAAGAGTGGGTGATTTCGGAACGATTGGAACGAAAAAACTACCTGACTCGTAAAAGTGATAAAGGCGACAGTCATGTGTTATGTGCTAACTTAGACCAAGTTGCGATCCTTGCTTCTTGTAAAGACCCAGAAACAAAACCAGGGTTTATTGACAGACTACTCGCTGCTTCTTACCATACAGAAATTCCTCCTCTTATCATTTTTACAAAAAAGGATCTTGTTTCTGAAGAAGAGATTACAGATAGAGAAACCTACTATAGAGAGTTAGGTTATGATGTCATGAGTGTTTCTCTACTTTCGGAAGAATCGATCCTACCTTTATGGGAAAAAATTAGAGGCAAACGTACCTTCCTCTGTGGGAACTCTGGTGTGGGCAAATCCACACTTATGAACCACCTCCACCAAAAAACCGTTCAACGAACCAATTTGGTAAGTGGTTCTACAAAAAAAGGAAAACATACTACCACCAATTCCTTTGCCCTATTTTTGGAAGGAAATACCGTCCTCATTGACTCTCCAGGGGTCAAAGAATGGGGGATTTTGCACCTCACTCCAAACGAACTTTGGGAAAGTTTTCCTGAATTACGCAAAGTAAAGGAAGGTTGCCAGGAAATTTATTGCTGTGAACTGGGTTCTGAGTGTCCAATGCGTAAATACATGGATGAAACTATGGACGAAACCCGAAAAAAGAGCCTCGAATCCATGATCGAAAGTTTAGAGAACCCCTACCGTGTGACCCGCAGGGACCATTGGTCGAAAGCTGTCACAAAAAGATATTAGGGAAAAGAGTTGCCAAGGCTTCAGTTGTTATCTATTTTAAGAAAGTTATTTCCGGAGGAAGGAATATGAAACGTACAATCATACAAAAATTGTCGGTTTTGGGATTTGTGGCGATTTTTGCCATGTTTGCCGTAGCTTGCCAAAAGGACTCAAAAGAGACTGTAACAAACGTTACAGATAAAAGCCAACCAGCTAGTAATGTGGTCATTGCCTTTGTAAAGGGTGATGTAGTCGTGTTAAGAGAAAGTGGACAAATCAAACCAAGCTTAGGTGATACTTTAACTTCACAAGACACAATTGTTACAGGCCAAAATGGATCTGTTGAACTTTTAGTAGGTGAAGATGGTGTTCTCAAACTAAACAAAAATACTTCACTTAGTGTGAGCCAAGCATTTGCAGCAAACGATGGAACACGTGAAACTGAAGTGAACATGCAATACGGAAAACTAGTAACTGTTCTTCGTAAAGAAAGAAAAACAGAGTCTTTCAATGTAGTGACTCCAACATCAATCGCGGGTGTTCGTGGAACTATTTTCCTTACCAATGTAGAGAATCCTTCTGCTAAAGGTGGAAATGTTGCATGTGGATCCTCAAACTGTGTTGTAAAGTATACAGTTCTTGATGGTGCAGTTGCGATCCGTAAATCAAACTCTGACAATGAAATCGTAGTCGACAAACAAAAGTCAGCTGAAGTGGCTTCTGACACAAAACTTTCTGATAAAATGATCAAACCAATGGACAAACAATCCTTAGGTGAAATGAAAGAAATGTTAGTGTTTGAAAACACAAAAATGTTACAATTTGAGTCTCTTGCAAATGAACTCAAATCTAACAATGAAGAACTTCAAAAGATGAACCTTGGTTCTTCTGTAGAAGAATTAGAAAAAGCAGCAAAAACTCGTGAAATCACCAAATCAAAGTCAGATGAAGTGATCACAACTGCAAAATCAATTGAAGATTCTAAATACATTAAAAAAGATGTGCAAAAAGATTCACTAAAATTAGCTCCAAAAGAGAGTTTTGATAAGACGAAATGAGATATGTTTATTTACCGGTCCTTTGTTTTTTAGTCGGTTATTGTTCTTCGGTCACAAAGATCGAAACACTCAATCGAAGTTTTACAAAACCTAAGTTTGTCACTCCAGATCTTGGAGAGTCTGAACCCCTTCCTTCGGGTAGAGATTACAGAGAACGACTGGTAAATAAATCAACCCCAAGTTTCACTCTCCTCTGGAAACAAATTCCAGAGGGGTTTTCTCCATCTGATTTAGCCCTAATCGAAGAAAAAATCCTCTTCCCTCATTCCAAATTGGGTGTTTACCAAAAAGCCCCGATCAAACAAGATCCCAAGTTTTTCGAGTCGAATGATATTGATCTCATTTTGGAACTCAGTCTTTCCAAATCAGTGGATCGAATGACAGTGGATGTCCAATACAAAGACCCTGTTCTTTCTCAAAACTTCGGTAAGTCGGTTTTTGTTTACCAAGAAGAAAAAGAACCAAAATCTAAATCAACAAAATCCTTCGATGTATTTCATGGGAAAAAACAGCTCCTCCCTCTAACGGAGTTTGTCCCTTCATATTTTTTAGAAGTTTCATCTCCTTCTGTCGATGAGTTGCGAAATTATTTTACAGCTTCTTTACAAGGAAAAGTTTCTGTTTTTTCTACATCTCCTGGCACCATCATTTATCTGGATGGAGTAGAAGTGGGAAAAGCACCTTTACTCAATTACACACTTGTCAATGGAAAACATACACTTTCATTTGCAAAACCCGGTAAAGACCAAGTAAAACGAAATATCTTAGTTCGTGCAGGGAAAACAACAAGAGTATTCCAAGAATGGAATGATGATATTTCCCAGGGAACCGTCGTTGTTTCTAGTTTTCCTCCAGGCCTTGATGTTGTCATTGATGGCCAAAAAAAAGGCAAAACACAATATGCTGAATCGGGAGTTCCTTACGGAAGTTATCCGGTCCAATTCATCCGAACCACTTCAGATTCCCATTTTGAATATGCAAAAGCAGGAATCAAAATTCGACCAAAACAAATTACTTCCATTGCTTTACCAATTTCTTTGGAAGATGGAGTGGGTTGGGAATCGGAAGAATTTTGGAACCTATCAACACCTTCACCTAACTTCTCTGCAACGTTTCCAGGTAAATTGACATTTGCAAAAAACAAAGAATTACCAAAGGGTTGGTATGGAGTTTTTTCCGAAGACCTCATTCCTGATTACCTCGAAGTTGAACTGATATTGGATTTAAAAAAAGAATACAATGGTGCGCTTGGGCTTTCGATCCATGACCATTCGCAAAATTCAATTTTAGTATATGTAGACCAAACAGACTTTCATATCGTAAAGTTTTCGCAAAGTGAATCAGAAGCACCTGTTCGGTCCTCCTATCGGTGGAATAAGGAAGATGAACTCAAAGGTCGTAGCATAAAGTTCACAACTGACATCGAGAAAAAAATGATCCGTTTGTATTTGGGTAACAAAATGGTTGAGGAATTTCCTTGGAATTTTGAAACTTTTTGGAATATAGGTGTTCTCACTCCACATAATGCTACTTTGGTGGGAGTCCCACTCAGAGGATTAAAAATCCAATACCCAGACATGGTTAAGTTTGAACAAAGGTTCCAAAAATGAAACAATTGATTGTTGTATCTGTTTTACTCATCACGTTTATTGGTTGTCGGTCTCGTGATTTTCAGTCAGTCTCCGTAAAAGATTCTGTTGTCGAAAAATCAAATGCTTCAGATCGACAAAAAATCGAAGAAGCTAGGACTCTAATCGCTGACGGAAGTAATGAATTCCAAAAAGGAAACATTGATGTTGCCTTAGAAAAAGCCAAATCTTCTATCCAAACATTTGAACTTGTGGAAGGATATGCCTTACTTGGCGCTTCCTATTACCAATTAGGTGAATATGAAAATTCCAAATCTGCTTATGAAAAAGGAAATAATTTAGACCCTCAAAATGAAAAAATTCTCATCGGACTGGGAACAGTTCAGTCCACGTTAGGTGAGAATGAAGCAGCTCTCAATACTTATCAAACTCTAAATAAACTAAAACCAGAAGAATCCATTTACACCTACAAAACTGGACTTTTATTAAAAAACTTAGGTCGTTACCAAGAAAGTTTGGTCACTTTAAAATCATTAGAAGATAAAAAAGATTTTCCATATCCGATTGAGTTACTCAATCAATTAGGTGATGTTTGTTTAGAACTAAAGAGATATGATGAAGCTGAGAGTTATTTTGCAAAAGCTGAAAAATTAAATCCAGAACTTAAGTCTGCAAAAGATGCAAAACTTTCCACAAAAATTGCCTCTCTTATCCAAAGAGGAAATGACTTCTTAAACAAAAAAAATTATACAGAAGCAACTAACGAATTTAAAAAAGCCTCAGATTTACAACCTCAAAATGCTTCGGTTTGGTCCTTTTTAGGGAACGCACAATTATTAAATGGAAAATTGAAAGAAAGTGAAGAGAGTTTTAAAAAATCTATCTCCCTCTCTGATACAAATGCAAATGCATACGTTGGTTTGTGTAATGTTCTCATTCAAACACACAATTATTCAGAATGTTTAAAAACTTCGAAACAAGCCTTACAAAAAGTTCCAAAAAACGCTGAGATTCGCAACAAACAAGGGATATGTGAGTGGAAATGGGGTGAAGTAAAAAAAGCAACACTTAGTTTCCAGGATGCATCTGCTTGGGATCCAAATTTTATCGAACCTAAAATGAATTTGGCATATGTTTTGATTGATTCTGGTCGTTTTGATGAAGCATTAGATGTTTTAAAAAAGGCAGAATCACATCCAAAAGCAAAAAAAGAAGACATCCGAAAAGCGAAAGTATTAGCGGAATCACAAAAATTCATAGCAGGTGGTGATACTTTTTTACGCCAAGGAAAACGCAAACAAGCGTTTGATGAATATGGCAAAGCAATGGGTGTAAACCCTGAAAACCCAGCTGTTCAGAATGCCTTTGGTCGTGGGTATTTTGCGTTTAGTGAATACAAAAAAGCAGAAACTTCTTATTTAGAAGCTTACCGTTTGGACAATGCTAATCCAGGTGCTTTACAAGGTCTTGCTCGTGTGTATGCAAAAACTGGTGAGTCCAAAAAAGAAAAAGAATATATTAAAAAATTAGAAACTCTTTCGGCTACAGATCCATTTAGTGCCATCACACTCGGAAGGATTGCAGAAGATGCAAGCAAGTGGGATGAAGCTGAATCCATTTATATGGGTCTTAAGAAAAAGTTTCCAGGGAATGAAGCAGTAGATTATCGATTGGGAAGTTTGTATTACAAACGAGCTGTTGAAGAAAATACAAAAGAGAATTATACAAAAGCAAATGAGTTCATTCAAAAATCCAAAAAATACACAAAGGACATTCCGGAACTCATTGAAACTGAAAAAACTGTTTCGGAGAACTCTCGTTTTGCGGAGATTTTGCCTTTAGTCAAAGAAGGGAATACATTTTTTAATCGCAAAAAATTCATTGAAGCTGTGACTCCTTACCAAAAGGCATATGACCGAGTGCCAAAAGCTTCTCTTCTTGTGAAAATCGCAGAGTGTTATATCGAAAAGGGGGAGGAAGAAAAAGGCCTCTCTATTTTAGAAAATGCGGTAAAATCCAATAAAGAAAATGCCATCTCTTTCAAAGAAGGGATCTATTCCTTCTATTATAAAAAGGGAGAACTCAAACGTGCCGAAGATGGGTTCTATGACATATTAAAAGAAAAGCCTGATTCATATTACGCCTATTACATGTTAGGCCTCGTTACTATGAAACGTAAAAATTATGAAGCAGCTATTGGTGAATTTGACAAAGCGATCCTCGTAAATCCAAACTTTGCACCAAGTAATGTAGCAAAAGGTCTTGCGTATTATAAATTGAACCAAATGGATGCTGCCAAACGTGAATTTGAAAAGGCAAGGGCCAAAGATTCCGAATTTGGACTTTCTTCTTATAACTTAGCGATTGCTTATTTTAATGAAGATTTAACTAATGAGGCAAAATCAATTCTAGAATCGATTCGTAAATCAGATCCTGATTTTATGGACGGTGAAATCCAATTGGCGTACATTTACTTTAAAGAAAATAAATTGGATGAAGCTGAAAAAACCATTGATCGTGTTTTAAAAGAAGAACCTTCTGCTGAAGCAATGTTTGCCCAATTCCGAATATTGGATGCAAAACAAAAACAATCTCCATCTGAAAAAACCAAGTCCAAACGAAATGTAGTGAAGGAAAAAATCTTACGTGAATATGGTGAAACAAAATACGCAAGGTTACTTCCTTCCGATGCTTTGGATGATGAACCACTTCATGTAACAGATCTTAATTTATCGGGAACACCAGTTTCGACTCCTATTGTTTATCCAAACCGTATCATCGTAAATTATGGAACAGCGATTGTTGGTTATGACCGTATCACCAAGGAACTTGTTTGGAAACAATACACTTCTACTCCATTCCAGTTGCTTGTGGCAGGTAAAGAACTTGTAGGAATTTCCAATGATACCGCTACTAAAATTTACCCTGAATCAGGAAAGATGACTTTCAAAAAACAAGTATTAGCTGGTTGGAAAGTAAAACAAGGATCAGCTGACAATAATGGATTTTTTCTCTTATTGGAAAAAGATAAATCTACCAATCGAAAACTGGTTCGTACCAATCCAAATTTGGAAATCCAAGAAGAGTGGAATGGAAACGATTTTGTTGGATTTTCGTTGAATGGAGAAGGAAAACTATTTGTGATTCGTGATACAAAAAAAGACTTTTTAGTCCAAGTTTTTAATTCATCCGTAGCAAACGAAAAGGAATCTAAAGTATCACTTCCTATCGCCAAAAAAGACACCAAAGAGTCTGCTAACTTTTTAGGTTGTCTTGAAGAATCTTGTTTAGTTCAACTTGGTGGCCAAATCTACGAGGGCACAGAAAAAGCAAAATTATATGCCATTGGCAAAACTGAATCGGTAAGATCTGTTTTAAAAAACCCAGACTCTCTTCTAGTGAATACAGAGAACACCACCTATCTTTGGAAAGGTGGTTCAAAATGGAAAGATTCATACCAAATTGAAGGGGATTTTTATTACCCTATGGATGGTTTGGTAGTGGAAGGAAGATCTAAGGAATTGGTCATCATCAAAGGAAAGGAAAAAACACCTGTTCCTTGGAAAGGTGATCGTGACGGTTTACGAATCAGTACGGTGACGGTAGATTAGAACGAGCGGGATTTTCCGTCACAAATCATTTTACTGAGACCTAATCGATAACTACGGATGAAAAACGATAAAACGAATCACAAAGTTTTGGTTCGTTTTAAGTAATAAATCCGTTTCCCTTCACTTCGTTTTTCCGCTTCAAAAAATGAAATGGGAAATCCAGGCCTTTCAAATTCATATTCTTTGTCCTTCCATAAAAACTCAGGGAATTTGCGAAATAGGGAGATGGTTTTTCTCGCATATGGACCGTAGTCAGTGGCAAATAAAAGTTCACCACCTGGTTTTAACAGACTGTATATTTGTTGTATCATATGTGGTTGCATCAGTCTGTTTTTATGATGCTTTTTTTTGGGCCATGGATCTGGAAAATTGATGATGATTTTGTCAAAAAATTCTTTCTCAAGGAGTTCATCGAAAAACCATTGGAAGTTAACGGTCATATAACGAATATTTTCCAATCCTAACGATTTTCTTTGTTTTTCGGTGTGGATGATGCGGTTTACCTTTTTTTCCATGAGTAGGTAACCTGTTTGTTGGTCATTTTTCGCCAATTCAATGGCAACTTCACCCCAACCGGAACCTAACTCTAAAACAAAGTTTTTGGTGTGTGAAGGGAAAGAATTTTTTAGGTCGATTTTTTTCCCGCGTTCGTTAGGTTGCAGGAGATAGTCAGACTTGTAGGGAGTTCTGATGGTGAACTTCCAAAGTTTTTCTTGGATTTCTGGATTAACTAACAATTGCTTTTCTTCCGATGATTTAATGTCAGGATTTTTAAAAGGAACTAGATGAAAATAACTCTTTTTGGTGTGCGAGGTAGTCTTCCCACTCCGATTTCAAAACAGGAACAACGAGAAAAAACCTTAAAGATTCTGCATTTAGCAAAAGAGGAGTGGAAAAAAGATCCAAATGGTTTTTCCGAAGAGGAGTTTTTAAACCATCTACCAATCCCTCTCTCACAAGACTTAGGTGGCAATACCACCTGTGTTTTCATCGAAGGTGATGGTGGAGAAAGAGTGATTTTAGATATGGGAACTGGGTTACGTGTTCTTGGAAACCAACTTGCCCCAGAAGCTTTTAGTGGAAAGGAGATGGACATTCATATCCTTGTATCCCACACACATTGGGATCATATCCAAGGTTGGCCATTTTTCAAACCAGGGTATTCACCTTCAGTAAACATCCATTTTTATTCTTGTATTCCCAATTTAGAAGAACGTTTAGAAAGACAACAACATCCAGAAAACTTTCCTGTCACCTTCCAACAGATGGCTTCTAAAAAACATTTTCATTTATGGAAAGAATTTGAATCCTATATGTTAGGTGGTCTAAAAATCATTCCTTTTGGTCTTCGCCATCCAGGATCTTGTACGGGTTACCGCATTAGAGAAGGTAATAAGATATTTTTATTTTGTACGGATGTTGAATACCGTGAAGAAGACAGAGAACATTTATTAAAGATGAAACCCCAAATTGCTGGAGCAGATCTTATCATCATCGATGCACAGTATAGCACTTCTGAAGCGGAGAAAAAAATAGGTTGGGGGCATACGGCTGTCAGTAAGGCTGTTGAATTCGCAGAAATGATGGAAATTCGATCCGTGGTATTAACTCACCATGAACCTGACCATACAGACCATGAAGTGGCAAGGATCATTTTAGATGAAGCACGTTTACTAAAACCAGGTGGAATGCAAGTTCACATTGCACATGAAGGCCAAAAGTTTATTTTATAAGTTTTGAAACAAACTAACACTCACTCGTTAATCAAATAATTGGAATGGTAACCTTTTGCTTCCCCTGAATATTCAGGGCATTCTAATTTAAGTTCTGCGTACCAATGGATTTGGTATGGTTTTGCAAAAAACAACTGGATAAAAAATCGTAAAAATGAAGAAATATTTTCCAAGGCACTCATGGTTGCTATGGGACGAGTTCGTTTTACATTCAATTTACAAGTTTCATTTTGGAAGTATAAAATTTCCGATTTTGGGATCGTATAACCAGATGTAGGTTCTTTTTCCCATTCTAACACTTCTACCCTCTCAACTGTTCCTTCTAAAATTAAATTACCTGAAGGATTGATTACAGCAACTCGACGGAAAAATTCACCTGGGAAATTAGAATTTCCAATAAATCCACCTGTAAAAATTCGATAATTATCTTTTGTTTGGGAACGAACCAATTCCCATTTTTTGGAAAACTGATAAACTGCTTCATTGGTAAGGATATGTTCGAGCCCACCCACACCCTTTACTTCCTCCGTGACATCTTTGTACCGAATGGTACCTGTGACAGTGGAGTAAGAAAATGGGATGTCTGCTTGTACAAATTTTCCTTTCTCCATTAAAGGAAATTTCCCTTTGGAAATAGGAACATTCCCTCTACGTGGTTTGTAGTCCAGTTTGATTTCCCAATCTCCGTAGTTCATATAAAACGAATACACTCCGTTTTTATATTCCATCCAGTTTTCACCACTTCGTTGGTAAAACTGTCCTTTTTTAAATTCATATTCTTCTGCATCAAATTCGCGAGTGGAATAAAAGACAGGTTGGTCTTTGGTTTTTAGCAGTAATGAGATTCCATTGTTGAGGGAACCTGGACCAAAATTACTGACAAGAAAGGTTGCAAAGAGATTGTACTTTTCATTTCGAAAGGTAAAATTCCAACCTTGCAGATAACCTTCTTCAGGGTAGTGTTGTGTTTTAAAATCTTCAGCAGAAAGGTTTTTGGTTACACTCAGAAAAACCAAAACCAATAAGAGGAGGTTACCAATGTTACTCTTCCATCGCACCGCCAAAGACTAAAAGGACCTGAAAAAAGAAGCAAGGTTTTTCTTGGGGATTTCCTTTAAATGGATAAAAGGGTCGGAACAGAGATCGAAAAGAGATCACCCAAACACACTAAAGAGAACACTGGGTGTTCTGTATTTCCGATTTGTCGTAAACGCTCTCTTTCCTCAGCTATGCCATCCACATGGATCCAAGTTTCTGTTTCCTCATTGGGTAAAATGCGGCAAGCTACCTGGTATTCAAACGGACCAATCTTTGCAAAAAAGATTTGGACAGAGTTAGGATCAGAATCGGCAAGAAGGCGCCTAAATCCAAATTGTTTGGATTTGGTTTCCCCTCTCATTTCGTAATAATGGTTTAAAATCCTTAGGATATGTAAAAACTCTTCTTTTTTCGAAACCAATTCATGCCAGGATAGTTCATTCTCATTCATACCAAAGGGAGGTAAACAAGAGAGTGACTTGGTTCTTAAAAACGGATTCTCACTTGAAAAATACTTTCCCCTATCCAAGATGAACGAAACAGACATGGTCACGGAGATCTTAGAAATATTCTGGAAAGAGAAACTTCGGTTCGCCCAATACTGTTTTGATGAATTGGCACATGTGGATGCCAAATCCTTCCAAGAAAAAGGCAAAACTGGGAAATCTCCCCATTGGGTGTTACAACAAATGGTATCCTATGACAAAACCTTTCGGTTTTATCTGCCAATCTCACTCAAACTCAGCAGTTTTTTCTTTTTTCATAGTTTCAAAGACCAGGAAATCGAAAAGGATTTGGAGACCATACGCGATCGTTATACCCCTCCCGCATTTCCAGCTCATTTTTGGGAAATACACATTTCAGAAGCGAAGGAATTAAAAATCAAAGCAAACGATCCCTTTGTTGCTGAACATTGTGAATCGTGGAAAGAAGTTTTGTCCCAATTAGAAGCGAAACTTTCTCTCGTTTCGGAATCGGACGCTTATAGAAAAAGATATACATCCTTCACTGGTATCCATACCATTTCAGGAGCGATCAATAATTCGACGGAGTTCTGTCATTATATTTGGAATCGTTATATGGGAAGTCCAAATTAAGTCTTATAATTTTAAAGTTTAAATAGTATGAGTTTAGGAGAAATCAATGGGAAAAATTAAAGTAAAAACACCGTTAGTTGAGTTAGACGGCGATGAAATGACAAGAATCATCTGGAAAGAAATCAAAGATCGTTTCATTCACCCTTACTTAGATATTACATTAGAGTATTATGATCTCGGTGTAGAATATCGTGATAAAACGGATGACCAAGTCACTGTTGATTCTGCAAACGCAATCAAAAAACACGGTGTAGGTGTGAAGTGTGCGACAATCACTCCAAATGCTGACAGGGTAAAAGAATACAATTTAAAACAAGAGTGGAAATCACCTAACGGAACAATCCGTGCGATTTTAGATGGAACTGTATTTCGTAAACCTATTATTATCAAAAACATTCCAGCAGCTGTTAATTCTTGGAAAAAACCAATTGCAATTGGTCGCCATGCATACGGTGACATCTATCGTGACGTAGAGATTCTCGTAGATGGTCCAGGAAAAGTAGAACTTGTTTATACAGATGCATCTGGAAAAGAAAAACAAAGACTGTTAGTAAATGAATTTAAAGGTGCAGGTGTGGCTCTTGCGATGCACAACTTAGATGAATCTATTAAATCATTTGCAAAAGCATGTTTCACATATGCATTATCTGAAAAAATCAGCATCTGGTTTGCCACAAAAGATACCATTTCAAAAAAATACCATGCTCGTTTCCGTGATATCTTTGATACTATGGCAAAAGAACAAGAATCTGCAATGAAAGCTGCAGGTATCACTTACAGTTATTACCTCATTGATGATGCGGTTGCACAAATCATGAAAAACGAAGGTGGTCAACTTTGGGCTCTCATGAACTATGATGGTGACGTGATGAGTGATATGGTTGCTTCTGGATTTGGTTCTCTTGGACTTATGACTTCTGTTCTCGTCTCTCCAGATGGAAAATACGAATACGAAGCAGCTCACGGAACTGTGACACGTCACTACCGTAAGTACCAAAAAGGGGAAACAACTTCTACAAACTCAGTAGCATCTATTTTTGCTTGGACAGGTGCTCTTGCAAAACGTGGAGAACTTGATGGAACTCCTGATGTAGTGAATTTTGCCCACAAATTAGAAGAAGCAATCATCGAAACAATTGAAGGCGGAGAAATGACAAAAGATCTACTTTCCCTTTCAACAGCAGCAAAGAAAACAGAATTGGATACTTTCCAATTCATGGAAGCTGTACAAAAACGTTTGGATGCTAAGCTCAAATAAACAATACAATTCACCCTGTCATTTGGCGGGGTGATTTTCTTTATTTTCTTGCCATCTTTCTTTTTCCTTATCCAATAAACATTCCATGACAAACGAATCTAAGTCTTTACTCGATAGTTTTATGGATTGGTATTTGGTGGAACTTCCCAAAATTGATTCTCCCGCTGTTTTATTCCATTCTTATATTCAATACTTACAATCTTTAGGTTTTGATATTATGAGAGGGAATATGGGAACAAAAACCTTACACCCTCAAGTAGAGACATTAGCATATCTTTGGGCACCAAATTCTCAAAAAGAACTATTTGATGTGCAGGTGAATTCTTTATTCCACTCGAGTTCGTTTTACGAATTTCCAGATTCTTCCATTCGGGTCACCAAATTCAGATTAGGTTCAATCCAGTCTTCGCAATTTACAGCAAGTCCAATTCACTATGTTTTAACTGCTAAAAAAACTTATTATTATCAGTTTGATTCTGAGAAAAAAGGTGATTATCCTTATCCTATATTGGAAGAGTTAGCACCATTAGGTGGAACTGGGTATTTAGCTGTACCAGTAATTCAAAAAGGCAATAGTTATGCTTTTTTAAGTTTATTAACGAAAAAGCCAAATGGATTTAATGAAACAGAAGTAGATTTTTTAACAAAATCTTTAAACCTAATTGCACTGAAGTGGTGGACTTTTATCCAATCAGAACTCACAGAATCCTTACTCAGTATTTATTTAGGAAAAAGAACTGGTTCAACTGTATACTCTGGCAAAATTTATTTAGGTGAGTTGGAGAATATCCAATCAGTAATTTGGTTTTCTGATATTCGAAATTATTCAGGTATTAGTGAAACTCTTTCACCTAAAGAAGTCATTCAGTTATTAAATGACTATTTTGGAGTAGCAATTCCTCAGATCGAAAGGTTTGGGGGAGAAGTTTTAAAATTGTTAGGGGATGGTATCCTCGCTGTTTTCCCATACAAAGAGAAAAACAAATTAGTAGTAGGTAAAAAAGTATTACTCGCAGTACGTAAGTTAGGTGAATTATTAACTCAATTAAACCAATCAAGAGAAAAAGAAGGCAAAATTTCAATCCATCACGGAGTAGGTTTACATTCTGGTGAAATATTATATGGGAATATCGGATCTATGGATCGTTTGGATTTTACTGTGATTGGAGAAGCTGTTAATTTGACGAGTCGAATCGCCGGAATGTGTGGTGAGTTAGGAAAAGCAGTACTTGCCTCCGAAAACTTAGCGAAACAAATTCCGGTTCGGTGGGAAGAATTAGGCGAACATAAATTGAAAGGAATCAGTTCTCCAAAAAAAATCTTTGCGATATCCGAGAAGAAAAAATCAGTTCGTGAATCAAATTAATGATATGTCAGGGGAGAAATAAATTTCTCCCTTCATAGTACGTTTTGGGATGATCCTTATTTCAAGTCATTTATCATCCTGGAAAAAAGGATCTAACGAACAATCACCCATTTCCCATCAATCCGACTTAAATAAATGGGAATCGCTGCACCTTTTTTGGAAGTGATAATGGGATCTCCTTTTTTGTTTGTGATTTCTAGAATTTGATTGTTACAGAGTAATTTAAATTGTGTTTCGGAAGGATTGAGTTTCCAGGTGGATCCAATTGATTTTGTCATTCCTTGGATTGATTTTAATTCGTCTGCTTCATCATAAGGATAGTATCTAACTACCGACGTATCTTTTGCTCGAAAGGAAGTCGCAGACAAAATCTTTTTTGCATCTTTTGTATTGAGAATTTGAGTGAAGTCCTTTAAAAAAGAAATAGCCGAATCTTCCAATTCTTTTGAGAGACTCAAAGTTTCCGCTTGTTTCCACAACTCACTCGGCGGAGAGAATGGGGTTTGAAACGGAATTTCGATCCATAAACCCATTTGTTTTGGATTGGATTGGGTATGTTCGACTTTTTCAAGTAAAACACCTTCGTCAGGAAATTGGCCTTTCTGACCAATGATGAGTTTGACCTCAGCCTCAGCTGGTAATCCTGGTGTTTGTTTTTTACTTTGTTTTCGCTCTGAAAATCGGATTCTAATTTTATTATCATTAGGAAGGATCCAATAGTTGATATCGGCTTGTCCTGATGAATCCTCATTGGAGAGACCACTCCGCACATCATATCCATTTACTTGTATTTCTAAATTTACGGAGTAATTTTTATACGTGATAATATAATAACCTTCTTTAGGTGGACCAGGAGGAACGGGTTTGTCTTCCGATAAAATTTGTTGTAGGCTTAAAATTGATAAGAGTAACAAAGTTGCGAGTCGTTTCATTCTTTAGTCTCCATGAATGGTAAGGGAGAATTTTAACGATAGACTGAGCAATTGTCGATGTAAAAAAATTGATAGAAAAAGAATTCTGAGTGGTAAACACAAGGTTTTATGGTTAAGGCAGGAATTTTTTTCCCTTTCGATCAAAGAAAAAATTGGTATGGCAAACATGACAATGGAACCTTCCGTATTTTTTAGCTGGGATAGGGTGGTTACAAGATGGGCAAAGAACCGTTTTGTTTTGGAATGTAGTTAATCGTAAATTATGTTCCAGTCTGTCCAGATACTTGAGTCGGACAAATCCATTGGCAAGGATCATCCCAAACAAAAAAACCACTACTTGGCCCGCATACGTACTTCGGATGTCACTATGGAGTTCGACAATATACAAGTATCCTTGGATGAGGATCCAAATGCTTAAACTAAAGTAAATTGGCACATCTTTGAATGCTATTTTTTCGAATACCATTGTGCTTTTTACTTTTGGAAAAAAAACAAAATACATTCCTAAAAATCCTGAAACCACACCAGAAGTTCCCACAACAGGTATGATGGAATTCATGTGGAATAAATAATAAGTTAGATTTGTTAGGATTCCAAAAAACAGAAACAAAAAGAAAAAATTGAGAGGACCGACTACATCTTCAATATTATCAGCAAACATGTACAAGTAGATCGCATTGGTTGTCCACTCTACAAAAGAAGAATTAAAGAAGAAAGAAGAGAATAAACTCAATCCAAATTCTTTTTTAGGAGTGAATGCATACGTGTTATTTGTTTCTAAAAACTGAGTGCATAGAGTGATGACAATCAAACAGAAAGTGATAATTGGGAATCGAAATTTCTGATTTGCTTTTTCAAAAACAAACATTTTGATTGATGGGTCTCCTTGACAAAGGAGATATTCTTGTCTGCATATGTCGATTTCTTTTTACTTGCGACTGTTAGATTGTGTACTTAGAACCATAAATAAAAGAAAAATGTAAAACCTAGTAAAATTCCATACAACCATTCATCTCGTTTGCCAAGTACAGAAATGAGGTTTTGTTTTGCTGATTTTTTGCGATAGGTAAGAACCAAAGAAGAAAAAATCAAAAGCAAAAATCCTAAGGAAGCAATCAGGAATTTTGCATTTGGGAATTGGACTCGCAAAACAATAAGGAAAATAAACAAGATGAAAAAGATGAAAAAACCATTCAAAATGAAAGGTTTTTTTCGTTTTTGTGGGTTTTGATTGAATGAAATGAAATTAAAACGTTCGCGGAGAGAAATTTCATTAGGATTTTTTTTGTATTGAAGGAATGCGGCAAATGTCAGAACAAAAAAGGCAAAGTGAAAGATGAGAAATACGCGGTGTAAAAAATTCAATTCTTCACCAAGTGTAAGTTTAATGGTGCTCGGCGCATAGTTTGTATAAAGATAAGGACTTAAGAGGGAAATGAGTGGAGTGAGAAGGATTGTCCCGCAGATGGCTTTGGAGTTGATTTTGACACTCAAAACTCCAAGTAAAAATACGACAAGTAAAGCGGGTGTGAAGTGCGAACTTTGATTGGATAACTCAAGAAAGAAATTTTTTTTTGAATTTGGATCAATGAGAACAATTGCAAACACAGTTACTAAAAAAGAAAATAACAAGAGAAAAATTCTTCCTGATTGCATTTGTCTTTCATCAGAAAGTGATCCCCCATTTTTTTCAAAGAGGGGTTTGTAAAAATCAATAGTGAATAACGTAGCCGCTGAATGTAACATGGAATCAATACTTGAAAAAATTGCTCCCAATAATCCTGCAAGAATGACTCCGATGAGTCCATATCCTACAGGAACAACCAAGACAACTAATTTGGAGAATGCTTCATCAGGAGCTATGTTTGTTGTTTCCCCAAGGGAAGACCAAATTTGAAACGCTGCAATCCCGGTTAAAATCGAAAAAAAAGGAACTGTGAGTTTTAAAAGTCCACCCACTAATATCCCATACCGAGCTTCTCTCAGTGATTTTCCACCTAATGTTCTTTGTACGACGTATTGATTCGTATTCCAATAAAACGTATGTAATAAAAATAACCCACTCAGTGCTCCCGTCCAAGGAAGTGTAGGGTGATTTGGAGGTAAGTATAAATTCATTTTACTCAGTCCATCCATTCTACTTTCTTCTTTTGCAAAAAGTTCCAGTAACCCACCAACTTCGGGTCTTGTAATCGAAAGATAGGCGAGGACAATCCCTGATGCTAAAATTAAAAAGGTTTGGATGACATCAGTGTAGACAACCGATTTTAATCCACCAAACCAAGTGTAGATGGTAGAGGTAAATGCAATCCAAATGACAAGTTCCGTGTAGGTAACCGATACACCAAGGTTTTGCAAAAATGGTAAAAAACTTCGTGCTCCAATGTACAAAGCACCAGTCAGTTGGATCGTTATGAGAATGAGCGAGATTGCAGAGTAGATTCTTCCTGTTTCTTTTCCAAACTTTTCCTGTAAAAATTGGGAGAGGGTAAAAAACTTTTTTCTACGGAATAGTGGTAAAAATACAAATGCTAACAGTACAATCGCGGGAATGGATCCAAATTCATAATGGCTTTGTGCGAATCCGACAGAAAATCCTATCCCGAGCATCCCTACTAAATGGTTTGCCGAAATATTGGTGCCAAAGAGAGAACCAGCAATCCCCCACCAGGGAAGGCTTCTTCCTCCAAGAAAATAATCCTTTGAGGAAGACTCTTTTCTCCCTACAAACATACCAATCCCCAGCACAAGTAGGAAGGTAAAGCCAAAGAAGAGGATATCAATTGTTGTGATCATAGACAGGAATGGAACCGCCAGACTAGATTCTTTCTAAAAATAATGCAAGCGATAGATTTTTTGAAATCCCTCTTGTCGTTTCTTGGTATCTCGGTTTGTATTGGCAACAATGAATCCGATTCCTAATGCACCCGCCATTCGATCCGAAGACACTTCTGTAGAAGTTGCCTGGTTTTGTGACCTATGCAATGGAGATTATGAATTTTTAGGAGTCCCTGATGGTTCTTTGCGTTCGAGTTTCGAACATTGTGCCGATATCATCCGAATCGCAGATGAGTTGGGATATCAAAATATATTATTACCTTCCTCTTACCAAACTGGACAAGATACATTAACATTTGCTGCTGCAGCATCGCAGTTTACAAAACATATTTCTCTCCTAACAGCGATTCGTTGTGGAGAAATCCATCCTCCCATGCTTGCAAGAACCCTTTCCACTTTGGATCATATGCTAAAGGGAAGGCTCAATATCAATATCATCTCTTCTGACTTACCTGGAACTCTACGTGATTCCAAAACGAGATATGAAATCTCAAAGGAAGTGATCCAAATCTTGCAACAAGGTTGGACAAGGGATCACATCAATTTTCAAGGAAAACATTACCAGTTGGATTTAACTGCTGATCCAGTAAAGTCTTACCAAACAAATGGTGGCCCCTTACTTTACTTTGGTGGGATTTCGGAAGATGCACGGGCATTGTGTGCTGAGTTTTGTGATGTTTTTTTGATGTGGCCCGAAACGGAAGAAAGACTGGCTGACACTATGAAGGACTTAAGTGAGCGTGCATTTAGTTTTGGACGTAAAATTGATTTTGGTCTAAGGATTCATTTGATTGTGAGGGACACTGAAAAGGAAGCAAAAGACGCCGCAAAACGTCTATTATCAAAATTGAATATCGAAAGAGCTAATGATATTAAACATAGAGCACTTGATTCCAATTCTGCAGGTGTATTACGCCAAGATGAACTTCGCAAGTCTGCTGATTCTGATTTATTCATTGAACCTATGATTTGGTCAGGGATTGGACTCGCCAGATCAGGTTGTGGTTCTGCAATTGTAGGAACACCTGAACAAGTGTATGAAAAAATCCAAAGGTACATCCAGATGGGAATCCGAGCATTTATTTTTTCCGGTTATCCACTCATTGAGGAATCTAAACTCTTTGCAGATAAAGTTCTGCCAAAATTAAAAACAGTAAATTTTGCCGAGGCACAAGGAAGGAAACCCAAAGGTATTCCTGTTACACCTCTGACAACAGGAGAAAGAAAATAATGGTTCCACAAATTCATTTTCCAAAACATAATTTATCCATTTCTCGTTTGGTGTATGGGATTTGGAGGTTACATGAAGACAAACATGGATTTGGTGAAGATCGAATTTATGAGAAAATTAATTTGTGTTTGGAGCTCGGAATTGATACATTCGATCATGCAGATATTTATGGAGATTTTGAAAATGAGGAACGTTTTGGGAAGGTACTCAAAAAATACCCAAACCTAAAAAATAAAATTAAAATCATCACCAAGTGTGGGATACAAATTCCTGGGAACAAATTTTCTACTAAACATTATAATACTACGAAAGAACACATTCGTTATTCGGTGGAACGATCTTTACGAAAACTACAAGTTGATTGTTTGGATGTAGTGCTCATTCACAGACCCGACCCACTCATGGATCCAACGGAGATGGCAGAGGTTTTTGATTCTTTAACAGCAGAAGGTAAGGTCAAACATTTTGGAGTTTCTAATTTTACTCCTTCTCAATTCCAAATGGTCCAATCGAAATTCAATCGTCCTCTATTCACAAACCAGGTGGAGTTTCATTTATTTCACACCGAACCTATGGTTGATGGAACCTTTGACCAAATGTTAGAATCTGATATTCATCCTATGGTTTGGTCTCCAACTGCGGGCGGAAAAGTATTCTCGCCAAAAACAGAAACGGAAATCAAAACCTCAATCAAATTGCAGGATATCGCAAAACGATTCGGTGCAAGTATCGACCAAATTGTATACTCATGGTTTTTAAATCACCCTGCAGGTCTTGTTCCCATTTTAGGAACCAATGATATGGAACGAATTAAATCTGCCGCAAATAGTTTTTCTTATCCACTATCTCGATTGGACTGGTTTGCCATTTTGGAAACGGCAAGAGGCCGGGAAGTGGCGTAAAAACGATATGATCGAAATAATTCCCTTCACACCTGCGTTAGCCGAATTCATCAAGACTTTGAACTACGTGTGGTTGGAGAAATACTTTCGCATCGAAGAAGGTGATTTACTCGCTTTGTCAGATCCTAAACGATACATTATCGATAGTGGGGGATTTATTTTTTTTGCCAAATATCAAAACCAAATTGTTGGTACTGCATCTTTACTGAAGAAAACAGAAACAGAATTCGAATTGGGAAAAATGGCTGTTACCGAATCAGTACAAGGAAAAGGAATTGGTAGAAAGCTTTTAGAATATTGTCTTACTTTTGCCAAGGAAAACAAAATTCGTTCTCTTGTTTTATATTCCAATACAAAACTTGAATCGGCAATTCATCTGTATCGTAAATATGGATTTCGAGAAATTGAATTAGAATCAGGTTTATACGAAAGAGCCAATATAAAAATGTTTCTAGATTTAGAATCTTTTTCTGGTTAATAAAGGTCGTTTTCGATTCATCCCATTCTCGAAGTAAACTTTCTCAAAATTTGATTTGCTTTGAATTTTTGTTTGAAAATTGCATTGACAAACCTTCTTTATATAACCAAATAGATATATAACCAATTAGAAATGCAAACTCTGGACGCAACATTTTCCGCACTTGCTGATCCCACAAGAAGGGCCATTTTAATGCATCTGGCAAAAAAAGACCTAACAGTGATGGAACTCACGAAACCGTTTCAAATGAGCCAACCAGCTATCTCGAAACACCTAAGGATTTTAGAGGAAGCGGGGCTGATTTCAACCACAAGGAGGGCGCAAGAAAGGCCTCGTAGGTTAGAAACTGCTCCTCTCAAAGAAGCAGTGGATTGGATGGAGAAATACCGCCAGATATGGGAAAAACGATACCAGGCTCTCGATGGGTTATTGGAAGAATTACAAAGAATACAACCAAAAGGAGCGAGGAAAAAATGAATTCAAAACAAAATGAAGTGAAGATGATTCGGAAAGGTGACACAGAGGTTGTTTTTCAAAGGTATTTTGATGCACCTAGAGAATTGGTTTTTGATTGTCACACCAAACCTGAGTTAATGCGAAGATGGCTTATCGGACCGGAAGGTATGGTCCTCAATACTTGTGAACAAGACCTAAGAGTGGGTGGAAAATACCTATATCTGTATGCCGATGATAAGGGAAATAAATCAGGAGTTTATGGAACCTTTCGCGAGGTAGTCGTTCCAGAAACTCTTGCCAATACAGAAAATTACATAATGGATATGGCAACATTCAATCCAAATGCTCCTGAAGATCCAAACGCTACGTTTGAATCCCGCACTTTTACAACAGAAGGCAAACGGACATTGATGACACATCTCTGTCGGTATGCATCACCTGATATTTGTAAGATGATGGTAGAGTCAGGTGCAGCAGATGGAATGGCAGAATGTTATTTGGAGTTAGATAAGTTACTAGGAAAAATTGGATAGGGAAAAACTTTTGTAATTAAAAACCAAGGCATAATGAATGCCTTGGTTCGATTTCACCAAGGAATTTCTTTTTTGTCCCGAAAGAATTTCCCTGTAGGTCCACCATCGGGTAGAGTCGCTGCCCATACTATGGTTTCCGCACCTTTTTCCACAGGTCTTGTCGCATTTGTACCACCCATATCAGTTTTCACCCATCCAGGGCAGACGGAATTGATTTTGATATTTTTTCCAACACCTTCTGTGCTCGAAAGGTTTGTCAAAGCATTGATGGCTGTTTTGGAGATTCGATACGCTGGATAACCTCCTCCCATATCGGAAAGTTGTCCCATACCAGAGCTAACATTGACAATACGGCCATAATTGTTTTGGATCATCATCGGTAAAAAAACTTGGATCAAACGAAATGGACCAAATAGATTTACCAGTAAGGTGCGGTGTAATTCTTCCGAAGTGGTTTCAAAAAATGAACCTGGGTCTGTAAATATCCCTGCATTATTCACTAAGATATCCAGACGACCAAAACTCCCAGTGATGATATCATAAGCTTCATTGATACTCTGTTCTTTGGAAACATCAAGGGAGATGATCTCACCTTTACCAACCGACTTTACTTGTTTGAGAGTGTCTTCTGCTTCAGAAACATTTCTAGAAGCAATCAATACATAAATTCCTTGTTTTGCCAAATCAATGGAAACTTGTTTCCCAATCCCTCGGTTGGCACCTGTCACAAGTGCAATTTTTTCTTTACTCTGGTTCATGGGAAACTCCTTTGAATTTGGTTTCGCGATCTACTCTATCAAATGTTAACAGACTTTATTTGGTTTTCATTAATTCTTTTAACCAAACATCTATTTGAGCTTCGATGAATACTTTATCAGTGATCACCCATTTAGACATAAGGACATGCATTCCGTTCTCAACTGCGACTTTTTTATTGAGAGGATTTGGTGTTTTTTCTAATCCAAAGTTTGCATAACCTTCCAACATTTTGGGAACACTTGCTGTTGGATCTTGTTCTTTTTCGTTTTTATAATAATACAATAACAAAGCAGGAGAAGTAACCTTTCGAAATACATCTGGTACTGCTGCATAGTTTTTGAGATCGTTTACACCTACGAGTGCTGCAAAGTATTGTTCGGGATACCAAAAGTTATTTCGTTCTGGAAGCACTTTTGGATTGTTATGTACGGAAGCTCTTACTTTCCCTTTGAGTAAATGGATGAAACTAAGTCCACCTGGATAGTTAAGGATGTTTAAACTTCCATCCACAGGTGCGTAAAAGGGATTGGCAAGTACGAGTCCATCCACTTCTTCTGGGTATTCCGATGCAAGCCAAGTGGCAAGTAGTCCACCCATAGAACTTCCAAACACAATCACTTTGTCACCTTGTGATTGCATCATATACAATGCTTCACGTGATGCATCTAAGTAGTTGTTAAAATTTTGATCTCTTTGGTCTTCTTTGTTTGTACCATGACCAGGAAGTCTGAGCAAATAAGTATTCGCCTTATACTTTTTCGCCAATTTTTCCATTACATCTTCACCTTCAGCACGAGAAGCACCAAACCCATGGATGTATAAAAATGCGAGAGGTGTTTTTTTCCCAAAACTGATATAACGTTCTTCGTTTCCAGGTCTGTGGTTTTTACGTTTACTTTCGTTTAACTTCTCTTGGAAGTATACTTCAAAGTTCGCATAACTCAAGTTTGCTTTAGATTGGTAATTGGGTCTACCTGCGCAAGAAACAAGTGCAAAGGTTACTGTGATAAGGAGGACAGAAGTGATCTGTCTCAGGTTGTGGAATAAAGAACACGATTTAGCCATACAAATGGAAAATTTTACAGTGTATTTGCTTTCTTGTAAAGAGAGAAAAACCCTTGGCACAGGAAGGGTCGTACGAAAAAAGGTAGTAAATACCCCATTCTTAGAAGGAACATCCCGGAATGTATAGCCAATTCACAGAGCAACAACTTGAAATCAGAGATTTAGTTCGTAACTTCGTCAAAAAAGAAATCCCGCATGAAGTAGCCTTGCACTGGGATGAAAAAAACCAACACCCAACTGAACTCATCAACAAAATGCGTTCCGAACTTGGAATCAACGGTCTTGTGATTCCAGAAGAATACGGTGGATGGGGACTTGGAGCCATTGAGCAGTGTTTGGCAATCGAGGAATTGTCTCGAGGATGCCTTGGAATCGCTCTAGGGTTTGCTTACACGGGTCTTGGAATCCTTCCTATCCTGAAAGGTGCAACTCACGAACAAAAATTGAAATGGCTTCCTGAAATTGCCGACGGTAAGTTCGGAGTTTCTTTCTGTTTATCAGAACCAGGTGCTGGATCTGACGTTCCAGGTATGACAACTCGTGCCGAGAAAAAAGGTGACAAATGGGTCATCAACGGTGCAAAACAATGGATCACTGGTGCATCTGATGCCCAAGCGTTTACTGTATTTGCTTATACTGATAAAAACCGTGGAACTCGTGGAGTTTCTTGTTTCTACGTGCCACGTAATACAAAAGGTCTGACTGTAGGTAAAAAAGAAGATAAACTCGGAATCCGTGCATCTTCTACTCACCAAGTTATTTTTGAAGATTGTGAAGTGAGCGAAGAACAATTAGTAGGAAAAGAAAACCTCGGTTTCGTTTACGCTCTTCAAACTTTGAATGCGTCTCGTCCATTCGTAGCAGTAATGGGAGTGGGTGTAGCGCAAGCAGCACTTGACCACGCAGCTCGTTATGCTCGTGAGAGAGAACAATTCGGAGTGAAAATCGGAACGTTCCAAGCAGTGCAACACATGTTAGCTGATATGTCTATCAAAGTAGAAACTGCAAGAGAAATCACTTACAAAGCAGCTCGTCTTTCTGATGCAAACGATCCTAACCTTCCAAAATACTCTGCGATTGCAAAAGCATATGCATCTGAGTGTGCGGTTCAGTGTGCTACTGATGCCGTTCAAATTTTTGGTGGATACGGATACACAAAAGAGTATCCTGTAGAGAAGTTAATGAGAGATTCTAAAATCCTCACAATCTTCGAAGGAACGACACAAATCCAAAAGAACGAAATTGCAGCTTACGTTATCAAAGAAGCAGCTTCGAAAAAAGACTAAGAGTTTCCAAAAGAAATTCAGTTGAAAGGGAGCCTCCAGAGATGGGGGCTTTTTTTTTGGGGTGGTACAGGTTGGATGTAGGTATCCCCGCCCTGATTGGGTGGGGTGTGACCACCCGCCACCCAATGACTCCCTCTTACACCACCCACAGAATCCCTCTAGCAAAAAATAGAATTTGCAAATTTCTATTCAAATGAGTTCATCTTTTTACATTTATGAATCGAATTTTCCAATTCCGGTGGGCGAGTGAAATCGATTCCACTTCCCAATCTTGTATAGACCAACTTTGGATAGAAATCCAAAATCGATATGGCTTTCGTGCACCGAACCCAATGTCAATTCATGACTTCTTTCCTCCCAAGGGAATGTTTCTCTTGGCAGAATCATTGGATACCCAGGAAACTATGGGCTCTGTCGCCTATACAAAGTTTAATGATAAAAGTTGTGAGCTCGACGCAGTTTATGTGTTCCCTCAATTTCGCAAATTAAGAATCGCAACATCTTTGTTAGTCGAAATAGAAAAGAAAGCATTGTTAGATGGTTATGAATCCATGATTTTACGAGCAGGTTCCCCCCAACCAGAAGCAATTGCACTATATCAAAACATCGGATTCAAAAAAATTCCTGCATTTGGAAAATGGACATCCGATCCAACTGCGATTTGTTTAGAGAAAAAAATTGTAATTTAGCTCAGCTTAGGATTGGGCTGCCCGGGCGGGCTCCTACGGGGTGCGCTTACGCTCCCGTCCTTGGTTCGTTCCCACTCAAACCAAGGACTAAACCCTCCAGATCCCTGGCAGAAACAAACCCTTCTTATGAACTTTTTTTCCTAAATTCTATTTCTGATTCTGTTATCCTTAAAAAAGTGGCTGACTTAAGACTTCTTATCTTAGAAACTCTAAGTCCCATTTGGATTGGTAATCACAGTGACAAGTATCCCAAAAGAACCATTCCCTGAAAAATCGAGAAAAGAAGACCATTACCTTCGAATCCTTCGCCAAATGGAATCTTTAGGGAAACTGGGTCATTGGGAATTTGATTTTATCAATCAAACCATCCATTGGTCAGAAGGTGTTTTTGCTATATTAGAAATGGATCCAATAGAGATGCCCGTCTCGCTTGAGTTAGGTTACAATTCTGTCCATCCAGATGATCGAGAAAAAGTAAAACAACATATGGAAAATGTTATCAAGAAGGGCATTCCTTACAATTTAGAATGTCGACTTGTAACAAAAAAAGGTGCTGTTCGAACCATCCATAGCCAAGCAGAACTGGTTCGAGATGGTTCCGGTAATCCCATCCAAATTTTGGGGATATTTCAGGACATTACTGACCGAACCGAATCTTACATACAACTCAAACAACAAGAGTTAAGACTCAGCTCTATCTTACAATCAGAACCAGAATGTGTGAAGGTTGTTTCCCCGGATGGCATCCTCATTGAAATGAACCCAGCAGGGCTGAGTATGATAGAAGCCGATACACCGGAAGATGCCATCGGAAAAACAGTAGAACCACTCATCGAACCTTCTGATCTCAGATTCTACCAAAGTATTCACGAAAATGCATTAAAAGGAATCAAATCAAGTGCTCGTTTTCGAATCATTGGTATGAAAGGAACACATCGATGGATGGAAAGTACGGCAGTACCGCTGACGAACCAAAAAGGCGAAATCACTTCCGTATTAAGTTTAACTCGTGATATCTCTGAAAAAGTGATCAACGAAGAAAAATTGATTCGGATCAAACGAAACCAAGAAGCACTCATTAATGGAACTTCTGATCTCATTTGGTCTATTGATACAAACTTTTGTTTGGTGGCTGCAAACCAATCCTTCTTAAATGTTCTCAGTTTTTTACTACAATACCCCGCGAAGGAAGGAGACTCAGTCTTAGTAAAAACTGCTGGAGAAGAATTTTATTATAAATGGAAAGAATACTATGAAAGAGGACTCTCTGGTGAATCCTTCACTTCTTATGAAAATTTCATAAGTCCAATCACACTTGAAGAAGAACATAGAGAAGTTTCATTTAATCCGATTCGAAACGTTGACGAAAAAATAACAGGTCTTGCTTGTTTTTCAAAAGATATCTCCAGCTTAATGCGGAAAAGCAAAGAACTGATTCTAAACGAAAAAAGGTTCCGTGTTTTAGTAGAAAATGGAGCCGATGTCATCATGATCCTGAGTCCAAGAGGCCAAGGAAAATATGTTTCTCCTTCAATCACAAAGGTAATGGGATATACGGAAACAGAAGCTCTAAGTCTCAATTTGTTTGATGTAGTCCATCCCGATGATTCCCCAAAACTTAAAAAAAGATTATTTGATGTATTAGCATTACCTCTAGGAGGGTCTTTGCCAAGTGAAACCTTTCGTGCCAAACACAAAGATGGATCATGGAGGTATGTGGAATCAACACTTACCAATATGTTATCAGATGAATCGATCGGTGGGATCGTTGACAATTTTCATGATGTGACCGAAAAAGAAACACAATTGGAAGCGATCAAAACACAAAACCAAAAACTAAAATCAATCGCTTGGACACAGTCACATGTAGTGAGAAGCCCACTGGCAAGAATTATGGGTCTAACCCAACTCATTCGTACGGGCAGTTTGACAAAAGAGGAAGAGGATAAAAGTTTAGGGTATTTATTAGATTCTGCTAATGAGCTAGACGATGTCATTGGGGATATTGTAAGAAAGTCCCAAGAAGTGATCCCTCCAGAATTTAATTCAAAAATATAAGGATTTTCACTTGCCACTTTGGTGAATTTGGTTCTAATTCTGTCACCATGGTTCTTTCCACATTTTTATCAGATTTGTTTTTGTCCTTAGTTTCGCTCAGCGTAGCGTATCGTTTTTTTGGTAAATCATCCATTCCATCTCGCTCTGCACTGTATGGGTTTGCGATTATTGGTATATCAGCAGGACTTGGGTCCATTCACTTTTTGGGCATCAATACTCTCGATCCGATCTATCGTTTTTTTGTAGGCCTCTCTGGTTGTCTTGGTGTTCCACTCCTCGGACTTGCTTTTTTTCATTTTTCCTTTCGTTCCATTTCGGAAAAAACTTTTTTCCTCCTCATCACCATCCTTTTTGTTTTGTATTTGGTGTTTGCTTATTTGGCACCTCTTCCAATTTATTCGACAGTCGTCGGTGGAATTGCAATGGTCATCGTACTTGTCAGTTCCATCATCCGTTTCCCGAAGCACAACCAAGCGGCCATGATGGGAATTGTGGGAGCTGTGTTGTTTATACTAGCAGGGTTAGTGATAGGTACGAAAGGGGCATCAGGACCTTTCCTGAACGTTGATATCTTTCACGTATTACTTGCGATTGCGAATTATTGTTTAGGTGAAGGAATTCGAAAATTAAGCTAGATCAATATTGATCCTTTCCATAAGGTAACTCTGAAACGATATGGCCTCATCTCCTTCAGAGTCAACCTTAGAAAAAATACTAAAGATTCAAACAGAGCTCACCGCTGCCAATCCTGACATACCACTTCTTTTAGATTTAATCACACTTCGCTCCAAGGAACTTGTTTCTGCTGAAGGAGCAGTATTCGAATTAGTAGAAGGTGACGATTTGGTATATCGTGCTGCGAGTGGTTCTGCTTCCAATCAAATTGGATTAAGACTACATGTTTCTGGAAGTTTTTCAGGACTCAGCTTACAATCAAAAGAAATTTTATACTGTGTAGATTCCGAAGAAGACAACCGTGTGAATCGTGAAGCTTGTCGTGTCGTGGGCTTACGATCCATGATAGTAGTTCCATTATACTTCGATTTAGAAGTGTTAGGTGTACTAAAGGTATTCAGTTCAAAACCTGGATACTTTCATGAAAACGATCTCCATACTCTCGATATGTTGTCAGGCACAATGGCGGCTGTACTGCACAATGCTTACCGTTGGGCAGAACGAGAAAAAAGATTACAATCTATGTCCTATCTTGCAAGCCATGATACACTCACTGGGATCTACAATCGTTCGGCTTTTTATGATTATTTAAGAAGAGGGATAACTCGTTTACAATCCAATCCAATTTCACTAACTGTTGTTATGTTTGATTTGGATGGTTTAAAACAAGTGAATGATACATTTGGGCATGCTGCAGGTGATTTTTATATCGCACAATTCGCAAAACGCCTCTCAAACCTGATCCAAGATCAGGATATATTGGCAAGATTGGGTGGTGATGAGTTCGGATTAATTTTGATGAGTCCAGATCCAAAAGAATCAGTTTTATCGTTTTTATCCAGTATTATGAATATCGTGGAAGGGGAAGTTTTATATGAATCCCAAACCCTTCAAATCAAAGCAAGTGTTGGTGTTGCCCATTACCCTGAAGATGGAGATGAATTAGAATCCTTAATTGCAAAAGCCGATGAGAGGATGTATGAGAACAAACGAGAACGAAAAAAGAACTAATAACTTTAAAGTTCATTCCCTGCTTCTCATGTTGCATTCCTTAAATTTTTCTTTCATATGTTTTCTCTTCTTCTTGTCTAAAGAGAAAAGATGAATTCAAACTCCTCACTATTTACCACTCTCAAATTACCAAATGGAATCATTCTTCCGAATCGATTAGTGAAAGCTGCAATGGAAGAAAATTTATCCAATGAAAATTTAGAACCAGATTCAGCACTTTGGAATTTATATGAAGCGTGGGCAAAGGGAGGTGTTGGGACAATCATTACAGGTAATGTAATGGTAGATCATAGATCGATGACTGGGCCTGGTGGTGTGGTCCTTGAGTCAGGGAGTAAGTTAGATGGATTCAAAACCTGGGCGAACAAAGCAAAATCTTCAGGTGGAAAAATCATTATGCAAATTAACCACCCTGGTCGGCAAATATTAGCTAAGTTAGGTGGTAATGTTTGGGCTCCCTCTGCAGTTGCAGTCGATATTGGAAATCTTTCTAAACTTTTAGGCAAACCGAAAGCAATGGATGAAACTGAAATTCTGGAAACCATCCAAAGGTTTGTTATGACAGCAAAACTAGCGGAAGAGGTTGGTTTTGATGGAGTACAAATTCATGCAGCCCATGGGTATTTGATTAGCCAATTCCTTTCTCCTTTAGTAAACAAGCGAACAGATGTTTGGGGAGGAAGTTTGGAAAATAGAGCAAAGTTTTTAATTGAAGTGATCCAAGCTGTTCGAAAGAGTGTAAAACCTGAATTTATAGTATCTGTAAAAATTAATTCAAGTGATTTTCAAAAAGGAGGATTCCAATTTGAAGATGCAACATCTGTCATCAATATGATTCAAAAGTTAGGTGTTGATTTTATTGAAATATCTGGTGGGAATTATGAAGCTCCTGCCATGCAAGGAATAGCAAAGGATGGTTCCACCTTGGCAAGAGAAGCATACTTTTTGGATTTTGCACGAGAAGTAACTAAGGTAGTTTCTGTTCCCATCATGGTGACTGGTGGAATCACAAGAAAACAAATTTTAGAGTCAGTTTTAGAATCAGGAGTGTCTCTCGTTGGGATTGCCACTGCTTTGGCTTTAAATCCAAATTTACCAAAAGAATGGAAAGAAAATAAAGAATCCAATTTGAGATTGCCCATCCCCAATTGGAAATCAAAAACACTTACTGGGCTTGCAACAATGTCAATGGTCCGTTACCAACTCCAAAGATTGGCAAAAGGAAACAGACCAAACGTAAACCTAACTCCTTGGTTTCGATTGATTATGGACCAAATCCGTTTGTCGAAACTAACAAAAAGATACAGGCATTGGTTGGATTCAAAATTGGCTTCGTCTTGATAGGAGCTAACTTAAATTTTAGAATAGAAGCGATCCCGAAACGCAAGAGCCACTTTTACAAGTACAATTAGAGTTGGAACTTCAATCAGTGGACCAATGACTCCAACAAAAGCTGCTCCACTTCCAATCCCAAATACACCAATGGAAACTGCGATTGCCAGTTCAAAATTGTTCCCAGTGGCTGTAAAACTAACTGCTGCGTTTTTTGAATAATCGACACCTAGTTTGTAACCCATCCATAAACTTAAGAAAAACATGATGATAAAATAAAGTAGTAATGGTATAGCAACTTGTATAACATCTTCCGTTAGTTCTAAAATCATTTCGCCTTTTAAACTAAACATAACAATGATTGTAAACAGCAGCGCAATTAAGGTAATTGGCGAAATTTTAGGAAGGAATTCTGTTTCATAATATTCTTTTTTGTTCGATGATTCAAATCCAAATCGTAATAAAAATCCAATCAGAAATGGAATTCCTAGGTAAATTCCAACTGTTTTGGCTATCTCGGAAATTTCAATTGAGACATTCGATGAAGAGATTCCGAAGTAAGGTGGTAAGATAGTAATGAATAAATAAGCATAAAAGCTATAAAAGAATACTTGGAAAATACTATTCAAAGCAACGAGTGCTGCACCATATTCTCTATCTCCTTTTGCTAAGTCATTCCATACGATCACCATAGCAATACACCTTGCCAAACCAATGAGAATCAATCCTGTTCTATATTCAGGTTCATTTTGTAAAAAGAAAATGGCTAGAATGAACATAAGGATTGGACCAATGATCCAGTTGAGCAGAAGAGAAAGTAAAAGTAGTTTTCCATCTCGAAATACCTTTCCCATTTCTTTGTATTTCACTTTAGCAAGAGGTGGAATCATCATAAGGATAAGGCCAATTGCAATTGGGAGATTGGTCGTACCACTATTGAATGATGAAATAAACACAACAAAATTTGGAAAATAATTTCCAATTAGAACACCTAAGAGCATCGCTCCAAAAATCCAAACTGTCAAAAAACGATCTAAAAAGGATAAATGTTTCACTTAGCAACAACCAACTTTTTCTAGATTTGTTTCTGTTTGTTTTTTGTTGCAACATGAGTTTTGTGCCACCGGATTTGTACTTACAAATTCTTTTTTAAACATAGGAATATTGGAACTCTTCTCTAATCCACAACTTTCGTTTGCTTTGCATTCAGTTTGTCCATCTACCAATTCCATAACGAGTTCAGAGCCAACAATCTGTAAATTGGAAACAAAATACTGTCTCATAACTGACTTAGAATTTCCGAATTCGATTCTTAGTATTGCATCATCTGGAATTGATATAAGATTAGATACTTTAGTAAAAATTGAATTCACTTTTTTGAGGTTCATTAATTCAGTTTCAACTTTTTCTTTCGGTTCTAATACTTGTAATATGATTTCTTTCCAGGTATCATATTTCCCTCCACAATCTACAGATTCGATTGTTGCTAGTTTAAATTCAGTAATATGGTAATTCGGATAAATTCTTTCTTGGTTTTGGTATAAAAATGTAAGTTGTAAATCTGGATACAACTCTAGATTTTTTTTGAAATTATGCCATGTCATCGATTGATTCATATATTCCTCGTTAGTTTAATTCTTTGTTTATAAAATTTTCGCAATACATTCTAATTTCTTCTCTTGTATTTGCAAAGGCTTCTTTGATTTCGTTTTCAGTTCCGATTTTTTTAGATGGATCACTGAAGTTGTGGTGGAATCGTTTTGCATCACTCGGAAAATATGGACAGTTTTCTTTGGCATGATCACATACAGTGATCAAATAATCAAAGGAGATATCTTTGTATTCATTGATATGGTTTGACGTATGATTGGAAATATCAATTCCAACTTCCTTCATTGTAGCGATTGCCTTTGGATTCACTCCATGTGTTTCGATTCCTGCACTGTACACATTGGCTTTTTCTTTCGCATAAAAACGCATCCAACCTTCTGCGATTTGACTTCTGCAACTATTCCCTGTACATAGGATTAAAATATTTTTTTTCATTTTAACAACAGCTCCCATTTTCCTTTTGGAATTCTTTGATCGTATTTAGTGATTGAATCAATGCATCTGACATTTGATTGAAGTTATCCCAATTGATACAATAACAGGAACTTGTTCCTTCTACTTCCCCTTTTACGAGACCGCCTTCCTTTAATTCCTTTAGGTGTTGTGAAACCGTTGATTGTGCTAGAGGTAGTACATCAACAATCTCCCCACAAACGCAAGTTTGGCGTTTGGCCAATACCTCTAAAATCGCAATCCTTGCTGGGTGTGATAAGAGTTTGGCAAAGGATGCAAAACTTTGGATGGGGGCCGGGAATTCTGTTTTTTTGTTCAATGCCATAGTATATCGTAAATATACGATAAAAGGAAAACAATTCCATCGGTCAAGGGGAAAATTGGTTTTTTTGTTAGGAATGGAATTCTTGGAAGTGATAAATCCCAAATATCGATTTGGATACAGGAATCATCACTTTGAAACAATATCCATTCCCAAATTTAGTTCGAAAATGGATGTTTGTTCTTAAGAGGACTAGAGTCCAGAACCGTCTGGGATGACCACTGGATCATCAGAAGTGGGAGTGTCTGGTTTTACATCGGCAGGGGAATATTGTTCACTTGGTTTTGGTCTCGATTCAAATTCTGTACCATTTGGTTTGTGGTTTCCTTCTACAGAAAATAACCAACCATCATCTTGTTTTTGAGAGATTCCTTGTTCATGAGGAAAAGTATCAATTGGACGGATGGTGATGGAAATGTATTGGATGAGTCTTTCATCTTTGACAGGGTCAAGATACGCCAAACTATCGTTACGCCATCGATTCTTTGACCGAGGTTCTCTGCGAAAACTTTTCATCACCATATCCAAATCTTTGGCATATTTAGAAAATAATACGCGAGTGGTTTTTGCCTGGATTACATAATACATTCCACCTTTTCTGTGGAATAAAAAACGGTTTGAGATGGTTTGTTTATTTTCTGTATAATGCAAAACAATAAAGGTTGATTCATCAAACCCAGCAATTTCATTTTCCAAAACCTTTTCTCTTACTAGTTTTAGATCAGGGTATTTTGTTAAAAACGTATCAACAGTTTCTTCAATAAAGCGATCGATATCATAATCTTTGGTTCGGCGAGCCACATCAATTTGCAAAATGGCTTCACGGTTGGATTTAGCAATTTGGATGCGAACCGTGTCCGTATACCGTAGTACAGACTTTGCCCAACCTCTTGGGTATTCAAAGGCAAATCCGAGTGAGTCTTCAACCCAAGTGGCAGCTTCCAATCCCGTAAGAGATAGACATAATATAAATATCAGGCAAAGTCGCTTTTTCATACTGAATATATCGGCTAAGTCTCCTACCATTATTGATAGTCTAGTAACCCTTTTCGTAAATCTGATTTTGGAAAAGTGCCAATCTTTTCCCAGGAACTTTCATCATAAATTGCCACAGATTCGAGAAGTGGTTGCAGGGGAGAACCATGGTAAGGTTTTTTTCGGATCCAACTCATCAAACGAAAGACAAGTTCCACCAGTTTGGACCAAACGCCCGAAACAGGTATCGGTATTAATCGTTTTTTTGTGATTCCCAAATCCTGGAAAGTTTGGATCACACCTTGGATCGTCACAAATTCAGGATGGGAAAACACATACACTTTTTCAGGTTTTTTCCCAGCTAAACATTGTTTGGTCCAAAGATAAAGTGCCTCAGTTGCATCCTCAATGTGTAAAATCGATTTTTTACGAACGGGAGGGATTTTCGGATACACACCCTTTTTCATCAAGGATTTGAGTTTGGAAACAAAACTTTTGGTACCTTTACCGTAAATACTTGCTAAGCGTAGTACTGAATAGTTCTCACCACTTTGGAAAACAAAATCTTCGGCCAATGCTTTTGTTTTTGCATAAATTGTGGTACCATGTCTTTCACTCTGTAGATTTAAATTGATCTCTTTGGATCCATACACAGAAATACTACTCACAAATCCAAAGTGAGGGATTTTATTTTGAACGGCATAGGAGACAAGGTGTTTTGTAGCATTCACATTAATCTGGTAATAAGTTTCTTCGTTAACCTTTGCTCCCGATACAACAGCTGCTAAATGGAGAATGAGATGGATCGACTCAGATAAATTAAAATCTTTTGGATCATGGATCGTTGCTAAATTTCTTTCATAGAATTTAAAATGTTTATGATGGCGTAAGGATTCAGGAAAATTGGCGTAGTTGGTTCCAATTGCTATGATTTTGTAATCAGGGATTAACTTTTGTATCAAAGCTTTGCCAAGGACTCCACTACCACCAGTGATGAGAATTGTTTTAGTCATATAATAAATACCATTTGAAACCATCCAACAAGTGCACCGAGAGCAGCACCAACAAGTATCAATAACATTTCGTCTTCTTGGAATGCCGAACGTAGGATTGATTCAAATTCTTTTGGAGGAAGAGCTGACATTCGATCTCCCATCATTGTTTCAATCTGTAAAGATTCCCCTAAGTAGGATTCTAAATGGAAAGCATTTTCAATCGCATTATCAGCCATCGCCACAGCAATCCTTTCTTTTGCAGAATCAAATTCATCAATTTTACCAGTGGCATACAAAGCCGGTTTTGCAAGAAATGTAACAGTATCCACATGGCTACTCACTTCTTTGCGAATGATTTCAATGATTTCCTTAGAAGCTTTTCCAAATATAAGTTCTGATAGTATATTTTTGGGTGTTAGGATTTTTTCACTGACAAGTTTTGCATACAACCGAGAAACTTCATTTTGTCGTTTTAAAAACAATCCTTGGTAGGTCCAAAGCCCCAGAATTTTTTTTGGGAGTAGAGGCCTAAAAATCATTTCGAGTGCTAAATAATTTGTTAGATACCCAACAATCACTCCTTGGATGGGAAGTGTCCAAGCCATAGGAAAAAAAATCATAAATATCATTTGGACAAGGCCAAGTAAAAAACCAAAATAAAATCCAGATCGTTCAATGAAACGAAACTCAGGAGCACCAACTTCTTGGAATAGTTCTACCACCAAACCTACGTTATTGCCGGATAGTTTTTTTAATACCAATGCTTTTACATCAAATAAGGAATCTATGTCTGCTTGGAGTTTTTTAATGACCTTTCGAATGGTAATCCCACTTTCCCTTCGTACTTTATGATAAATTTCTTCTTTGACAATGTCTGGAATGATTTCCCAAAGTTTTGGATCTAAACTATCCGAAAACTCTTTGATCGTATAACGAATGCTTGAGTCTAGTGCTGGTAAAAAAACAACCTCTGCTTTTTTGGGGTCTACTTTGAGGAAAACTTCTTTGATGTTGAGAAGGCGTTCTGTGATAACATCCACAGACTTACTCGCCATTTTATGTGCTTTTCTGGGTATGATCCCTTGCCACCCCAAATAGGGAGGAATTCCTATGAATTGGATGGGGTAAAATGTCATTTTGAGTGCCAACCAATTGGTGACCCAACCCACAAACCCATACGTGAATGGGATCATGAGTAATTTCCAACCGCCTACAGAAAGCCAAAAATCCCACATATTTCGCTAGGAGTAGGCTTTGTGGCGGAAAGGAATGGGCAATCGAAATTCATTTTCTTGTCTATTTTTGAACCAAATCGGTTGTAAAAGGAAATTTTTTGCCGATACCCCTAAAAAAGGTTTGCTTTCTGTACGAAAACAGACTACAAATGGTACACTTTGGAAGTTCTTAGGAATTTCCCGAAGTCATTTGAAAGGAAGTGGCGAAAAGCCACAAAGCGAATTTGATTAGAGGGTAAGTCTATGCGCGTTCGAGGGTTGTTCACCATTCTCGTACTCATTTCTATTGTATCCGTGGGTTGTTCTCGTAAGAAAAAATCCATGCCGTTCTGGTTGTTGTTAGGTACTGGTGGTGCCGTTGCTGATAACGGTGGACAAACTGAACTCCCTCCCGATTCCAATGGTGTTCCCCTCCCTCCTTCTGGTGGTTCCATCATAGTCACAGATCCGGATGAAGTTCCGAGTAATGGTTCCGAACAAGAAGTTCCAAACCATGGACCAGCACGTGTCATTGGTTCCATTGTACCAGTCGTAGCAGGAGTCCCTGCCAATGTGATCTGTGGCAATCCAGGAGCACCGGCACTTCCGAATTGTGTTGATCTCACTTTAATTTCTGTTCGCATCGAAGTAGCGAATGGGGAAGTGAGTACACTGGTTGCTTCAAAATTTGCCGAAGCAAATGGAAGTTTCCAATTTGATTTAGCGGATCTTCCTAATAACAATTATCGCGTTCTCATTAACACTGGTTATGGTTTAAATTATGCCTACCAAGACTTTTCGTATGTGTATAACCCAACACAAACTCCATTCACTCTAGTGAATGTGGGCAATTTGTTTGCTGAAAGAATGTATTATGCCCAAGGACCTGCTCAGTTTACAGGTGTAGTTACAAGCCCTGGATTTTCTGGTGGTGGTGTAACCGTTCCTTCTGGGCCAGTGGCAGGGATTGTGGTGAACATCCTTGACTCTAATGGAAACACAGTAGGAACCGGAGTTACAAATGTCAATGGGCAATATGTGATTTCGATAAATCCTCTCCCTAACGGAAATTATACGGTAGTTTATGTAGGAGATTCAGTTGTAGTCTCTGGCCAACCTTATGCGACCACCCAAGAAAGCGTACATTTTACGTTTCCTGGTACCAATCCAAATACAGTGGCTGTTATTGATTTAGGAGTTACTAATTTACCTTGGATGGCGGCAACAGAAAGTGATCTTTTACTTTCTGGAGTGATTCGAAATGGTGCACTCTCGAATGACCAAACTTCCGTGTTTACTATCAAACTTAAAAATGAGCAAGGTGCTATTTTACAAACAGTTCAGATCACAGGAAATGGAAATTTCTCAATCGAAGGATTTGAATTAACGAATGGGGTCTACTATTTAGAAGTATCTAACCCTTCTTTTTACACAGTCACCCAATCCTTTCTTTTTACAGCGGCTCCAAATGGTGGATCAAAATCAGTCACTCTTAATGATCCAATTCTCATTGTTGCCAAACCATCCTTGGTGGTTGGATACGTAAGGGATGCTAATAATGATCACGTTGCTGGTGCTGTGATTAACTTTCGACCTTCATCGAACCAAGCACCATCTAACATTGTTTATTTGAAAGATGACCCAATTTTAGGGAATGCAATCAAACTTTGGATTCTTGAATCCTTAAGTGCCGTTGCAGGAACCAACTGTGCATTAAATCCAACGGGTTCTGTTTGCTCCTGTGCTATCAATCCAACAGCAACTTGTTTGGCAAATGTGCAAGGGAATGGTCCTTGGGCTTACCAAATATATGCAAACAAAGTATATGAAGTAAATCCAACTTCCAAAGAAGTATCCTTCCTTGGTGCTAGTGGACTTTGGGCATATTATATTTCTGCACCAGGATTTGAAAACTATTGTGGCAATCATCCAACTCCTTGTTCTGCCAATCCATTACAAGTGAGTTTAAATGGCGCAACTTATAATGCGGGAACCATTTCTATGACTTCCATCGCAACACGTTCACAGATAACCGGTTCTATTTCCGTTAGGGATGCTGCTCCTAACACAAACTCAATCCATACAACTCAATCTGGATTGTATGTTGTGATGTTAGGGAATACAAATGATGCAGGAGCTTCTCTTGTTCACATCACGACAACAAACTCTGGCCAATTTAGTTTTGGTGGCAGTTCTTATGTTGTGACGTTACCACAAGTGTTACCATCTCCTTTCACAAATGATGATGCTGGAAAAGTAACCTATGCACTTTACCAATTGGGAACTGGGTCCGCAACAACACTCTCAAACACTCCGAGTGTTGCACGTGCGAATGACAATACTGCTTCTGTAGACATCATTGGCGGAACCGAATACAACTTCAGACAAAGTTCTTACCAAATCATTGTAGTAGACCGAGTGGCTCCATCGTATCAGTCTAGTTACTTGTCTTCCAATAGCCTTCGTGTTGACACTTCATCGGTTGCAACAAATTTATACGCTTCCAATCCAGCTATTTACCAATTGAACGGAGTAGTTCTACATAGCCCACGAGCAACTGTCACCGGTGTCGTAACAGATGCGGTTTCAACTTCCGTTGTTAGTGGTGCAACGATTACATTAGGTAGGTTAGTTGGTGGAAATTTCACTCCAGATGTGAAAAGAGACTGCTCAGGCGGGTTTGATGCTCCGAATTGTTCGGTTTCATCCACGAGATCTTCTGGTAATGACCAAACAGTTGGATCTGTTTCTTCCCAAGCAAACGGTAGTTATAGTTTCCCATTCCTTTCACCTGGTTCTTACCATTTACGAGTCGAAAAAAATGGAATCACCACTTACTTCCCAGTCGAAGTTGGCACTGGTGGTGGAACTGTTGTCGTAAACACTCCAGTGATTACAAATGATGGTCGAGGTAACCTTTCTGGATCAGTGCGAACTCCTGGTGGATTTGCTTTCCTTGGAACTTATTCCTTAGAAATTGTAGATCCAAATGGAGGAACATTACGTCCATCAGCTGGTGTCCAACCTGCATCCATTGCAACTGGCTCTACAATTTTCTCAAATTCGAGCCAATATACAATTTTTAATATCAATGCTGGTCGTTGGAAGGTTCGATTTGTATCTGCCGGTTACCAAACCGTGGAAGGGATTGTTGACATCCAAGCTGATGTAACGACTAACTTTGATATCATTACCTTTGTTCCAGGAAGCCAAACAAGTGGAACGGTTTCTGGGCGTGCCTTATCAGCGTTATACAATACTGGAGTTTGTAACCTAACAGCACGTATCCGTCCGGGTGTGAATGTAAAGTCAGGTCCTTATGCGATAGATGCCAACGGAGTGACAATTCCAGCTGTGAAAACCTCGACGGATGGATCTTATGCCATTCCATCAGTCCCTCCAGGAAACTATACTCTCGAAGTATCAGGTTCTGGAAAACGTGGAGATTGTACTTCTGTTCAAGAAAACTATTCAACAACATATAGAACTGTTGTTTCCGCTGGATCAGAAACTCCTGCCAACCAGAACATCTTAGTCACACCAATCCTCGGTGAAAACGAAATGCGAGTTGTCCTTTCTTGGGGAGCAAAACCAAGAGACTTGGATTCCCATATGCAATATGGAAACCAAGCAAACGACCGCATCGTATGGAACAATAAAACTCCGTTAGGTGCAGGGAATGGAAGTTTGGACTTTGATATTACAACTGGATATGGCCCAGAAACCATTACTGTGCAAGGTTCTATTTGGAACCAACCAAATCGTTATTATAGCGTTTATAACTGGTCTGGTGAAGCAAGTATGGGAATCTCTGGCGCAACGGTTAGAATCTTCAAAGGTAGTGTTGGTGAAGTGAGAAATTATTCCATCGCACCAAACTATTCCAATCGTTGGTGGAAACTCTTCTGTATTGCACAAGACAAATCCGTCACTGATGTGGGTGTTGGAAGTTGTAAAGCAACCAATTTTATCGAACGATCGATGTATCAATAGAGAGATACTTATCGTCTTATCTTTAGCTAATAGAGTGTAAGTTTATGAAAGGACAGTAATTTGATACTGTCCTTTTTTTTCGCTTACGGAAAGATTTAAATCATATAACTTTGAAAGATTTGTATCCGTAAAAACGGATTGTTTCTCTCCAAATGCCAATACCTGTCCCTCTTTTAACAAAAGAATTTTATGAAAATCTTCCGGGATTTCCTCGATTCGGTGTGTGATCAGAATTCTTATGAGTTTCGGATTGTTTTGTTTTAATGAATATAACGATCGGCCAAAATCTACCCTAGCTGTCACATCTAGAGCAGCAGTAGGTTCATCCAATATGAGTAATTCTTTTCCTTCACCAAACGCACGTAATAAGAGCACCTTCATTTTTTCTCCTGAAGAGAGTGTTTGGTACAGTTGGTGGGCTTTATTCTCTAAACCAATTGATTCTAATAATAATGATGCAGTTTTTGTTTGTTCAGGTGTTGGTTCTTTGTACAAACCCAATGTTCCAATGACACCAGTTAAAACCATTTCGAAAGCAGTGAGTCTTTGTAATAAAGTTTCTTGGTGGCCTGGTTGGACAATGCCCATTTTGTTTTGTAAAGGAGCCATGGGTGTGTCACCATATGTTTCACCAAAGGTTGAAACATTTCCAGATGTCGGCCATAGGTAACCAAATAGTAAATTGATGAGTGTTGTTTTTCCGGCACCGTTACGCCCAACAATAGCAAGAGACTCACCTTGTGTGAGTGAAAAGTTCACATTCTGTAATATGGTTTTATCATTTCTAATAAACGAAACAGAATGAAACCGAACAACCTCACTCATTTGTTTTTTTGTACAATACCTCTACCTTATTCACAGCTGCTGAAAAAACATCGATGTTGTCTAAATTAAACTTAGCTAACAAGTTTTTGTCAATGGCATAAAACCCTTTTTTCTGTTCATGGAAATCTGCCATCATATTGGCCATATAGATCACTTCTACCAGATCCCGAAGTTCTGGTGGAGCCAAAAATGGTTTGTGATGGTATTCAATCGCAACACGTAAGTCTTGTGGGAATTCCCATTTTTCAGCAAGTAAGGCTCCGAGTTGTGGGTGGCTTAGTCCAATTGCCATCTCTTCAAGAAGAGTTGAGTTTCCAGAATCTGTACCTCTTTGGTAGGTTTCGATTTTTTTGAAAAACCCTCTATCAACGGATAATAACAAAAACTTTCCAATATCGTGTAACAGAGCACATACGGCAATGATATCTGCAATTTTATTGGTATGATTGTTTTCTGTTGCGAGGTATCTTGCATAATAACTGCAACGACTAGAGTGTTCCCACACATCCATCATTTTGCCGTATTGGCCATCCATAATCTTACGGACACCAGAAACATAAAGTAGGTTACGAAGGTTTTTTAATCCGACTACTTTCACCGCTTGTAAAATGGAACTTACTTGGCTCCGATTCGCAAAAAAAGCAGAATTGGAAAGTTTTAGTAAATCAGCAGACAAAGCAGGATTACGTTCAATTTCTTGTGAAATCATGTGTAAGTCTGAATCTGGATTGTTACAAAGTTGGATGATTTTGGTCAATGAATGAGGAAGCGGTGGGAGACCATCGATTTCATTTAATAACTTGGTTTTTAGGTCTGTTTGGATTTCGACTGGAGTCGTAACATCGGGAACACTCAGTGTAGCGCGTGTTATTTTCTCATTTGTAAAAATTTTAAATTTATCAGAACCAATTCCAGAATTTTTTAAAAGTAATTGGATCAGTACTAATCCTAAACCTGCTGACTCGGTACTATCCGAAACATCGGTGAAAGCATCTGATAAATCATTATAATTTTTAGCGACTTCAATACGACGATTGATCCTTGATAATTCTTCTTTTGTGATTGGTGCGTTATTTTCAACAGCGAAGTGAATGGATTTTCCTTCCACTTTCATGAGTAAACTAATGTAATAATTTCCACCATCTAACCGCTCTAATTGTTCGTTCCACTTCATGATGATGTTTTCTTGGAATCTTGACATGCCTTTTGCATAATCAGTGGCATTTTGGATGTCCAATTTTTCGCGACTAAAGTAATCACGTTTTGCATTTGCCTTATTGGCATTCATAAGGAGTTCTTTCAGGACAGTGAAAATGACTTCCACTAAATATAATTTGTCCATATACCCCATTACATGGACAAGTAATGCGTATATCTCCTGATTTTGTTCTTCAGTCACAAAATAAAAATTAATTCTGGATTCTTTGGAAGTTTCTAATTGAGAAATGATATCTTTAAAATTCACAAATGATTTTTCCCGTTACACTCTTATAAATTAAATTCTTTTGGAGGCAATAGATATTTTTTTCCAAAGCAGTTTCTATTTTGTCCCCCCCATCTGGTAATCTGTATTCATCAGTGGAGGAAAACACAATGGATATGTTAGACCAAATGAATTTGCATTTGATGATGGAAGAACGATTGGAAAAAATCTTAGAAGACTTAGAGAAAAGACCTAAGGGAAAAACCAAAAAAACAAAAGGATTTGATCGGATCCCTGCGAATCGTGAACGAGCTGAATGGAATTTACAAGAAATACCAATTCTATTCGGAGCTTAACCTAGTGAAAACCGCAACCAAACATTGAGAGTTTCGGAATGGATGATGCCAGATTGGTCTTGGTTTGCCCACTTTGCCAAATCGGATATCCTTGGGGGAAAACCCTGAAATGAATTTAGTTCTATCTGTTGTTCGGATGAACTGTTTGTATTGAATGCTGTTAACTCTGAAAAAATTTGAATCTTATCTTTTGTTTTTGCAGATAACAATTCATCCCACACCAATAGATTTTTTCCTTTTCTGACACCAGAATACAGACGTTTGGTGAAAGATTCCATACTTTGTTTTCTATGTAATTGAGGTAAATAGTATCGTTCGTATCCGGTACCATTACAATGTGACTTCCCAAATTCTGATACAAAACTCACACCACTTAAAACTAAATTCCGATTGAATATTTCCTTTGTGATGGACATTGCCATTCCTAGCAAATTTAAACTTGGGTTTTGTATATGTGGCCAATCCAAACCTTTCTCATTTTGAAAATAAAAAGAGACAATTTGGTCCAAAGGATGGCCCGTATTCACTAATATTTTTGGATTCGGAAGTTCAAATAAACATGATGAGCCGCCTAACCAAGTGATGATGGGAATAGAAGTTGGTAATTCGACTAAAAAATGAAACAATGTGCCTCTTCCTGAATCAAACGAAAGAATATAATCGGGAAGAATCGAATGTTTTAAAAGGAAACCAATCGATGTATCACTCGCAAATAATGTGAATGTATTGCGGTGTTTTTTGATTGATTCAATATCTCGTTCGAGACCTGGGCTTGCCCCTAAAAATAATACATTAGAGTTTGTTCCACGAAAGGATTGAAACCACTGGATGGAGGTTTTTGTTTTCTCAATTGTAGATTTGTTTTTTAAATAATTATGAGTCCAAACTTTACGAAAGTGTTGGATTGTATTTTGATTTGTGTTTTGCGATTGGAATTGGGAAAGAAAGTTTTCCCGGCACTCTTCGATCAATTTTGGGAAATAACGTTCATAACTCGGAGTCACATACAAAGCCCATTTTCGATTGATGGGTTCTTTTGAATGAGTAAACTGAGGGAGATTTTCTTTGATTTCATTCCACTTTGGCGTAAGTCCAGTGACGAGAACCAATGTGAATCCTTTCTCTTTTGCCGTTTCCGAAAGTTCAAACATTTCAGTTTGGAATGCGGGAAGATCAAATACTTCAAGCAGTGGTTCCCAAACAATGACAACTGGTTGGCCCATTGGGGATAAAACAAGAGAACGAACAGTATGTAAGGCACCTAATCCCAGAATGATGGGAATGGAATCTAATTGGATTTGGCTTAAGAATCGCAAAGCCTCCTTTTCAGGGGAGACTTTTGAGTGTAAATAAAATGCTTCGGGGGTTTGAAAGTTATAGAGAAGGTTGTTTTGAAAGAGGGGAAGTAGAGGAATGGGCCTAACCTCTAATCCTCTTCGTCCTCATCTGAATCTTCTTCGTCATCAGAGTCGTCGTCGAAATCATCATCGTCATCGTCCTCTTCTTCTTCATCCGAATCATCACCGAATTCATCTTCATAACCATCTTCAAATTCTGGTTTTTTAGCTTCTTCTTCAGGGATAAAATCTTCTTCGATATCTTCTTCTGCATGAGGAGCAAATGATGTACCCGCAGTGGAAGTGACACCTGCAAGTTTGTCTTTTTCAGCCTGGAGGAGAGCTTTTTCTTCGGAAGATAAGTATTTCCATTGCACTAAGTCGTTAGTGAGTGCATACAATGCTTGGACGGTGAGTTTCCGATTTTTTAATTTTTTAGGAAGAGTGATTTTTTCGATTTTGTCGATCGCACTGAAACCGGCCACACATGTTTCGTATTTTTTTTCCCGGCAAAGTTCTATTAAGGATACGATATCGAAGTCTTCTTTATGTGATTGGCTCATTTTTTATAAATTCCTGGGGAAGAGAGTGGAACGTTAGACCAGAGTGGGGCATGCGGGTCATATGTCAAGGGAAAGTTCGAAAACGGACTTTACAGACGTTCTCCTAGTCCAAACCATGGGGATGGACCGTCCAAAATATGGGATTTATGAAGACCCCCCTCAGTTTATTGATTAGTTTATGTCTCATTACTTGTGCACCTGCGAAATCCTCCTACTTCGGAGAGACTTTGTTTGTTGGTGTCACAGCCGATGGGGAAGAAATCAACTTTGCAAACTTGGCAAAAGACCAAATTGCAATGAATGTGTATTCTCCTGATTGTGTGCCTTGTTGGAAAGAAATTCCTGCATTAAATTTATTATACGCTGAGATCCAAAACAAATTTCCAAACAAAGCAATTTATATGGTCGTTGATCCTTACCAAATTGTTCCAGATGTCACCGACGAACTTCCGTTTGGCCAAGTCTACCAAATGGCAAAAGAGAGGATGAAGGTTGAAATCAAAAATCGTAATATCCAAATCCCTATCATCTTTATGAAGAAACCTTTTCGAGTCAAGGAAGGTGGGCTTGTGACAGGGACACCAGAAACACTACTGTTCGAAACAAAACCACTGCGTTTGTATTATAACTTTTTGGGATCCATCTCAGAACTAACAACAAAAGAAACCATCGAGAAAGATCCTAAATTCAATTTCTTTCGTTACCAATTTGGAATGGAATCTATATGAGAGCAGTGATTATTCGATTTATTGATTGTGAAGGTCCTGGAATTCTAGAACCAATTTTACGAGAAAAAGGTTACCGTATAAGTTACCATAATGCTTATGATTCTCGTGTACATTTGATGCCTGAGATACATTTGAATTTTGATTTGATAGTCATGTTAGGTGGCCCGCAGTCAGTTGCCGATCCTGATAAACAAGAATTTTTTAAACCATACTATGAAATTGTTGAAAACGTAGTCGCTTTACCCAATAAAAAATTAATTGGAGTGTGTTTGGGATCTCAGATCATAGCACGGGCATTAGGTGCAAATGTGAGGCCTGGAACAAAGGGTCCCGAAACTGGGTTTTCCGAGCTTCAAATTTTAAAACCAGAACATCCTATCTTTTCTGGAATTCAAAAAGAATCCATAATGGCATTTCATTTGCACGAAGATATTTTTGATATTCCTGTTGGAGCAGATCATTTACTTGCCAGTGATTTTTATGCAAACCAAATGTTTTCTTATAAGAACAAGGTGTTTGCATTTCAAACTCACTTGGAACCTACATTGACTATGTTACAAGTTTGGCAAAATGTCCATAAGGAGTTTATCTCCAAGGGCAATGGAGATTTTTCTAACATCGATTCTAAACAGAAATCCATGGAAGAAAATGCCAAAATCATTTTTAGCAATATTATAAATTTATAACGGACAAAACATGTTTCAAAAAATCTTAACTATACTATTCGGTAGCAAATACGAAAGAGATTTAAAAAGGCTCAATCCAATCGTAGAAGCAATCAATTCATTTGAAGTTACAATTAAAGCAATGGATGATGAAACACTTTCCTCTCAAACACTAAAGTTTAAAGAAAGATTGGCAAATGGGGAAACTCTTGATGATATTTTACCAGAAGCATTCGCAACTGTAAGAGAGGTAGCGTATCGTACATTGGGTATGCGCCATTTCGATGTTCAGATGATGGGTGGTATTTCCTTACATTGGGGGAATATTTCTGAGATGAAAACCGGTGAGGGTAAAACGTTAACATCTACACTTCCTATTTATCTCAATTCACTTTCCGGTGAAGGAGTTCATGTTGTCACAGTAAACGACTATTTGGCAAAAAGGGATGCGAATTGGATGCGTCCCGTTTTCGAATTTTTAAAAGTTTCTGTTGGTGTCATTCAACATGATATGGATCACGAAGAACGTAAAGTTGCCTATAATTCAGATATTACATACGGAACAAACAACGAATTTGGTTTTGATTATTTACGTGATAACATGGTAAGTTACAAAGAACACCGTGTCCAAAGACAACATAACTTTGCTATTGTGGATGAGGTTGACTCTATCTTAATCGATGAAGCAAGAACTCCACTCATCATTTCAGGTCCAGCAGAAGAATCCACTGACAAATATCTAAAAGTAAATAAAATTATCCCTAAGTTAATCGAAGGAGAAGACTTCGAGATTGATGAAAAAGCAAAAAATGTAATTTTGTCAGAAGCAGGTGTTCATCATGTTGAAAACTTATTAGAAGTAGAAAACCTTTACCATGCCGAAAATATTGAACTCGTTCACCACGTACAACAAGCTTTAAAAGCACATAAAATCTTTTTTAAAGACAAAGATTATGTAGTGCAAGATGGAGAAGTAATCATCGTGGATGAGTTTACAGGTCGTCTTATGAAAGGAAGACGTTACTCTGATGGTTTGCACCAGTCCTTGGAAGCAAAAGAAGGGGTTCCCATTGCACGTGAATCACAAACATTAGCTTCCATTACCTTCCAAAATTATTTCCGCATTTATAAAAAACTAGCTGGTATGACAGGAACAGCAGATACGGAAGCGGAAGAATTCAAAAAAATCTACAATTTAGATGTGATTGTGATTCCTTCTAATTTAAAAATCCAACGTCAAGATTTACCTGACCGTGTATATAAAACAGAACGAGAAAAGTTTGATGCTGTAGTCAAAGATATCCAAGAAAAAGTTTCAAGGAAACAGCCTGTGTTAGTTGGAACAATTTCAATTGAAAAATCGGAAGTTCTATCTAAGTTATTGTTTTCACATGGAATCCAACACAATGTTTTAAACGCAAAACAACACGAAAGAGAATCGGAAATTGTTGCAAACGCTGGTAAACCAGGAGCCATCACAATTGCTACCAACATGGCAGGTCGGGGAACAGATATTGTTCTAGGTGGTGCGCCAAAATACAAAGATGATTTGGAAAAATTGGATGATAAATGTGATTCATTAGGAATCAAAAACAAAAATGAATTAGAAGTAATTTATAGTTTTCGAGAATGTCTCATCAAACAAAAGTTTGATGATGCTGAGGGAAAAATTGCTGACGTTCGTAATGAAACGATCAAAAAAGAATGTCTGAAAATTTTAACGGATGCAAAAAAATGGAAAGTAGACCATGATTTTGTAATTGGAGCAGGTGGACTTCATATCATCGGTTCCGAACGACATGAATCCAGAAGGATTGATAACCAGCTTCGTGGAAGGTCAGGTCGACAAGGTGATCCAGGTTCCTCAAGATTCTATTTATCGTTACAAGATGATTTAATGAGAATTTTTGGCTCTGATCGTATAGCACGTATCATGGATACTTTAAAAATGCCTGAAGGTCAAGAATTGGAACATAGTATGGTCTCCAATGCAATTGCTAGGGCACAAAAACGAGTCGAAGGCCACAATTTTGATATCAGGAAACACTTGTTAGAGTATGACGATGTTATGAACCGTCAAAGAATTTACATATACGGGATTCGTAACGAACTATTGGATAAAGGAAATATGTCCAAAACCATCGTTGATTTTTTTGACGAAGTTGTGGAAAACCAAGTAATCCTATATTGCGAAGGTAATAATGTTGATGCTTGGGAACTAGACTCTCTCAATGAGTGGTTACAAAGTTTAGGGATCAATCATACAATCGAAGTAAAAGATTTCAAAAAAGAATCAAATCCACAATTAAAAGTATTTGAAGTTGTATCCAAGTTGGTGAAAGAACTTTATGATTTTAAAGTTTCTTCCATCGGAGATGATATTTGGAGATCGATCGAAAGGAATGTTTTCCTAGATATTTTAGATCATAGATGGAAAGAGCACTTATATGCAATGGACCATTTAAAAGAAGGAATTTGGACTGTTGGATATGGAGAAAAAAATCCACTCATCGAATACAAACTACAAGGGTTTAAGATGTTTGACCAATTGGTGGAAAATCTTAAAAACGAAGTTGTTTCCTTTTTACTTAAAATTGAAGTAACTGAATCTGATAAAAAACAAGATGATTCCTCGCCAAAAGAGTACAAAAAAATTGGCCAAGAACAAAGAGCAGAAGTGGACATGTTTGGAAATGAGTTAAAATCCAATAAAACGAAACCACAAGTATCCTCAACCACAAGTTCTGGTGGAGGTTCGGAGAGAAGGTCTAGTCGCCGTAACAAGCGTTAGAATCAATTGTGTTGGAAATCTTCCAACACAATTCAATCAATCTGTATTTACTTTAAAAAAAAACTCAAGTAGTCTAATTAATTTCTAACTAGACTACTTGAGGGTTCAAATTGAAAATACCCTTATTCTATATATTTTGCGACAACACCATCTATGTCGGATCCATTGTCATATGAATGTGGATAGGTGTATCCATTCCCTGTGTTTGGGTTTGTAACAGCGGATGCGGAAATCATTTTTATATATTTAAATCCATTTGTTTGGATATTTGAACGAGCTGTTGCATCACAGTTAGCACCTGGACCACCAACAATTAGGTCATCTAAATTGAATCCATCTCCTCCACCTAACAGAAATCCATTTCCTGTTGGAGTAAATAATTCACTTAATGAAAATGGTTTTGTGGCCATATTATAAATTACTGGTCTAAGTCCTGCAAAACCTGGCCAAGATGATATTTTATTACTGTCGGATACACTTGGGTTATAACCACTGAGATCAAATCCACAATATTCTGTTCCATTAAAAGAAACTTGTACAACCATTGGATCAAAAGCATAACGATCGCTAGATTCTGATACCTTGAATGGATTTTCGTAGACGATAAAATCAATGCCACTTACATTTTTTACCGTTTTGCCTGCCCAAGATAAAATGAAACTAGCTCCAGCACCTGTTAAATTTAATGCATATACATCTAAGGATCCAGAAAACTCACCACCTCCACAAATACCATTGATCGCTTTCGTAGGGTTATTAAATCCACTTATGGTTGAATTGGCGGAGACAACTGTATTTGCAATTGGAATCTCAGTAGGTAGAGACGTTGGTGGACATGGAATTGCGGAAGAATTGTTGACTCGTGGAATTGCGAGTAACGACAATAAGACATCATTATTATTTTCCTCTCCTTTACATTGTAAAAAAGGAAAAGATAAAATGAATATAAATAGGGCTGATTTTATTTTGTATGTTCCCAATTTGTTTCTCCTATTTGCCTTCATTCAATAGTATAATGAAGGCAAAATTTTGATTCTTAAAAAGTTCTCGTTAGAAAATTGAAAGCAAAGGAACCATTACATCCAGCAGACTTTGGATTTGTAGTATAAACTGTTCCTGATGCTTTTCTTGAATTAAGGTCTGTTTTTGTTTCGGCTAACGTTGGTTTGCCATTAAAGACATCACAAATTAAAATTTCTTTTGCTTCTGTAATCGTCCAAATGAGTGCAGAAATATTTGCGCTATTCTTAGGTTTGTAATAGAGTACTCGATCGGTATTACTAAATTCTACAATTTCTGCATTAACTCTGTAAGTTGAAGTACCTGCACCATTTACATAGTCTACATATAAATATCCAGTTGTAGTTCCAAAATTAGATTGGATTGATACTGTATTTGAGCCAGGTGTATTACATGAACCAGCTGAACAACTTGCTTGTAAATAGGTACCTCTAATTTCGATTTGCCCTGCTTCTTTTGTCGATGACTCTACAGTTTTTAATAAACCTAATGCTAGATTATTGTCCGCGACTGATTTGTCTACTTTACCGGTGTCTGCACATCCTGAAATGGCAAGTGCACATAACATCACGAGCGTTAGTTTAAATATAGTTTTCATTTAGATTCTCCTAAATCTTTTTTGAAATTTAGGGGAACGCGAAACGGAAAGTTGATACGACATGAATGTATCCATGTGTATACCAAATCTAAAGATGATAATCGAATAGTTTTGTTTTCCATACGGGTGCCCCGAATTTTCCTTCGGGGCCCCTTTATGCTCTTTATTGAAAATAAAGAGCATAAGTGTGCAAAGTTCCCAATCCACGAGAAAACATTGCGGGGAAGATCTGGCTCAACAGAAAATAGAATGATCCATTTTCCGTATTACAGTTGCGGGTCAGCACAGGATTCTCACCTGTTTCCTCCCTGAAGGTATTGTCACATTTGTCTTAGCATTATTTTGCGTCAACAGAATTAATTTTATTTAGTTTTATCTGATAAAGTTTTTAAGAACACAATGAGCAAATCTATTTCTGAACTCGTCAATCGTCTGTTCAATTTGAACTCATTCATTCTTCCAATTGTCTCCTTAAGGGAAGTTACGCTTCCGTCATGGAAGTATGGTTGAGTTAAGGTAACGTTTCTTAAGCTGGGGATTTTAAATACATACCGATCATTTGAATCACCTGTTACTTCAAATTTACCAAAATCATTTGGATTATATAAAGAAACAGATTCAAGTTTTGATAGATGATTTCCACCTAACAGATATCCAGAATGGCAATTGGTACACCCAACATCTAAAAAAATATTCAAACCATCCAATTCCTGTCGATTGAAGATGAGTAAGTTACCCAAAACAAAATCATCAAATTTCGATTTGGAAACTAAACTCCTTTCAAAAGCAGATATCGATAATTTAACATTGTGTAGGTTAATGTTTGGATTTGAAGGAAAGGCATTTGCGAAATATTCACTATAAGAGGGATCATTCTGGATTTTTTGGATCAGTTCAGATTCAGAAGACAATGACATTTCCATAGGATTGATAAATGGATCAATTGCTTGGTCATAGAGTGAATTTCTCCTACCGTCCCAAAATAGTACAGAATTATACCCAACATTAAAAATCGTTGGGGTATTTCTTTTCCCAAGTTGGCCAAAGGTACCCCGCGGGGTAGTTTGACGATCCATACCTGCAGATCTTCCATCAATTGGATGGCAGGTAACACATGCTTGTATTTGATTTGCAGACAAATTAATATCACGAAAAAGTTTATTCCCCAATTTGATTTTTGCTTCCGTATCATCTTCTGAACCTGGTGGAGAATTCGGAAGAGACCCAATTTGATTTTTGGCTCTTTGTTGGAGATCGGAAGCAAAAGAAATATCGTTAATAAATTGTATTGAGATTAAATGTTGAAATTGGTAGTTTTCATTGTTAGAATTTTTGAATTCTTTGCAATTAGAAAAACAAACGAACGTTAGTGTTAGGAAAAAATGGATTAAAAAATTTAGAGCATCATTTACTCTTTTGGCTACAACGGATCCCATGATGACCAAACAGTGAATTCATGCGATTTTGAGCAAACCAATTTCGGGAAATAAAAAATTCGTTTATCTGTTAGGTGGTGAAGTCGAGAAAATCATTTATTAATCGGTGCGAAAAGTATTTGTAATCATCGCAATGTTAGTTGCAATGTCTCCAATTTTTTGGCTCACTTGGTTTAAATCTTCAGAATTATTGGCGAGTTCTTGGGCACTTCCAGATAATGTATTGACCGTATTAACCATGTCTTCCGATGCTTTTTTCTGTTCTCTACTCGAAAATTCGATCGTTCGTGCCATCTCTTCCAATCCATTGAGTTCGCTTGTAACACTGAGTAAACTTTTGGATTGAGTTGTCATTTCCTCTTTTAAATGGCTTACTGCATTATTCATGCGTTTTGATTGCCCCACAATTTCACTGAGTGCACTCACTGCTTCCATTACATGAGTAGAACCTTCATTGACTACAAGATGACTTTTATCGATTAACTTTTTAATGCTCTTCACTGAGGATTGTGTTTTGTCTGCTAATTTAGAAATTTCCTCTGCCACTACAGCAAATCCCATCCCAGCATCACCAGCTCGTGCTGCTTCTATACTAGCGTTTAATGCAAGCAAGTTGGTTCTTTCCGAAATTTCGGTAATCAAATCAATGATTCCTGTGATCTCTTTTGTCACAGATCGGATTTCAGTCATTGTTATGTCGGTATTTTTAATAGAATCATTCCCGGAATTTGCAAGTAACGTTGATTGATTGGAAAGGTCAGTTAATTGTAATAGAGCCTTTTCAATATTTGTTATCGAACTTTTGATCGTTGTCATTTCTTCCGTAATTTTTACTATGTTCTTTGTTTCATTTGTGATGAATTCGAACATAATTTCGAATGATGTGGTTAACTCTTCCAATGAGGCTGCAGATTCTTCCGATACAGATGCAAGCGAAGTTGCGTTATCAGAAACAGAAATTGCATCTTGTTTTAATTTTGATGATACTTTCTCTGATTCACTGACTGACATTTTTAATTGGTTCATGATCTGGTTTAGATTTTCTAAGAATAAATTAATGGAGTAAGTGATTTTACCGATTTCATTATTTCCGAAGTCGGGTAATTTATTAGTAAGATCTGCTTCGCCACTTGAGAGTTCATCAATCTTAATGAGCACTTTTTTTAGAGGATCATTTATGCTTTTAAATATAAAATATACGAAAACAGAAGCTATCAGTAAGGAAATGAATACCAAGATGATATTAAAATTTCGTTTCCAGGTAAGTAATTTTACACGGTCGCTTATCATTTGTTCGAGGATAAAATTTGACGTGTCCTGAATGGTGCCAGCGATGGAAGTACCTTTGTGTATCGTGTTAAATAGTGTATCAGCTGATGTTGGTTTGATTTGGTTTTGCAAGAGAGTTTTCTTAAGCTCTACTATGTATTCGGAACAAGTTTTTTCTGAATTTTTTTTGCCTTCTTCCAATTCTTTTTTGTATTTTTGATTGGCATCAAAGGATTTTTTATACGATTTACTGATTTCTCTACACGTTACTTCAATTCCATTTATTGTTAAGATGGCTTTGGTAAGACTTTCACTCGAAAATGTTTTTGATTTGGCGTTCGCACCTAAGTATTCATTTCGAATCATTTCCTTTAATAAGGAAATGTTTTGGTATATGGATGGCACACGAAACAATACAATTTCCATCTGGTAATACGAATCAACCTCTGGATCTAAGATTAAATTCGAAAGGTCTCCAATTTTTAACAAAAGTTCCTGTGTTTCATTCAAAAATTGTAGGGACGTAGTTTGGTCGAATGAATCCATTTTTGAATATTGTTCAAGTTTCACAACTTCATCAGCATCCAAGCTGATGATCTTTGTTTCACTAATTTTTGTTTTGATCTCTTGGAGTAAGGGGATTAAATCTTTGGTTGACTCTTGCCCAATTTTTAATCTACGTAATCCTTCTCGATAGGTTCTTGAGATGGGTTTGATCGTAACCAATCCAAGTTGTTCCTTTCTCGAGAATTCTAAGGTTTCGTTTTGTGATTGGACTAATAAAAATAATATAAATACCAAGGATACAATGAGCGGAAGAGGGAAGAGTAGTAGTCGGCTTTGGATAGAAATTTTCGATAGAAATCTCATTACTATTAAACTCATTTTAAGGTTCAGACGATTTTTTATAACATTTCATTGCAAACGGATTAATGATTTCCAAAATTTTACTCATTTCATTTCTTAGAAGATCTACGGAGGATTTATGAAACAATCCCTAGTCATTCCCATTCTACTTGTCTCTATGCAATGCGCAAAAACGGTACAGGTAAAAAACCAAGAAAACCTTTTTGAAAATTGTATGAAAACGTTCCAAGATGAACAAAAGTGCAAAGAATTTATGTCAAACTCTGTTAAAGATATCCAAACAGATGAAGAAAAACGTGAGGCAGATCTTGCTAAGTTGACAAAAGAACAACTGGCTGGTCTTAAATTACGTAAGGAAATCAAGGATACTCTACCTGGTAAGAATGGTATTTTTGTCAAAGAGTTCATCGGGGATCCTGATGAAGTCAAGAGGGGAGGGGACAGAGAGTATTGGATTTATAAAAGACCGATTTGTAAATTTGATGGTGAATCTTTGCCAGATAAAGAAATCACTGTGATTTTTAGAAGGTCCTTTGTTGAGAAGGTGGAACATAAAAAACCATAAGTGTCGCTGATTCATTTTTCTTTCGATTTTGTATTGAAAAGGTTTATGTCAAAGTGAAGGAAATAGTCAGGAGTGTGATCTCCTGACTGTGAGTGTGTTTTTAGTATACTAAGTATCCTTTCAAATCTACCGTCGTTCCAGCAGCTGTCGTATACGAAGTGTTACAAGCTGCAAAAGCACCTGCAAGGGCTTGTTGAGCAAGAGCGTAAGTAAACTGTGGTAAGTTACAAGGTTGAACTGCATCGTTTACTTTTTTAAGCACACATTCTTTTAATGCATTCAATTCGTCTGTTGTTTTACCGCCTAATTTTATGAGGGAACATCCTACTCCAGGGTTAAAGAATTCAGTTCCTCCTACACAAGAGTTCGCAGCTGCGTAAGTTCCTAAACAAATCCTTTGCACTTCATTTGCGCTATTAGGGTTGTTTGCCAAGTAAAGTAAGATACTTGGATCATCTTCCTTTTTCGCTCCTGACTCTGTGCAACCAACGAAGCTGGTTGCTAAAAGAAGGGCCAAAGAGATTCCAAGCAAACTTGATTTCAAAGTTTTTTTATTCTGATTCATTTTCATCTCCTTAGAATTTTGCTACCATACCAACGATGATACCGTTTTGGTGAGACGCTGGTCTTCCAGATGTATCTACGAATTGTTGGCCAGGACCCCAATCTCTTCTTAAATCCACTTTTACTTGGAGGTTCTCAGTGAGATCAAAAGTTGGTGTGAATGTTAAAGTTTTGATTTGTCCATAGTTACTTGCTGCTCTTGCACCGATAGAATCTTGGAATTTAAGATCGTAACGGTTTGTTGGAGTCACTGCAAATAATGGAGGGTTTACTACGAGAGATCCACCGTATCGTTTGTCATCCAAATACTCAAATCGAAAACCCAATGCGAAGGTATCAGTGAATTGATACTTTGCTTGCACTTGGTAAGTTTGATAAATTCTTCTCACTTTATTCTCACGAGAAAGGTTGGTATCTCCTGTTAAACCTGCGGCGGTAAGTCCTGAAGCTAATTCGGGAACAGTTACGTCAGGTAGAGCAGAGACAACCTTGTTACGAGTGATCCCACCTGGCTCATATCCATAAGCTGCTGTGTTTGTTTGACCTGATCTATCACCATAAGTATAGTCAAAGATTGTCGTTAACTTGTCAGTTGGCTTGAAGATTAAAATCAAGTTTTGGATCATCCAATGGTCTGTTTTGAAAGAAGACTGTTTTGGAAAAGATGTTCCAGTTGCTTGTTCTAAGTAGTAAAGGCTATTGTCTTGTCTACCTTTGATGTTGTCGTTTGCTTGCAATGTGTTCCATACAACTTGGAATTTATCAGGAACAACGTCATACTTTACTTGTGTTCCGATCGCTCTTGTTGGGTTTGGACCATCAGCATATGCATGTTGTTGAGTGCTTGTGAGACTTGATCCACCAGCAGCATCACCGTAAGGTGATAAACCTACGTAACCAAATTGTTGACCGTTACCAGTGTAACCTGTTCCTTGCGCACTGTTATAGAGGTATAGACCAGTTGATAAACGATCATTGATTTGAAGGTTTGCTCTCGCACCAGTATGGATAAAGGGGATTGTGTTAAAGAACACGTAACCAATGGTGTAAGCAATGTTGTCTTTCGAATCGAGTAACTCTAGTCCGATGTGTGTCGCCATCTTACCAGCATCAACTGTTAATCCTTTTAAGACTGGGAAGTAAGCTGAAACATATGCTTGTTGTAACAATTGCATGTTATGGAGAGAGTTAGTAGTTTGGTATGGACGCTCTTGGTACATGTTGTTCTGTCCATTTTGCATATCCAAACGAAATCCCCACGGGCTTTCCTTATCCGCTAACTTTTCCATAGACAACTTCACAGCGTTTACAGCAAATTGTTTGTTGTAAGTGTGAAATGTTCCTGCAGTATCTTGGGTTGCCCCTTGCCGGTTATTTGATGTATAGTTATAGTATACGTCCACATATCCGGAAAAATTTACCAACTCATACCAAGGCTTGTCTTTGTCCTTTTTTGTCTGAGCAAAAAGGGAAGCCTGGGAAAATAAGGTAGCAACGATCGTCGCTAATAGAGTGTATTTATTTCTCATTTGCCATTTCTCCTATGTGAACTTGATGTGCAAGTTGTGTACCAGGTTGGCAATTGATAGGGTTAGAATTGGAATAAAAAATGAGAGGTTCCGATTTCAGGGGAGAAAATCAGGAAAAAAAGGCAAATTTTGATTAAAAAGAGAACAAATCGTCCGGAGGTTTTCTTATTTTGTTGGAATTATTTGGACAATTTGTTTATAATTTCAGCAGTATGTTGGATAAGTCTTAGATATTCATTTTCTTTAGGCGTTTGTAAAACGAGGTCCAAAAGTTGGTTTAAGACCTCTCCAAATTTCGTTTTTGGTAAGTTTGGAAAATTTTCACTCAAATGGTTCCCGTTCAGTGCCAAATCGGAAAGTAATAAGGGAGGATTTTTTTCCCAAATTGTGATCATCGTTTCGATTTGATCACCAAAAATTGGTTTTAATTTTTTAAAAAAGTTCTGATTCAATTCATACCGATTCAAAAAATGCCGTTTAACTGGCGCTAAATAATCTTTTTTAATTGTATATGTTGCAAGTGAATTTGTATTCTCAATTTGATTCCACTTTGTTAACAAATCAAAAAACAAAATTGAATCTTTTATGTTTTGTCCTGAAAACTTAAGAGTACGTAAATGAGTTTCCAATTCTTTTAGTGTTAAGCTTGGTAAAATCGAATAAAAAGCAAAGGCAAGTTGGAACCCAATCAAATCATTTGGAATTTGATTGAGCTTATAAAGAATTGTTTCGTTCGGTTTCAGATCTTTTGGTATTGTTGGAAGAAAAATCTGGAAAATATTTTCTTCTGCTAACAATTGAATCATTTTAGCAGGATTTTCACCTACAAATGATTTTAATATTTCGTCTTGGAATCGTTCCAATGAAATTTTTTGAGTGATGTGTTTTGTTAGATGGATTGCTTTTTTAGTTTCTTCTTCAATTGTAAAGTTAAGAGTACTTGCAAAACGAAGGGCTCTGATTGGCCTTAATCCATCTTCTGAAAATCTTTGGATAGGGTTACCAATTGTTCGTATTGTTTGATTTTCTATATCAACTAAGCCCGAATGATCATCGATTAACTCTTCAGATTGAAGATCGAATGCTAAGGCATTCATTGTAAAATCTCTTCTTTTTAAATCTTCATGTAGTGTTGTACCAAATTCAACATGACCAGGCCTTCTACCATCCGTATAATCTTTATCGATACGATACGTTGTTACTTCGTAGTTTACCTTATCAATCACAATCGTTACCGTACCATGTTCGATTCCAGTATCTATAACAGTTCTGAATAACTTTTTAATTTGTTTTGGTTCTGCATTTGTAGTGAGGTCATATTCTTTAGGAATTTTTTTCATTACCAAATCGCGAACAGAACCTCCTACCAAATAACATTCAAATCCTGAATTTTTTAAGGTAGAGTCGATGATCTCTAAATGATTTTTATGAAAGGTAGGAATGTAAGAAGAAAGGTTTACTGGCAATTTCGACATTTGCCTCGAAAAACAATTTCAACTGATTCTGTTGTAAAACCTTTTAGTTGTTTTGAGGAAGGCATACCATTCCAAGGATCATCGATACATTCGATTTTTCCGCAGACATTACAGATCAAGTGACCATGGGCAAGTGATACAACATGATTGCCATCCGATTTCAATTCAAAATAAGTCACACGATCAGCCGAATGTAGAGAGTTGAGTAGATTTTTTTCTTCTAAATCAGATAATGCACGATAGATCGTAACTCGATCCCAAGATTCTTCTTTGGGAAGTTTTTCCATGATTTCTTGGTGGTTGAGTGGTCTTTGGGATCCTTGTAAGATCGATAAAACTTGTTCTCTGTTTTTCGTAACCTTGAGTCCAATTTTTTTGAGAATTTGAGAAGGATCACCAGCCATATAAAATGGTTATCGCAAGAAGGCAAAGATTGTCTATTCTAAAATCACACTCGATTTCCAGATTTCCCAATAACGAATCCCCATTTGTGTATGAACTTTTAAGAATTCCTCAATTTCTTTCCCTTTGGATTTCTCAATGATAACTGGAGCAATTCCTAAGTCTAATCTACGATTGATGATGGAATCAATTTCATCTTTTGCCTTTTTCGTAACCTCAATACATTCGAACTCTCTTTCCTTTAGATGTAACTTATTTTGTTCACAAAAAATTGCAGACTGAAAGATGTTGCCTTCTTCTAAAATTTTATCCAATTGTTTTGTATAGGAAGGTTTACAGCCGAATACCATCCAAAAGGAAAGTAGTAGGAAGGAAAATTTATGTATTAGAGTTTTCATCCTTTGTTGTCTTGCGCAAGATTTGCAAGTTGATCGGCACGTGCATTTTGTTCGCGTGGAATATATTGAATTTCAAAATTATCAAATGAATTCTTGAGCTCTTCGCATTTATTTTTAAAAACTAACAGATCTTTGTTTTTTACTTTGTATTCACCTTTCATTTGTTTTACGACTAGTTCCGAATCTAATCTAAACTTTATCTTTTTTATACTTTGTTTGATTGCTTCTTCCATACCACGAAACAAAGCATTCCATTCTGCTATATTGTTAGTTGCATTTCCAATCTTTTCAGATAAAGACAAAAATTCATAACCATCATTATCTTGAAAGGAAACACCTATCGCAGCTGGACCAGGATTTCCACGGGAACTTCCATCACAATAAACAAAAGTCGTATCTTTTGAGGACATATAGCCGACATGATTTTCGATCATGAAACTATCACCAATCAAAAACATGAACCTCATTGAAAAAAAAATCCTAGAAATTGAATTAAAGAGGACTTTTTCGGTAGGTATGTTATTTGGAGCGTATTGGGTGGCGGGTGGATAACCCCACCCAGTTCGATACGGGCGGGGAAGTCTACCTAAAAAGCCCGCCAAATAAGGAACTTACCATGACGGAACGAGGATTAGGTGCCCTCATAATGTTTGAAAATCGCCTACGCAAATTAAAAAAAGAACGCGAAAAATGGGCGAAACGAGAAAATATTGAATGTTATCGGATCTATTCTGAAGACATACCCCAAGTTGCATGCATTTTGGATCGATATCCAAATGGATTTGTTTTGTATGATAAAAGTTCGTTACGTTTCCAAGCAGAAGCAGACCACGAGGAACGATTTGCACATATTGCACAAATTGTGAAAAATGTTTTTCAGATATCAGATGATTCCCTTTTTTTGAAAAGTCGTAGGAAACAAAAAGGAACTGATCAATACGAAAAAATTGCAATTGAAGGGAATGATCATTGGGTAAAAGAAGCTAACTTAGAATTCCGAATCAATCTTTCTGATTATTTAGACACAGGATTATTTTTGGACCATCGAATTACTCGAAAATGGTTAAAAGAAAAATCAAAAAACAAATCTGTACTCAATTTATTTTCATATACTGGTGCTTTTTCCGTATACGCTGCGTCAGGTGGGGCAATTAAGACAAAAAGTATAGACCTTTCAAAAACTTATTGCGATTGGGCCAATCAAAATTTACAACGTAATGGCTTTGCTGGTCAAAAGCATCAAATTATCAATGCTGATATATTACAATGGTTAGAGGGTGAAGCCAAAAACTCTAACAGAGAAAGATATGATCTGATTTTTCTTGATCCTCCAACATTCTCAAATAGCAAAAAAATGCACGAAGAATGGGATGTGCAAACCAAACACAGAAATATTCTATTATTATTGCTTACAAAATTTCTAACTGATCAAGGTGAAATTTGGTTCTCAACTAATTTTCGCAAGTTTAAAATGGAAGTCGAAGAAGAAGAATGGAAGGAAAGAGGGTTTAGATGTATAAATCGTACGTTGGAATCGATACCACCAGACTTTAGAGACCAAAAGATCCACCAATTATTTTGTATCGTTCCTATTTAGTACTAAATGAATCTTATGATTGGTTGACAAATGGATCGATTCGTTCTGCTAAAATTCTACGATTTTCACCTGATTGTAATGATAATATCCCTCTCATGATCGCCTGACGTTCGTTACTTTCTCGTTTGGCTACTACTTTTAATTGGTTGGAAATAGGTAACAATATTAAGTTTGCAAATGAAATACCATAAAATGTTGCAATGAAAGCAGTTGCAATTCCTTGGCCGAGTACTTTCGTTCCACCATCTAAATTTTCGAGAACCGTTACTAGTCCGAGTACGGTTCCAATGATTCCAATGGTAGGGGAAAAACCAGCTGCTGTTTCATATACTCTTGCTGACTTTAAATCTTCTTTTTCTTTTTCTTCATGTGCTTCCCAAAGGATTTCTTCAATTGTTCTTGGATCAGATCCATCTACAATCAATTGAATTCCTTTTTGTAAAAATGGATTGTCCAATTTTTTGGATTCATCTTCGAGAGAAAGTAATCCATCTTTTCGTGCTTTTTCCCAAAACCGAAAGAATAATAGTTTTAGATCTGTTTCTCTCCGTTTTTGCAAAGCAAATCGTGTGTCTCGAATCGCTTTTGAAATTTGCGAAATCGAAAAAGATGCAAAAGTAGCACCTAACGTTCCACCAACGATAAGAAACATCGCTGGAACATGGAAAAATGATCGTATTGAGGCACCTTCAATTAATATAGCAACAAAAACGGATAAAATTGCCGCGAGGATACCGAGTAATGTAGAATGGATCATTGGATTCTTGCCTCTTTTGCATCTGGTCGTATGCTGATACGCCTAAGTGAGTCTTTTTTTTCAATTATTTCGTTTTTTAATCTTTCCCAGATCACCGAATTGGGATTTTCTCTTAAACGAGTAGAAATGATAGGTTCTACTTCTTTCCAGTTTTCTTGGTTTATGTATAACCTAACTCTTGCTAGTTCAAGTTCATTTGCTTGTTCGATTTGATTATTTGTTCTGTAATATTTTTCTAATAAGCCCATAGTTTTTAAAGCATTGTTCCAGTCTCCCAAAGATTCAAACATAGGAATGAGTGAATTCCAAGCAAACTCTTGGAACTCTGAGTCGATACTCAAATCTTCAATAATTGGAATGTATTCTGCTTCAGGAGTTGTGAATTTTAAACTATTAAACGCAATTCTAAGTAAATCTGGTTTCGGTGATTCAAATTTCCTAGCATAAGCAATTGCATCTAAACTTAATTTATTTTGGCCAATATTATGATAAAATTTTGCATATGCTGCAAAAGATTCATAATATAAATGTTTGATCTCAATTGCATCTTTTCTTAAATCACCTGAAGAATACTTTAATACAGAATCCAAATGGTTCACTACTTCTTGGAACGATGCATTATCAAGTTTTTCATGAAAATACTTTAATTTCCAATCATTGGGAAGTGTTGGTGCAAAATTAATTTTTTGACTCAAATAGTTCGGATAGTATATATCAAAATTCCAATATGATTTTCTGCTCAGTAATGAAAGTGCGTTGATATGATGGAATTGATTGGTTTTGTTTCTGGTTGTGATGATTAAAAACGGATGATTTTCTTCACTTAACCTTTCAATATAAGATATGATTTGTGATTGGTTTGAGCTCAAACCTAATACAACGATTTTATCTTTAATTTCTGATCTTTTTGGTAAAAAAGGATTAGAAGGAAAAGGTAAAACTGATTTGTAAAAAATATACTTTTCTTCATTAAAATTTAGGTTTGTGATGGCAAACGGGATTGGATCAAAGTTTTCTTTTTTAGAAAAAGGGGAGTTCGTTCGGATTGTAGGGGGAGAAAAAAAGAAGATCACTATTAAAATTGCACCTGCTAACATTAGAATGCGAGGCATTCTAATGATATGTTTTTGCAATAAATAAGGATAAACTAAAACAGGAACAAATAAAAGCGCAGTAAATGTACGAATTCCCATTGGTAAATTCCAAAAATACAAAAGAAAGGAGAGTCCCAAATAGATTGCTGTTTCCATACCAATCATCATGTATTCTTTGTAAGGTGTCTTGTTTGGTTTAAAAAACCCTACAATTGTGCCTCCAATGATACAAAGTGCAATGTAGAATGAACTCCAATAGGATTGGTAGATAAAGAAGAAGAAAGCAAACAACAAGGCAACTCTTCCTATTAAAAATACAGCTTTTGTTTCTTTTTTTAATCCACCTAATAGTGATAATACTCTTCCGAAAGTCACAGAGAACGAAATAGAGAGTATTAAGGGTATTTTGGGTCCCGGTTGGAAGTATAAATGTAAAATACAATATGCAATGAGTAAAGATAAACTTGATCGATAAAATGGAGAAAATAAAGGGTGTTTTCCAATTTTTGATCTAATTTTATAAAACTTGCTAGAGATTGGATTCTGTTGGAATAAAGTACTAAAAAAATAAAACGACAATAGAATATATAAGATAGCTAAAAGTATTTTTATCGAATAGTTTTGGTTAGGTTCAAATAGGGAGTAAAAAGTAAATACTGTTACTCCTAATGTAAAACTCAAAAACCTAAAGTCACGTAAAGATCCGCCATATATACCGACTGAAAATGCGGATAAGATACCACCAATCAAAACTAATTCGAAGGAAAAGATATAATCAATTAAGAATTCGGAAGTGTTTCCTAATAAAAGCCAAATCACTTGACCGATTGCAAGCGTTAGTAACGCCAAACTGAAGGTAAATGGAAAGTTTTGTTTGTATTTCCTGTATATAAACCCAGCTGCAAAAAAAATAGCGATTAGCGCTTGTAAAATGGGATAAGCTGTATCTGTCCTATCAATTAAAGATAATTCTGACCCAGCAACATAAAAGAACAGAGACAATACATAACCAATCGAGAGGCTAAGGCTAAATTCTAGTGAAGGGAAGAGGCCTGTTTCCCAGAAACGTTTCCATTGAGAGTCCATAGAATAGCTACCAGAATTGAAGGAAGGGTCCTGTTCGCAAACGAAAGAAATTCTATTTTTATTTGGCGGTGCACAAATTAATTGACCAAATCGCCCCTTTTACCGATTTTGACTATAACTATGCTCACGTTCTTATCTATATCCTTTTTGGTACTCTACGGTTTCGACATTGTGATGTTGTTTTATTTCGGCTTACACACCTATCTGATGGTGTTTTTGTATAGCCGGTTCAAGGAAAACTGTGCTGAGGATGAATCAAAAATTCTCTCCGTGAAGGCCAAAAATCTTCCAACCGTTACGGTTCAACTTCCTATTTTCAATGAGTTTTATGTTGTCGATCGTTTGATTGAATCAGCATGTAACCTTCAATACCCTGCAAAGAAATTACAAATCCAAGTTCTGGACGATTCTACAGATGAAACGGTTGAAAAAGTGGCGGGTCTAGTTTCTCAATACAAAAAGAAAGGGATTTGGATCGAACACGTTCATAGGACGAACCGAAAAGGTCACAAAGCGGGTGCCCTCGATGAGGGAATGGCGAAAGCAAAAGGTGACTTCATTGCTATTTTTGATGCGGATTTTACTCCGGAACCAGACTTCCTACTTCGGACCATGGGCTATTTCGATGACGAATCGATAGGAATGGTGCAAACTCGTTGGGGTCATATCAACGAAACGTATAATATCTTAACCAAAGCACAAAGTTTTGGAATTGATGGTCACTTTATGATCGAGCAAGTCGCAAGAAACGGTTCTAACCTCTGGATGAACTTCAATGGAACCGCAGGAATCTGGAGACGTACTTGTATCGAAGACGCGGGTGGTTGGGAACACGATACTCTTACCGAGGACTTTGACTTGTCCTACCGTGCCGAGCTAAAAGGTTGGAAATTCCGTTATATCAAAGATGTGGTTTGTAAAGCAGAAATCCCTGCAACCATGAACGCATACAAAGCCCAACAATTCCGATGGTGCAAGGGTTCCATCCAAACCGCTGTCAAACTCCTCCCAAGGATTTGGAAGTCCAATGAGTCTTGGAAAATCAAAGCGGAAGCAATTACGCACCTCATCAATTATTCCGTTCATCCACTGATGATTATCAACATCCTCCTTACGGCTCCACTCCTCCTAATGGAATATTGGGCTGGCTTTAAGATGGAAGACCTCCCGATGGAAATTCTTTTTGGATCGGCCGCGTTTCTTTCCATAGGATCGATGGGACCTGTTATTTTTTACGCATACTCCCAAAGAGAAATCCATAAAAATTGGAAATCGAAACTGATTTACCTTCCTGTACTTGTCATGATTGGAACTGGAATTGCAGTGATGAATACATATGCATGGATGGAGGCTGTTTTTGGTATCCAATCTGGATTCAAACGCACTCCGAAGCTTCGAATTGAAAAAGAAGGAGATAGTTTACAGGACAAAATCAAATATGTAGTACCTGTGGATTACCGTGCGTTCCTAGAGTTTTTTATGGGCGCTTATTGTCTATTTTGCATTTATTTATCCTTCATGGTCGGAAAGCCATACATGATTGGTTTTATGGTTCTCTATTCCATTGGATTTTTCTATGTCGCTTATCTTTCCGTGGCGGAGTCGTTCTGGAAATTCAAACCGGCAACCAAAGCAGAAAAGGAACTTCGTGCCGTCGCTTAAGGAAAGGCGATGGTACTTACTTGACGAAACCTTTCCTTCCAAAAAGCTGTAAATTCAACCTAGGTTCAGGGGTCATCCATGAGTGAAAAAGTCTACTGCGCGAACTGTTTGCATTGTGTTGTGGTTCGCCAATACGAATCAGAGCAAGATAAATACATTCTTCGAGTAAAATGTAACAAGAAGAAATGGTCAAAACGTTCTGGTGAAGAAAAACTTTATAAATATTTTACCGTCGCTCGTCGTATGCAAACCAATTGTGAATACTACGAAGAAATGGGAGAGATTCTACCTTACATCAAAAACTTGAAAAAAGAACTCCCAATCAAAGACGAAATCTACATGGTGAAAGCCGTCTAAATCATTACTGGCGTGTTGTTTCCCAGGTTACCTCGCGCCTTCGCTCGCAAATTTCACAAAACGGAAAATAAAAGAGAACGGACGATTCAGGGTCAATTCCTGATCCCCGTTCCTGCGGGCAGCGTAATTTCTGATTCTTACCCAACTCGAGTGACTCATGGGCAAGTTATGCTCTCACATAACGGCACAAAGGTTCTCGCACCTGTCAATGGCGTTGCTACATTAACAGCTGATCAAAAATTTTTTCAAATCAAACAAGATGGTTCATGGTCAACGAGTTCTAAATATCAATTCCAAAGTTATGATTTTTCATCACTCATAAACGCATTTGATGAAGGTGCCTTGGCATCTCTTGATATCAATGAAATGCCGCTTAAGGATTATTTCTTAAAATTTAAATCCAACCCTTCCTTTCAAATTGTATTATCTCCTTTCTCAAGATACCAACATCTAGATTTCGAAGAAATGATTTTAACTTCAATGAAAGAAGCATATTCCAGTTTCATTGAATTGTTAAAAACAACATTTCCAAAAATAGAAGTTAAAAACTTTTTTGAAATCCCTACTTTAAAGTATGAACACCCCAATGGTATCCCAGAATATTTTTTGCATAAACAATTCCATTGGGATGTCAAAAAGGCAAAAAAATCTCTACTATCAAATGAGATTTTATATTTGGGTGCTGAGACAATTTATCATATATTGCGAAAATTGTATTTTGGTGAACCTTTCACCAAACGACACTTAGCTGTCTTTTTGGTGGACCGCAAGGGTCGAATGGACTTAGAGCCTAGGCAATTTTTTTTGACAAATGGCCAATCATTAGCATTTATCCCTGCGAATTTAGATAAACGTTATAAGATTGTTTCCTTTGATACGGTTTTCGAGGCGATTCAACCTATGGATGTAAATTCATTAGGTTATTTTAATATTTATGAACATTATTCGATTACTTTGTATGAAAAACTCCCAGCAGTTAGGAAAGAGTTCAGTTGTATCGATTGTTTGGAATGTAACCAATATTGTCCAACACAGGCAAATCCATTCCAATTGATTAAAGGAAAAAACGAAGAATTCGATAAAGATAAGTGTGTTACATGCGGAATTTGTACAGTTTACTGCCCAGCAGGGATTGATATTCGAAAAAGAATCGAAGAGGTTGTTTAAACAAAATTTATGATGTTAAAAAACCTTTATATTCTTTCGGAAAATAGTTGGGGGATTAAATCATCAGAAATTTTTGCTGATCTATTTTATTTTTTAACACTCATTATTTTTTTAGGGTATTCATTGGCTTTTGTTACGCCGTTTCCGATTCTCCCAATTGTTTTAGCATCAATTCTTACGTTTCTTTATTTAGGTGTATGCATACGCAATAAACAAACTCCATATTGGATCGGTCTTATTTCGCAATTACTAATCATATTATTGATTATCCCTACAACATGGCTAAACCCAATCTTATTATCAGTTTCTATGATATTTGCTTTTGTGGCTCACTTTTTTTTAATACAACATTATTCCTTACGATTCCCAATTTCCATTTTAGTAATTTTGTTTTTATATATATTTGATTCATCATTTTCTTTAATGGGTTATCAATTAAGATCAGAGTATACTTTGGCATCTAGTGTTGGTTTACCCATTGAAACTAGTTTACTTCCAATATCATTACCTTGGATTTCGGAAGGTATCTCAAATTCAAAATTCTTCCTATCAATTGCAGAAAGTTTAGGTATATTTTTGTTAGTAAGTGTTGCATGGGTTTCTTTTCGCCGAACCATACTTCTTAGTTTTTTTCTGGCTTGGTTCCTTTTGTTCTTTGTTTGGGGAATTGGTGTAGGGTTAACTGGATATTCTTGGAACTTGTCCTATGCTTCTTTGGCCTTTTTTATTCAATTAGCACCTGGAAGGAATTTTTATGGTTCTTTTTATGTGACAATTGTCAGTTTCCTAATTTTACTCCCAATTGCTTTTTTTGTAGGAAAATTGGGTATAAGTGGTATATGGGTAGTGGTCGTTTTTTTTCTGATAGAGTCTTTATTTGTAAGGGTTTTTCTTGGAAAATAAGTCGAGTTTGGAAATGTGGGAGTAAGTAATACCAAATGAATCAACTTCTGGAGATTCTGGATCCTAAAAATATCATTTTCGACTTTAAAGCGTCAACGAAAGAAGATGCCATTCGGAAAATGATTTCACATATGGTCGCCACACAAACGTTAGATGCAGTCCATGAAGAGGAAACTGTTTCTTCTTTGATGAACCGAGAAAAATCAATGTCTACTGGTATTGGAAGTGGAGTGGCGATTCCACATTGTTCCGTTCACTACGTAAATGAATTAAAATGTGCAATGGCGATAGCACCGAGCGGTATCGATTTTGATGCTTTGGACCATGGCCTTGTCCAAATTTTTATCATGTTAATTGTTCCTAAAAACAAATTTCAAGATCACATTAAGACATTAGCTTTAATTGCAAAAACTCTAAACATCCCTGAGGAAAGGGAAAAACTGATTAAAGCCAAAAACTTCGAAGAAATCCAAAAGGCATTCCTTTCCAAAAGTTAACTCTGTGAAGTCGGAAGTTTTCCGTTTTCTGTATTTCCTTCTACTTTTGTCAATGATTAGTAGTTTTGTCTCAGAGTTTCATACAAAGGATAAATCCTATTTGTATGCAGATTCTGGAATTTCCAATGTCGAAACTTCTAAAAAAAATACATTAACTTCTTATATAGAATTCTGGAAACGGTTGTTATTGGAAGATGGTGGCAAAACGCAAAATGGTGAATCTGTTTATGGACATATATCAAATCGTTTTTTTGCTACTACCCATTTAGCAGTTTTTAGTATTTTATTTGGCGCTACATTTGCGTTTGGATTGGCTTTGCTGACAATTTATTTTCGTTCCGATAAATTGTATGTATTTGTTGAATCAATTTCCAATTTTATTTTATCAACACCTGTGTTTATTGTCGCAATACTTCTATTAATTGTATTTTTTTATAAACTTGAGTGGTTTCCTCCAGGCGGATATGAAACAGGAAGCACTTACTTCATTGTATTACCAGGTATTACGTTAGGTTCTAGAATTTTTGCTAGATTGTCACTGTATCTTTTGCCAGAAGTCAGAAAAGAATCTAAATCTAAATATGTTCAATTACTTTTGACTCGATCCTATCCTTGGAGTTATATTGTAAGGGTTGAAATCTTTCTAAAAGTATTACCTGTTTCACTTATACTTTTGGTATTGGATTTTGGTTCTTTGTTATCGGGCGCCATGGTGGTTGAAGAAATTTTCTTTTTTCCAGGAATTGGAAAATCATTATATTATTCCATAAAGTCTATGGATACTTATTTGTTATCAACATTACTTATGTATTCAGGGATTTTGTTTTATAGTTTAAATCGACTTGGATACCATTTACAGAATTACTTCTCTGGGGAGTATCGAAATGCTCCTTAATTCGATTCGTATTTTGTTTTTTGGAACAATAGTTTGGGGGATATTAAGTTTACCGGTTCCTTCTTATGTTGATCTAACCAATAATAATTTGCCTTTCTTTTCAGATGGTTTTTTGTTTGGAACCGATCGATTGGGGAGGAATAATTTAGCTTTGTTTTGTTATGGATCGATGTCAACAATACTCATCGTTGTTCCGGCAAGATTACTCACGATATTATTTTCTTTTTTGGTCTCAACATTAACTTTGATTTTTCCAAAACGATCTGATTTTTTTCTTTCGGGTTTTGTTTCTGTTTCACTTGCGATTCCTTCCTTATTGTCTGCATTAATCGTGATCAGTATTCTTCCAAACAATCCAGTGTCGATTATGATCGCAATTTTAGTATCTGATTGGGCAGTGGTTTACGAATCACTAACTGCGAAAATCAGAGAGATTCAAACGAGTCCATATATTGCGGCATCTCTCTGTTTTGGTGCAAAACCTTTTCATCTGATTTTTCTACATTATCTTCCTGCGCTTCGGAGTATGTTTCAGTTTTTATTCTTTTCTGGATTACCTACAGTTGTCATGACGACAGCTCTATTTTCTTATTTGGGAATCCAAACTTCGGTAGGTGACACGGGGCCAGGATTGGGGGAACAAATCTCATTTTCAAAAGATTATTTCGATAAGTCTCCATTTTCCGTTTTGCTTCCCATCATCGCTATTTTAACTTTGGTTTATTCATTGGGGTCCCGCAATCAAAAACATGAAACATAAAATTTCTGCTGCATTGCTCATTATGGGACTACTTGGAAATACTCTCCCATTATTTTCCATTGATGAGTATTATAATTTTCCTAGTCAATCTTACAAAGGTGCAGTTACTTTTGAATCTAGTAGAAATCTTTGTATTTTCCCTTTTATTGCAATTAAGGAAGATGCGAGTAAAGAATATCTAATGAAAGGAATTCCTTCCGTTTTACTTTCTGAACTTAGAAATTTAGAAAATAAACTTGTAGAATATCCTAGAAAGAATATCATTTATCATTCTTTTGGTGAAAATCCTGTGTTGACCTTACAAGAAAAAATTGATTCAGAGTCTCCAAATGTAAAAAGAAAAAAGAAAGAGATAAGCGACGAAAAAGACTTAGAAGATGTAAGAATCGGGAAAAAACAAGTTTCTCCTGAAAAAGATCCCCGGTATATCAAGATTGCGATCAAACAGATGTGGGATAAAAAGCCATTGCGTGTTGATGAGGTATATGGAACTGCATCTAAATATGGTTGTGATTACCTTCTTTTTGGCTCGTACGAAGTGATTGAGAATTCACTTCGTACGAAAGTTTATTTGTTCGATGATTATGAAGGGAAAACAATTCCTTTTGAGCACCAAACGTCCGTAATCCGGGCATACCAAGAAATGGGTCCACTTGGTGAATCCATAAAAGAAAAATTGCAAGGAAAAGAGACAACTTCGTTCAGTTTGACTGCAAACGGAGAAGAGGGTGCCTTAGTCTATTTAGATGGAATTTATTTAGGAAAAACTCCACTTGCCGAGAAAAAGTTTCCAATTGGGAGACGATCATTATTTCTTTTTAAAGAAGGATTTCATCCTTATAAGTCGGAAGTCATTCTTGAAAAAGGGAAAAAATTCGAAGTCGATGTTAAACTTTCTTTAAAGTTGAGTAGTTCTTATATTTCAGTCACTTCCAATGTTGAATCAGATGTTTACTTAGGGATTCAATACTTGGGAAAAACACCGATACAGCGGTTGTCCATACCAGCAGGTATGAACCGACTCCGATTATCAAAAGAAGGATATGTCGATGCTTTTCGTTCTATTGATGCAATCGAAAACGAAGAAACTTCTTTGGATGTTCAAATGCGCGAAGGTCAGTCTGACGTATATTATAAGAATAAACAAAATGTATTTCTCGATCATACCTATAAAGATTTTACGACTTATTCTCTGTATGGTGCGTTATTATTTTATGCAAGTTATGCATATTTAAATTATGCATCTAGGCAAGCTTATTCGGGAGCACGATCTCAAGTAACTTTGACAAATGCGATTGCGATTAGATCCTTTTATGAAAATAATCCAAATGAATTCTTTTTTTGGTATTCCACACAAAATCAAGTGATCGATAATGCAGAATCAAAAGCAAAAAATTTAAAACGTATTGCAGGAACTTTGCCAACAGAAAATCGAAGGGATAGGCAATTGGTAGCTGGACCAATGGTGATTTTAATGGGTCTTATGCTTGTCTCTGCTGCTACCTTTTACTATTTAGGATTAGATAAGGAAACAATCGAAATTGGATATTTGCCAATCAACCCAGCATATGCTAACCATGGTCAGTCGGCAATGGAAGGTTATAGTTACATGCAATTCCATCTTCGTTATTAAAAGTATACCTTAAATGAATTCAGTTTCTTCGAGAATTCATTGATTCATCTTATTTATGAATCATTATTAGGAGTTAAATCTAAGTTTGTGAGTCAATTTGAGTTCAAAATCCTGTCCTCTCATGATCATGAATTAATTTCACTCATTACAAATTGGTATCATGAAGAGTGGAAAATTCCTTTAGATAAATCTTTTGCTAAGATAAAATCGGTGCTGAGTGATGAAACACAGTTACAGATTATTATGACAATTGATTCCGTTCCAATTGCAACAGGAGGTATTTACCATCATGTTGGTCTTTTGGACCATCAGCCAAAGTTTAAAATTCATAAACACTGGTTAGGTTTGGTATATACAATTCCTGAGATGCGACGAAACGGGTATGGTGCATTACTTTGTGAACAACTGGAATTTTTGGCAAAACAAAGGAGATTTTCTGAACTGTATTTGTTTTCCGATACTGCTGTCGATCTGTATGCTCGACTTGGTTGGGAGAAGGTGGAAATGGTTCCGTTAGGTAGTCGTTTGGTGACTGTCATGAAAAAAATAATGAACGAGTGAATCAGAAGGTATAGATCCCCGCCCGTATCGAACTGGGTGGGGTAATCCACCCGCCACCCAATACGCTCCATTTACC